>NZ_WJRS01000079.1:0-657 GCF_028895205.1 Pseudomonas sp. ITEM 17296 | reverse complement strand
CGACGACGTCTACAAAGACGCCGGTGAAATCGAGTTGGGCGTGAAGTCGGCAGTAGACATCGATGGCCGTGCCTTCGAGAACCTGCAGCTGGGCGACGCGGCGTCGGTCAAAGTGACTGACACCACGGATGACGTGGTGGCCAAGCTGACCGCTACCCCTTCGGTCACCGAAGGTGGTGCGATCACCTACACCATTACCCTGACCAACAAAGATGGTCTGCCGATTGATAAGCACTCGGCGCTGACCTTCACCCTGAGCGACGGCACCACCGTCATCACGGTCCCGGCCAACAGCGCTACCGGCTTCACCACCGTGACTGCTCCGGATAACGTCTACGTCGGTACCAACGACGCGGTGATCAAGTCGATCGCTTCGGTGGATGGCACCGATGTCGGCAAGTTCGAGAACCTGGTTCTGGACAAGACCCCGGTCAGCACTGCTGTCACCGATGAGCCGGGCTCGGGTACTCCGGGTACCGGCAACGAAGGCGATCTGGTCAAGGTGACCATCACGGCCGATCAGGTTTCGGTCGCCGAGAACGTCAAACCGACCTTCACCGTTCACATCAATACTGCCCTGGCTCACGACTTGGTCGTGACCCTGAGCAACAACGCGGTTGTGACCATCAAGGCTGGCGAAACCAGCGCGCCGTACAC
>NZ_WJRS01000078.1:0-797 GCF_028895205.1 Pseudomonas sp. ITEM 17296 | reverse complement strand
GGTTCTCGAAGGCACGACCGTCAACATCGACGGCGGACTTGATGCCCAGCTCGATTTCGCCGGCGTCTTTGTAGACGTCATCGCCCTGCGCTTCGTGGGTGTAAGGCGCGCTGGTTTCACCGGCCTTGATGGTCACAACCGCGTTGTTGCTCAGGGTTACGACCAAGTCGTGAGCCAGGGCGGTGTTGATATGAACGGTGAAGGTCGGTTTGACGTTTTCAGCCACCGATACCTGGTCAGCCGTGATGGTGACTTTGACCAGATCACCTTCGTTGCCCGGCGTGCCTGGCTCGTCGGTCACAGCAGTGCTGACTGGCGTCTTGTCCAGAACCAGGTTCTCGAACTTGCCGACATCCGCGCCATCCACCGAAGCGATCGATTTGATCACTGGATCGTTGGTACCGACGTAGACGTTGTCTGGAGCAGTCACGGTGGTGAAACCGGTAGTGCTATTGGCCGGCACGGTGATGACGGTGGTGCCGTCGCTCAAGGTGAAGGTCAGCGCCGAGTGTTTATCGATCGGCAAGCCATCTTTGTTGGTCAGGGTGATGGTGTAAGTGATTGCACCACCTTCGGTAACCGAAGGGGTAGCGGTCAGCTTGGCCACCACGTCATCCGTGGTGTCAGTCACTTTGACCGACGCCGCATCGCCCAGTTGCAGGTTTTCGAAGGCACGGCCATCGATGTCTGCTGCCGACTTCACGCCCAGCTCGATTTCGCCGGCGTCTTTGTAGACGTCGTCGCCTTGCGCTTCGTGGGTGTACGGCGCGCTGGTTTCACCCGCTTTGATGGTGACA
>NZ_WJRS01000077.1:0-886 GCF_028895205.1 Pseudomonas sp. ITEM 17296 | reverse complement strand
CAAGTCGCCTTCGTTGCCCGGAGTGCCTGGCTCGTCGGTGACAGCGGTGCTGACTGGCGTCTTGTCCAGAACCAAGTTCTCGAACTTGCCAACATCCGCGCCATCAACGGTGGCGATCGATTTGATCACTGGATCGTTAGTACCGGTGTAGACGTTGTCCGGAGCAGTCACGGTGGTGAAGCCGGTAGTGCTGTTGGCCGGCACGGTGATGACGGTAGTGCCGTCGCTCAGCGTGAAGGTCAGCGCCGAGTGTTTATCGATCGGCAGACCGTCTTTGTTGGTCAGGGTGATGGTGTAGGTGATTGCACCACCTTCGGTAACCGAAGGGGTAGCGGTCAGCTTGGCCACCACGTCATCCGTGGTGTCAGTCACTTTGACCGACGCCGCATCGCCCAACTGCAGGTTCTCGAAGGCACGGCCGTCGATGTCTGCTGCCGACTTCACGCCCAGCTCGATTTCACCGGCGTCTTTGTAGACGTCGTCACCCTGTGCTTCGTGGGTGTACGGGGCGCTGGTTTCGCCAGCTTTGATGGTGACGGTAGCGTTGTTGCTCAAGGTCACGACCAGGTCGTGAGCCAGCGCAATGTTGATGTGAACGGTGAAGGTCGGTTTGACGTTCTCGGCGACGGAAACCTGGTCAGCGGTAATGGTGACTTTGACCAGATCACCTTCGTTGCCCGGCGTACCTGGTTCGTCGGTCACAGCAGTGCTGACCGGCGTCTTGTCCAGAACCAGGTTCTCGAACTTGCCAACATCGGCGCCATCAACGGTGGCGATCGATTTGATCACTGGGTCGTTGGTACCGACGTAGACGTTGTCCGGAGCAGTCACGGTGGTGAAGCCGGTAGTGCTGTTGGCCGGGACCGTGATGACGGTGGTGCCATCA
>NZ_WJRS01000076.1:0-934 GCF_028895205.1 Pseudomonas sp. ITEM 17296 | reverse complement strand
CGACGGCACCACCGTCATCACCGTGCCGGCCAACAGCACTACCGGTTTCACCACCGTGACTGCCCCGGACAACGTCTACACCGGTGCCAACGATCCAGTGATCAAATCGATCGCTTCTGTTGATGGCGCGGATGTCGGCAAGTTCGAGAACCTGGTTCTGGACAAGACCCCGGTCAGCACCGCTGTTACTGACGAACCAGGCTCGGGTACTCCAGGCGCTGGCAACGAAGGGGATCTGGTCAAGGTCACCATCACCGCCGATCAGGTTTCGGTTGCTGAGAACGTGAAGCCGACCTTCACGGTTCATATCAACACTGCTCTGGCTCACGACCTGGTCGTGACGCTGAGCAACAACGCCACCGTCACCATCAAAGCGGGTGAAACCAGCGCGCCGTACACCCACGAAGCGCAGGGCGATGACGTCTACAAAGACGCCGGTGAAATCGAGTTGGGCGTGAAGTCGGCAGCAGACATCGACGGCCGTGCCTTCGAGAACCTGCAGTTGGGCGATGCGGCCTCGGTCAAAGTCACCGACACCACCGACGACGTGGTGGCCAAGCTGACCGCGACGCCTTCGGTTACCGAAGGCGGTGCGATCACCTACACCATCACCCTGACCAACAAAGACGGTCTGCCGATCGACAAGCACTCGGCACTGACCTTCACCCTGAGCGACGGCACCACTGTCATCACGGTTCCGGCCAACAGCACTACCGGTTTCACCACCGTGACTGCCCCGGACAACGTCTACGTCGGTACCAACGACGCAGTGATCAAATCGATCGCTTCGGTTGATGGCGCCGATGTTGGCAAGTTCGAGAACCTGGTTCTGGACAAAACCCCGGTCAGCACCGCTGTCACTGATGAGCCGGGCTCGGGTACTCCAGGCGCTGGCAACGAAGGCGATCTGGTCAAGGTCACCATCACCGCCGAT
>NZ_WJRS01000075.1:0-1013 GCF_028895205.1 Pseudomonas sp. ITEM 17296 | reverse complement strand
CTGAGTGACGGCAAAACGGTCATCACCGTTCCGGCCAACGGCACCACCGGTTCGGTTACCGTAACTGCCCCGGACAACGTCTACACCGGCGCTAACCCACCGGTAGAGCAGAGCCTCCAGGCGGTTAGCGGCGCTGACGCCTGGAAGTTCGAGAACCTGGTTCTCGACAAGACCCCGGTCAGCACCACTGTGACCGACGAGCCGGGTACCCCAGGCAACGAAGGCGATGTGGTCAAGGTCACCATCACGGCTGATCAGGTTTCGGTCGCCGAGAACGTGAAGCCGACCTTCACCGTTCACATCAATACTGCCCTGGCCCACGACTTGGTCGTGACCTTGAGTAACAACGCCACCGTCACCATCAAGGCTGGCGAAACCAGCGCGCCGTACACTCACGACGCGCAGGGCGATGATGTCTACAAAGACGCTGGCGAAATCAGCCTGGGTATCAAGTCCGCGGTCGATGTCGATGGCCGTGCCTTCGAAAACCTGCAACTGGGCGACGCGGCATCGGTCAAAGTCACCGACACCACGGATGACGTGGTGGCCAAGCTGACTGCCACGCCTTCGGTTACCGAAGGCGGTGCGATCACTTACACCATCACCCTGACCAACAAAGATGGTCTGCCAATTGATAAACACTCGGCGCTGACCTTCACGTTGAGCGACGGCACCACCGTCATCACGGTTCCGGCCAACAGCACCACTGGTTTCACCACCGTGACTGCTCCGGACAACGTCTACACCGGTACCAACGATGCGGTGATCAAATCGATCGCTACCGTCGACGGCGCGGATGTTGGCAAGTTCGAGAACCTGGTTCTGGACAAAACGCCGGTCAGCACGGCCGTCACCGACGAGCCAGGCACGCCGGGTAACGAAGGCGACTTGGTCAAAGTCACCATCACGGCTGACCAGGTTTCCGTCGCTGAAAACGTGAAGCCGACCTTCACCGTTCACATCAACACCGCGCTGGCTCACGACCTGGTTGTGACCCTGAGCAACAACGCCAC
>NZ_WJRS01000074.1:0-1072 GCF_028895205.1 Pseudomonas sp. ITEM 17296 | reverse complement strand
CTTGAAGTCGACGTTGATCACGCGGGCCTTCAGGGCGCTGCGTTTTACCGCGCTGAAGTACTCATTGCTGGCCAGGTTCAGCAGCACGAGTATCCTATGGTCTGGATTTTCGGAATGTTATCAATAGGTTGTTGCTTCCGCTGTATTTGTTTCGAACGAGTTCGCAGGGAAGTATGTGAGAAGTCGTAGTTTCGGAAGGTTTACGTATTTGTTAGAGGCGGAAAAATAAAGCGTGTACAAGAGCGAGAGGATCCTTGCACGCCATGTGCGTCAAGCAGCAGAACTTTCGGCGTGTGTGGCAGGCCCGCAAATTTAGGTCGTAGAGTCAGTAGCGTCAAAAATGCAAACGCTTATCCCCGATATCTATCGAATGAGATATAAGGGAGATCTGAGTGGGGAGGGTTTGCCGCGTGAAAATTATTGCAGGTTAGAATGATTAGAGGTGATGGTCAGAATTTTCTACTGGTAACGATTCCGGAAAAGCTCAGGCAGTCACTTACGCGAATGCCTTGAACTTCGCTTAAAGATGATACAGGAGCGAATTTGTATTCTGAGTGTTCGTTGCTTAATGTTATTTTAGAGATGTCATTTAGCGTGCAGCGGAATATGAAGGCCTGTGAGTTGTACTGTTTATGATAATAAACGCCAGTCAGGGCTGCATCGGTGATTGGCTGATTGAGTTCTTCAAAGCATTCTCTGATGAGTGCTTCATGAATTGTTTCTCCAACCTCTAGGGCCCCGCCGGGGAGACCCCATGCAAAATTCCCATAGGTTGCTTTTAATAGGAGTACTTCATTTTTTTCGTTAAGTATTACTGCGTGGGAACTCAAGCGAAAAGTATCGTCAAATGCCATACATTGATCTCTAATTTTTTTGAAATGGTTGCGAGTAGGTTAGTAATAACCGCTGTATAGTCAAATGAGAAAATGTTTGAAGTTGTAACGAAGGGAGCATGTTCTCTTACGAACAGCTCCCGTCTTCGTGAATAACTCACTCGCCAGGGTGGTCGCGCAGGAAAACCAGATGATCCGCCTTCGACTGCTCGGCACTGTAGTAGTACCCCTGCACGTCA
>NZ_WJRS01000073.1:0-1129 GCF_028895205.1 Pseudomonas sp. ITEM 17296 | reverse complement strand
CGGGCCGACCAGGGCGCTGCCCAGTTCAGTGCCATCGGCGGCGAGAATACGGACGGTGCTACCTGGTTCGGCACGGCCGGTGACAACGGTGCCGTTTGCGCTGACGGCCAACTCACTCGGCGCGGCTGGCGCGGTGATGTCCGGCGCGGTGATCTGTGCGGGCAGAGAAGACAGGCCGGTGTCATCGATGGCGACGACATCGAGCAGTTCGCCGTTGGCTTGTGGTGGCGTGAGTTCAAGGGTGAAGGTGCCGTCGGCACCGGCAATGGCGCTGCCGATCAGGGTGCCATTGGCATCGTGCACTTCCACGCGGCTGCCCGCTGGCGCGGTACCGGTCAGGGTGGTGCCATCGGCATCGATGGCCAAGTCGCTCGGACTTGCAGGGGCGGTGGTCTGAGGTACGTCGTATTCGAGGGCAACGGAAGCGTTGCCGCTTGCGTCGGTCTGCACCAGGCTGAGGTGCTCGCCGGGTTGCGCTGCCGGGTTGAGGTCGATCAGGAAGGTGCCGTTGGCCAAGACAGTGCCGGTCCCGACCACATTGCCATTGGCATCGCGTATTTCAACAGTGGCGCCTGCTTCGCCGCGACCGCTCAGGACCAGGCCACCAGCGCCGACCACGATGTTGCTGACGGCATCAGGCGGAGTGATATCCGGGGCATCGAATTGCAGTGGGGTCGAGCTGTTACCAGCGGCGTCCACCAGACGGATGTCCAGTGCTTCGCCATTCGCTTGAGCCGGGGAGAGCGTCAGGTTGAAGCTGCCATCTGCGCCCACAAGCCCGGTGCCAATCACAGTGCCCGCAGCGTCGCGTACTTGCACGGTGGCGCCAGGCTCGCCGCGACCCGTGAGGGTCACGCCATCGGCCAGGGCCAGGTCAGTCGGCTGCGCAGGTGGCAGCAGGTCTTGGGAGGTGACCGAACCTGGCTGCGAAACGTTGCCCGCGGCATCGGTCAAGGTCACTTGCAGGGTGCTGCCGTCGATGACGGCAGGGTCCAGCGTCAGCAGGAAGGTGCCATCTGCACCCACGGTGCCAGTGGCCAGGACATTGCCGGCGGCGTCGCGCACCTGCACGGAGGTGCCTGCTTCGCCACGGCCAGTCAGTTGGTGGCCGGCGAGGCCGATTACCAAG
>NZ_WJRS01000072.1:0-1184 GCF_028895205.1 Pseudomonas sp. ITEM 17296 | reverse complement strand
TGTGGGAGATTCTATGGTTTTCAGCAAGCCGGTTTGCTCGCTTTGGTGACATATTCGTCCTGATTTTTCATCAGGGCGAATGCTACGCGAGCAAGCTTTCTTGCCAGGATCACGAGGGCCTGGGTCGTTGCCTTGCCGCTGTTGCGGTGTTGTTCATAGATGCCTTTCCAGGCCGTAGACTTGCTAGCGGCCATCGCTGCGTTGTGCAGCAAGCGACGGATTTCCGAGCAGCCCCGTTTTGTGAGACGGCGTCGTCCCGTTTTCTGTCCAGAGTCAATCACTCGCAGATCCATCCCAAGAAATGCAATGTAAGAGTCACTGCTTTTAAATTCGCCCCTGACAAAGGCCATTACCAATGCCGTGGCTGTAAGGAAACCTATCCCCTCTACTGCCTGACAACGAGCAACTTGCTCATGCAGTCCGGCCTCTCGGAGCACTTCTTTCATCTTCTTTTGCATCAGCAGATCCAATCGATCTATTGATGTTACGAAAGCTTCGAAGGCCGCCTTTAAGAGGGTTTCATTAGCCCAGCTCTGAGTCATAGCGGTGCGAGCAGACACCAGTGCGGCTCTGCGGCGGAGGAGGCTCTGCAGCTTGCCGTAGACGGCTGGAGGCGGGCTCCAAGGACGAAGATCCTCCCCCTCATTTCTCAAGAAACGAGAGAGTAACCGAGCATCAGAAGGGTCAGTTTTGACTCGCCCGCCAACACTTTTTCGGTAGTTGCTCAGTTGAAACCCATCGACGACATAAACACTGAAACCTAGTCCATGGGCCAACTCAACCAAGTCCAAGTGATAGACATTGGTCGCCTCAACAGCGATGGCAGTGTTCAGGGGTTGTTGCTTCAGCCACCGCTTGATGTCGGCTTTTGAATTTTTCAGTTTGATTACCTCATCACTGCGGTCGTGATGGATAACCAGCTCAGCTTTTGCAACGTCCGCACCCACGATCAATCTACCTGCCTGCATTGCCATGGGCCGTACTCCACGTTAAGGTTTTTAGGCTTGAAGGGGTTTCACCAAGAGGCGCTGGCTTGCTTCTATCGTCGCTTGCAAACGATGCATTCTTTATCGGCGCTTTGGTGGAAGGGGTGGGGCGATGTCTCCCACGGTCTGTACTGCTGCGAACAGTCAGAATCGGGCATTTAGTCCCACCACCCCTTCAAGTCTAACCATACAAGCGGG
>NZ_WJRS01000071.1:0-1195 GCF_028895205.1 Pseudomonas sp. ITEM 17296 | reverse complement strand
CTAGTGTGGTGTTTCAGAAGTACCGCTGAAAATCTGAGCTAGGCTCTGTAGAAGCTCACTAGCCAAGGGCATCGACATGGGTCGACCAGCAACCGTCATTATCCTTTCCGAAACTGAAAAGTCAGAGCTGCTACGCCGCATCAAGCTCCGTAAAGGCGCTCAGGACGCTCGATTGCGCGCGGAGATAATCCTCGCCTGTGCCGCAGGCGAGTCAGGAAATGACATCGCTCAGCGCTTGGGTACCAGTAGGGATGTGGTGTCACGATGGCGACAGCGTTTCTCTAAGTTGGGGCTGTTGGGGTTGAACGATGAACCGCGCTCTGGCCGACCACGCACCATTTCCGATGAGCAAGTTCAACAAGTAGTAAACCAAGTGCTGCAAGGTAAGCCCGACGATTCCAGTCACTGGAGCACGCGACGGATGAGCCGTGAGACGGGCCTATCTCCTGCGAGCGTAATGCGTATTTGGCACGCGTTCGGGATCAAGCCGCACTTGGAAAAGACTTTCAAGCTCTCCACTGATCCATTGTTTGTCGACAAGGTGCACGACATCGTCGGGCTCTACTTGAACCCGCCCGAACGAGCCCTGGTGCTTTGCGTTGATGAGAAGAGTCAGATCCAAGCGTTGAACCGCACACAGCCGGGCTTACCGCTTTCCCCAGGTAACCCTGCAACTCGCACACATGACTACAAACGGCACGGAACGACCTCGCTGTTTGCTGCCCTGGATGTGGCAACCGGTGAGGTGATCGGCCGACTCAAACGCCAACATCGCAGTACTGAGTTCCTCGCTTTTCTGAGGGAGATCGATGTGTCAGTACCTGCCGATATGCCGATTCATCTGATCATGGATAACTATGCGACTCACAAGACTGACAAGGTCAGGGCGTGGCTTGCGGCGAGGCCACGCTACAACATCCACTTCACGCCCACCTCGGCATCCTGGCTGAATTTGGTTGAGAGGTTTTTCTCAACGCTGAGCGAGAAGTGGATCAAGCGGCAGGCACATGTCAGCGTTAAGGATCTGGAGGCGTCGATTGAGCACTACCTGGAAACCTACAACCAGAATCCGAAGCCATTTCGGTGGCACAAGAAGGCCGAGGACATCCTTGCCTCAGTCGCTCGCGCGGCACGAGCGCTGGGTAGATGATTTTCAGTGGTATTTCTGAAACACCACACTAGGCTCTGTACGAAA
>NZ_WJRS01000070.1:0-1287 GCF_028895205.1 Pseudomonas sp. ITEM 17296 | reverse complement strand
CGTCGTCACCGGCCGTGCCGAACCGGGTAGCACCGTGCGGGTGCTGTCAGCTGACGGCACCGAACTGGGCAGCGCCCTGGTCGGCCCGACTGGCACCTTCAACATCACCCTCGATCCGCCTCAAGTCGATGGCGAGGTGCTGCAAGTTACTGCGACCGATGCTGCAGGCAACGCCTCAACCGCCGGCACGGTCACCGCGCCGGACATCGACGGCGGCGACACCACGCCACCAGACGCACCCACCAACCTGGTCATCGCCCTCGCCGGCAGCCAGCTCAACGGTCGCGGCGAAGCTGGGGCAACCGTGCAGGTCCGTGATGCCGAGGGCAACCTCGTAGCCAGCGGCTCGGTCAACCCGGATGGCACCTTCCAGATCACCCTGGACCCGGCCGTGAAAGACGGCAGCACCCTGCAAGTGGTACTGACCGACGCGGCAGGCAACGCCTCTGAACCTGGCTCAGTCACCTCGCCAGACCTGCAAGCGCCAGAGCAGCCGACCGGCCTCGAACTGGCCAACGGCGTCACCCTGACCGGTAGCGGCGAACCTGGCGCCACCGTGCAGGTACGCAATGCTGCGGGCGACATCATCGGCACCGGCCTGGTCAACGAGAACGGCAGCTTCAGCCTCACCCTTACGCCTGCTCAGGCCAATGGTGAAGTGCTGGACATCCGCCTGGTGGACGCCGCCGGCAACAGCTCTACCCCGCTGCCATTCGATGCACCGGACATCACGCCGCCTGCTGCGGTGAGCAATATTGTCGTCGGCGCCGACGGCCTGGCCTTGAGCGGCCGTGGTGAAGCGGGTGCCAGCGTGGAGGTGCGCGACGCCGAGGGTAATGTGATCGGCACCGGCACTGTCTTGGCCAACGGCACCTTCCTGATCGACCTCGACCCGGCGGCACTGCCAGGCGAGCGCCTGAGCCTGGTGCAGACCGACCCAAGCGGCAATGCATCCGTAGCCTTCGAGTACGACGTACCCTCGACCACCACGCCGGCCAGCCCGAGCGACCTGGTGGTCGCCGAAGACGGCACCAGCATCAGCGGTTCCGCCCCGGTCGGCAGCCGTGTGGAAGTGCGCGATGCCGATGGCACGCTGGTCGGCAACGTGGTGGTGGGTGCCGAAGGTACCTTCACCGTCATCCTCAACCCGGCACAAGCCAACGGCGAACTGCTCGACCTGGTGGCAATCGATGGCACCGGCGCGTCGTCCCTGCCGGTACAAATCAACGCACCCGACATCACCGCGCCGACTGCGCCGAGTGAACTGGCGATCAACGCCGACGGCAG
>NZ_WJRS01000006.1:0-298724 GCF_028895205.1 Pseudomonas sp. ITEM 17296 | reverse complement strand
GCCCGTGGGTGCGGTGCTGCGCCTATGCGGCTCAGGGCACGCTGCAGGGCGGCGCAAGACCGCCTGACGCAAACACATTCGTACTGCCGCACACGACATAAAAACCAGAAGAAGGTACGCGACGATGTTGGAATCCACGTTCTCCCGCAGCATCCTGCAAGGCGCCAGCGCGCTGGCCCTGGTAATCGCCTCGCTGTGCGCCAACGCCTCGGCCGACAAGCCGGGCGAGGGCGTGAAGGTAACGCCGATCTTCCCCTCCATTGCCGAAGAGCGCTTCCGTGGCGAAGTCGCCATGGAAGGCCTGCGCGAGCTGGGCTACAAGGTCCAGGAGCCTAAGGAAACCGAGTACGGCGTGATGATGGTGGCCCTGGCCAACGGCGATGCCGACTTCACCGTGCACCTGTGGGACAAGCTGCACGACAAGTTCTACCAGCAGGCCGGCGGCGATGACGTGATGGTCAAGGCCGGCGACATCATGCCCGGCGTGCTGCAGGGCTACCTGATCGACAAAAAGACCGCCGAGCAGTACCACATCAAGTACATCACCGACCTGAAGAAGCCCGAAATCGCCAAGCTGTTCGACACTGACGGCGACGGCAAGGCCAACTTGACTGGCTGCAACCCTGGCTGGGGCTGCGAGCTGATCATCTCGCACCACATCAAAGCCTATGACCTGGACAGCAGCGTGCACGTCGACCAGGGGTCGTACTTCGCGCTGATGGCCGACACCATCACCCGCTACAAGGAAGGCAAGCCGATCCTGTACTTCACCTGGGTGCCACAGTGGATCTCCACCGTGCTGGTCGAGGACAAGGACGTGGTTTGGCTGGAAGTACCGAAGACCGACCTGCCGGATGGCAACAACGATGTCGACACGATGTACAAGGGCAAGAACCTGGGCTTTGCGGTCGACAAGGTCGAGGCGGTGCTGAACAAGGAATTCGCCCAGGAAAACCCGGCAGCCACCAAATTCCTGTCGCTGATGCAGATCACCACGGCGGACGAGAGCGCGCAGAACCTAAAGATGCAGCAAGGTGAGAAAAAGCCTGCTGACATCACCCGCCATGCCAAAGCGTGGGTCGCGGCGCATCGCCAGCAGTTCGACGCGTGGCTGCAGGCGTCGCGCGCGGCGGCGACACAGGCCAGCAAGTAACCTGTTCCATCGGTGAGCGCTTCTTCGCGGGCAAGCCCGCTCCCACAGGGTTCGTGCCAGCGTTGGGTTTGCGCGCTGCCTGTAGGCGCGCGCTTGCTCGCGAAGAAGCCAACGCGATTTTTGCAGTTGAGTCAAAGCCATGAGCCATTTCGAAAGCACCCTCAAGAACGCCAACCTGGCACATCTGAACACCGCAGGCCGTACCTCGCTGTCGATGCCGTGCCAACGCGTCGCCTTCGTGTTACGTGAGCATTTCTCCATGATGGCCTTTACTGCGGCCATGGACACCCTGGTCACCGCCAACCTGATGAGCGCTACGCCACTGTTCCAAATCCAGGTAGTGGGTGATGGAGCACAGGTCATGAGCGACCTGGGCATCGCCTTGCCGGTCAACACGCCACTGGCCGAGCTCGATGTGCAGGTGCTAGACACCCTGTTGGTATGCGGTGGGTTCCGGGTGCGCCTCGAGAGCGCACCGCTGCTGCGCGCCAAGCTGCGCCAGGCCGACCAGCATGGCTGCCAGCTAGGTGGTCTATGGAACGGCACCTACTTTCTGGCCGAAGCGGGCCTGCTCAATGACCACGCCTGCGCCTTCCACCCCGATGGCCGGGCGATGATGAGCGAGCTGTTCCCCAAGGTACGTGTCAGCCGCCAAGCCCATGTGCTGGACGGTCGACGCCTGAGTTGCGCAGGGGCTAGCAGTGCTCTGGACATGATGCTGGCCTTGCTCGAACACAGGGGGGGCAACGGGTTGCGCCGGGCGGTGGAGCAGATGCTGGCATGCGATCGCGCACGGGTGATGAGCGATGCCCCGGCCACTGCAGCGGACATCGACCCCAGCCTGCCCAAGGGCATACGCTTGGCCCTTGAGCTGATGCATGCGAATATCGAAGACCCGATCGGCATCGACGAAATCGCCGAACATGCAGGCTTGTCGCGTCGGCACCTGGAGCGGCTGTTCCGCCGCCATGTACAGGCGACACCGCCGCGCTACTACCTGGAATTGCGCCTGACCCATGCCCGGCAGTTGCTGCAACACACCAGCAAGTCTTTGACCGAAGTGGCCGTGGCCAGTGGCTTTGTCAGTTTTCCGCATTTCTACCGGCGTTTTCGTGAGCTGTTCGCCGTTGCGCCGCGCCAGTTTCGGGCGAGGAGCCAGGGGTGGGCAGGGCGGCAGGAAGTGGCGGTGCATTGAGATCGACTGTACCTAGGCCGGCCTCTTCGCGGGCAAGCCCGCTCCCACAGGTATGGCACAGCTCTCAAAGCCTGCGTTCTACCTGTGGGAGCGGGCTTGCCCGCGAAGAGGCCAGTACCGCGAAACAGATAATTGTGTTCGATAAACGAACGGTTAGTATCAAAGACTTGTCCGCTGTCCGCCCAACCATTCCAATGGTCGCATTGCCCAACCCCCGCCTTTTTGCTTAGTGTGTGCCTATTCACCGGCTGTCGCCTGCCTCTGTACCCAGCGACCAGCCCGATAGAATAACCGTGATCGACCGCAACCACCGGCCCCAAGGCCCGTAGGAAGCGGCGCCCAGAACAATAACGAAACCGAGTGCCTTGCCTATGGAAAGCCGCCTGCTGAGCGAGCGCAGTAGCGTGTTTCACCACGCCGACCCTTATGCTGTGTCCGATTATGTGAACCAGCACGTGGGCCAGCACTGCATCGGTTTGTCGCGCACCACCCACCCCCAGGCCAGCCTCAGCCACCGCAAGTTCGCCGAACTCGACCTGTGCCGCATCAGCTACGGCGGCAGCGTGCGCGTCACCTCGCCCGCGCTGGAAACCATCTACCACTTGCAAGTGTTGCTCAACGGCAACTGCCTGTGGCGCGGGCCCCAGCGTGAGCATCACTTGGTGCCGGGCGAGTTGTTGCTGATCAACCCGGACGACCCGGTTGACCTGACCTACTCGGAAGACTGCGAGAAATTTATCCTCAAGGTACCGACCCGGCTGCTCGATTCGATCTGCGAAGAACAACGCTGGCATCGCCCGGATGGGGGCGTGCGGTTCCTGCGTAACCACTACCGATTGGAAGAGCTGGATGGGTTTGTAAACCTGCTGGCGATGGTGTGCCATGAAGCCGAGGTGAATGAGTCGTTGCCGCGGGTGCAGGGGCATTACAGCCAGATTGTGGCCAGCAAACTGCTGACCTTGATGAGCACCAACATTCGGCGCGAAAGCCTGAGTGCACCGGCGGCTAGCCTGGAGCGGATTCTGGATTACATCGAGCGCAACCTGAAGCTGGAGCTGTCGGCTGAGGTGCTGGCGGAGCAGGCCTGCATGAGCGTGCGGTCGCTGTATGCACTGTTTGATCGGCACCTAGCTACCACGCCTAAGCATTATGTGCGGCAACGTAAGCTGGAGCGGGTGCAGGCGTGTTTGAGTGATGCCACGTGTGGGGTGCGGAGTGTGACGGAGCTTGCTCTGGATTACGGCTTCCTGCATTTGGGGCGGTTTTCCGAGGTGTACCGGCAGCAATTTGGTGAGCTGCCATCGCAGACCTTCAAGCGACGCGGTTAAGCGGAGCCGTGCTTCGTGCCTGTTATTTCTGCCAGTTGCGGGCGGATTAGCGCGGATCCACCATTTGCCTTCATGGATAAAATGGAGGCAATTATGTCTACTTCGCAGCAATGGTATTTTTATTCGCCTGATGGGCTGGCGACGGTCTCACATCATGGCACTGAAGCTACAACGTTGGTGCGCGCTGCTGGTAGATTGGTAGCACAGCACGATAATGGCCAAGCGACGTTTTTTTCGACTGACTTTCAAGGTTCGGTCCTACAACTCACTGGACGCGATGTATCGTTTGCTCTGCGCTACTCGGTGTATGGCCATGACACTGATAAGGCAAGCGCTTCAATGTTGCGATTCACTGGCCAGCGGAAAGACCCTTTCACCGAACAGTATTTGTTAGGCAATGGATATCGCGGATACAGCACTGTATTGATGCGACTTAATGCACCAGACACCTTGAGTCCGTTTGGTGATGGCGGTCTGAATGCCTACTGCTACTGCGGTGACGATCCTGTCAATAAGGTCGATCCAACGGGGCATGTCGGGTTGCCCCCCAATAGCTTTTTAACGGGTGGTGTATTCACCAAACGGTGGGGGCTTCGCGCTGCTGCCTCATACGCAGTTGGTCAAAAAGCGCCAGCATTAAAAACCCTAAGTGTGAAGAAGGCGCTAGCTGATATTGACCCGCACCTCCGAGCCAGGGTGAAAAACATGGAAAAAAATAAATCTTGGCAGCTACGAGATGTACAGCGACTAGAAAATGCTTCGATTTCGCTTCAAGGCAAAACGAATCGTTTTGAGCTGGCTCACAGGTACTACGAGGCAGATAATTATTTCATTGAGGCCGAAGCAGCACTTAAGACAAAGAATGAGATTGTTCTTATCAAGCAATGGGTTGATCGAAAACTCGCCAAGACAAGAGAAATGATAGAAAGGCGCGAGCTGTTTGACGCGTTACCATTTTCGCCAGTCGGTGGAAAAATGCTCAAAGTACGGAGAGATGGATAACACTCTGCACAATCCGGATAGTCCCCCGCCCGTCGAATCCCTAACCTGACCCGGTCTGAACAATAACAATGGAGACCCTGGCCATGTCCCTGGGATTCGACTACCTCAATGCCATGCTCGAAGACGACCGTGAACAGGGCATCTACCGCTGCAAGCGCGAGATGTTCACCGACCCACGCCTGTTCGACCTGGAGATGAAGCACATCTTCGAGGGCAACTGGATCTACCTGGCGCACGAAAGCCAGATCCCCGAGAAAAACGACTTCCTCACCCTGACCATGGGGCGCCAGCCGATCTTTATCGCGCGCAACAAGGACGGGGTACTCAATGCCTTCCTCAATGCCTGCAGCCACCGCGGCGCCATGCTGTGCCGGCACAAGCGCGGTAACCGTGCCAGCTACACCTGCCCATTCCATGGCTGGACCTTCAACAACAGCGGCAAACTGCTCAAGGTCAAAGACCCGAGCAACGCCGGCTACCCCGACAGTTTCAACTGCGACGGCTCCCACGACCTGACCAAGGTCGCGCGCTTCGAGTCGTACCGGGGCTTTCTGTTCGGCAGTTTGAATGCCGATGTGAAGCCCCTGGTAGAGCACCTGGGCGAGTCGGCCAAGATCATCGACATGATCGTCGACCAGTCGCCCGAAGGCCTGGAAGTGCTGCGTGGCGCCAGTTCGTATATCTACGAAGGCAACTGGAAGCTCACCGCCGAGAACGGCGCCGACGGCTACCACGTAAGCTCCGTGCACTGGAACTACGCCGCCACCCAGAACCAGCGCAAACAGCGCGAGTCGGGGGACGAGATCAAGACCATGAGCGCAGGTGCTTGGGCCAAGCAGGGCGGGGGCTTCTATTCCTTCGACCATGGCCACCTGCTGCTGTGGACCCGTTGGGCCAACCCAGAAGACCGCCCGGCCTACGAGCGACGTGACCAGCTGGCCGCCGATTACGGCCAGGCACGCGCCGACTGGATGATCGAGAACTCGCGCAACCTCTGCTTGTACCCCAACGTGTACCTGATGGACCAATTCAGTTCGCAGATCCGTATTGCCCGGCCGATTTCGGTGAACAAGACCGAAATCACCATCTACTGCATCGCGCCCAAAGGCGAGAGCGCTGACGCCCGTGCCAAGCGCATCCGCCAGTACGAGGACTTCTTCAACGTCAGCGGCATGGCGACCCCGGACGACCTCGAAGAGTTCCGCTCGTGCCAGACAGGCTACGGCGGCGGCACCGGCTGGAATGACATGTCCCGCGGCGCTGCCCACTGGGTCGAGGGCGCTGACGAGGCGGCCCAGGAAATCGAGCTCAAGCCGCTGTTGTCAGGCGTGCGCACCGAGGACGAAGGCCTGTTCGTGCTGCAACACAAGTACTGGCAGGACACCATGATCCAGGCGCTCAAGGATGAGCAGCAACTGATCCCCGTGGAGGCCGTGCAATGAGCCTCTACGAAACCGTGCGCGACTTCCTCTACCGCGAAGCGCGCTACCTGGACGACGCCGAATGGGACCAGTGGCTGGAGCTGTACGCAGCCGATGCCAGCTTCTGGATGCCGTCCTGGGACGATGACGACCGCCTCACCGAAGACCCGCAAAGCGAAATCTCGCTGATCTGGTACGGCAACCGTGGTGGCCTCGAGGACCGGGTGTTCCGCATTAAAACCGAGCGCTCCAGCGCGACCGTGCCGGACACCCGTACCTCGCACAACATCAGCAACATCGAGATCGTTGAGCAGGGCGAGGGTTACTGCCAGGTGCGCTTCAACTGGCACACCCTGAGCTTTCGCTACAAGACCACCGACAGCTACTTCGGCAGCAGCTTCTACACCCTCGATTTGCGCGGCGAGCAGCCGTTGATCAAGGCCAAGAAGGTGGTCCTGAAGAACGACTACGTGCGTCAGGTCATCGACATCTACCACATCTGAACCGAGGTAACGCGAGCCGCCCGGTGTGCCGCATGGCGCGCCGCGGGCAGGCTCGCCCGCGAGGTGCAACATGAGCTTCCAGATCGCACTGAATTTCGAGGACGGGGTAACCCGCTTCATCGAGGCCACTGGCCATGAGACCGTGGCTGACGCCGCCTACCGCCAGGGCATCAACATCCCGCTGGACTGCCGCGACGGCGCCTGCGGCACCTGCAAGTGCAAGGCCGAGTCCGGGCGCTACGACTTGGGCGACAACTTCATCGAAGACGCCCTGAGCGAGGACGAAATCGCCGAAGGCTATGTGCTGACCTGCCAGATGCGGGCAGAATCCGACTGTGTGGTGCGCATCCCGGCCTCTTCGCACGTGTGCAAGACCGAACAGGCCAGTTTCGAAGCCGCCATCAGCGACGTGCGCCAGTTGTCGGCGAGCACCATTGCCCTGTCGATCAAGGGCGAGGCGCTGAGCCGGCTGGCGTTCCTGCCGGGGCAATACGTCAACCTCAAGGTGCCAGGCAGCGAGCAGAGCCGCGCTTACTCGTTCAGCTCGCTGCAAAAGGACGGCGAGGTCAGCTTCCTGATCCGCAATGTGCCGGGCGGCTTGATGAGCAGCTTCCTCACCAACCTGGCCAAGGCCGGCGACAGCATGAGCCTGGCTGGGCCGCTGGGCAGCTTCTACTTGCGGCCGATCCAGCGCCCACTGCTGTTGCTGGCAGGCGGCACCGGGCTGGCACCGTTCACCGCGATGCTGGAGAAGATCGCCGAGCAGGGCAGCGAATACCCGGTGCACCTGATCTACGGGGTCACCAACGACTTCGACCTGGTCGAACTGGACCGCCTGCAGGCCTTGGCGGCGCGCATTGCAAACTTCACCTTCAGCGCCTGCGTGGCAAACCCAGACAGCCAGTACCCGCAGAAAGGCTATGTCACCCAGCACATCGAACCGCGCCACCTCAATGACGGCGATGTGGACGTGTACCTGTGCGGGCCACCGCCGATGGTCGAGGCAGTCAGCCAGTACGTTCGCGAGCAGGGCATTACGCCGGCGAACTTCTACTACGAGAAGTTCGCCGCCGCGGCCTGAGTTTCCTTGGGGCCGCCCTTGTGGGAGCGGGCTTGCCCCGCGAACACGGGCGCAGCCCGTGCCATCCACCGTGGGGTCTGCTAGCGGGGCAAGCCCGCTCCCACAGCGTCCGCGTCAGCATGGAGAAATACTGATGAACACAAGATTTCAAGGCAAAGTCGCCCTGGTCACCGGCGCCGCCCAAGGCATTGGCCGCGGCGTGTGCTGGCGGCTCAAGGCCGAAGGCGCGCAGGTGGTGGTGGTGGACCGCTCCGAGTTGGTCCACGAATTGGCCGGGGAGGGCATGCTGACCCTCACCGCCGACCTCGAACTGCACAGCGATTGTGCCCGCGTCATGGCCGCTGCGGTCGAAGCGTTCGGCCGCCTCGACATCCTGGTCAACAATGTCGGCGGCACCATTTGGGCCAAACCTTTTGAACACTACGAAGTGGAACAGATCGAGGCCGAAGTGCGCCGCTCGTTGTTCCCCACCTTGTGGTGTTGCCATGCCGCGTTGCCGTACATGCTCGAACGCGGGGCAGGGGCCATTGTCAACGTCTCGTCCATCGCCACCCGTGGCGTCAACCGCGTGCCCTACGGCGCGGCCAAAGGTGGCGTCAACGCGCTTACCGCCTGCCTGGCTTTCGAAACCGCCGGGCGCGGTATCCGTGTCAATGCCACTGCCCCTGGCGGCACCGAGGCACCGCCACGGCGCGTGCCGCGCAACGCCGCCGAGCAGAGCGCGCAGGAAAAGGCCTGGTACCAGCAAATCGTCGACCAGACCCTCGACAGCAGCTTGATGCACCGCTACGGCAGCATCGACGAGCAGGTCGGCGCCATCCTCTTCCTGGCCTCCGACGAAGCTTCCTACATCACCGGCGTAACGCTGCCGGTAGGGGGCGGCGACCT
The DNA here is from genome assembly GCF_028895205.1 of Pseudomonas sp. ITEM 17296. NCBI lineage: Bacteria > Pseudomonadati > Pseudomonadota > Gammaproteobacteria > Pseudomonadales > Pseudomonadaceae > Pseudomonas > Pseudomonas sp. ITEM 17296. The sequence goes on along the minus strand of NZ_WJRS01000006.1, from coordinate 290,153 downwards.
CGGCTGAGCCAGCCCCCCGGCAACCGTTTTCCTCCACAACAAAAACAACAGAGACAGATGCCATGCGAACCCTTGACGTGCACCCGATCATCGATAATGCGCGCTTTACCGCGTTCCACTGGATGGTCATGGCCTGGTGCGGCCTGCTGCTGATCTTCGACGGTTATGACTTGTTCATTTACGGCGTGGTGCTGCCGGTAATCATGAAAGAGTGGGGCCTGACGCCCCTGCAGGCCGGCGCCCTGGGCAGTTATGCGCTGTTCGGCATGATGTTTGGCGCCCTGGTATTCGGCAGCCTGGCCGACCGCATTGGGCGCAAGAAGGGGATCGCCATCTGCTTCGCCTTGTTTTCCACGGCGACCATCCTCAACGGCTTTGCCACCAGCCCCAGCGAGTTCGGCATCTACCGCTTTATCGCCGGCCTCGGGTGCGGCGGCTTGATGCCCAACGCCGTGGCATTGATGAACGAATACGCCCCCAAACGCCTGCGCAGCACGCTGGTGGCGATCATGTTCAGTGGTTATTCGCTGGGCGGCATGCTGTCGGCAGGCGTCGGTATTTTCATGCTGCCGCGTTTCGGCTGGGAGTCGATGTTCTTCGCTGCGGCGGTACCGCTGCTGCTGTTGCCGGTGATTCTCTATTACCTGCCAGAATCCATTGGCTTCCTGGTACGTAAAGGGCGCACCGAAGAAGCCCGCAAGCTGCTCAAACAGCTTGACCCCGCGTGCGACATCCAGCCTGGTGACGTGCTTCAGGCAACCGACCGCAAGGGGGCTGGCAGCTCGGTCGTCGATCTGTTCCGCAACGGCCTGGCCGTGCGCACACTCGCCCTGTGGCTGGCGTTCTTCTGCTGCCTGCTGATGGTCTACGCGCTCAGTTCGTGGTTGCCGAAGCTGATGGCCAACGCGGGTTACAGCCTGGGTTCGAGCCTGTCGTTCCTGTTGGCGCTGAACTTCGGTGGCATGGCCGGGGCGATTTTGGGGGGCTGGTTGGGCGACCGCTACAACCTGGTCAAGGTCAAGGTCGGTTTCTTCATTGCCGCCGCGCTGTCGATCAGCCTGTTGGGGGTGAACAGCCCGATGCCGGTGCTGTACCTGCTGATCTTCATCGCCGGCGCCACCACCATCGGCACGCAGATCCTGTTGTATGCCGGCGCGGCACAGATGTATGGCCTGGCGGTGCGCTCCACCGGCCTGGGCTGGGCGTCGGGCATTGGCCGCAATGGCGCCATTGTCGGCCCGCTGCTGGGGGGCGCGCTGATGGGCATCAACCTGCCGTTGCAACTGAATTTCATCGCGTTCGCCATCCCTGGCGCGATTGCCGCGCTGGCCATGGCCGTGCACCTGGTCAGTGGCAAGCGCCATGGCCTGGCCACGGCGGCGCAAGCGTAATGAAAACCCTGATCAAGGACAGCTCGCTGTCCGCCATCGTCGCCGGCTGCCTGGCGACGATGATCTCCTACGCCGGCCCATTGGTGATCATCTTTCACGCTGCCGAGGCCGCGCAGTTGTCCCATGGCCAGCTGTCTTCCTGGGTCTGGGCCGTTTCCATGGGCAGCGGAGTGCTCGGCGCTGTACTCAGCCTGCGCTACCGAGTGCCGGTCGTGATCGCCTGGTCGATCCCAGGCTCGGCGCTGTTGGTCACGGCCCTGCCTGAACTCGGCTTGGAGCAGGCCGTGGGGGCGTACCTGGTGGCCAACCTGGTCCTGCTGCTGATTGGCATCAGCGGGGCCTTCGACCGCATCATCGCGCGCCTGCCAGGCTCCATTGCCGCCGGCATGCAAGCCGGCATCTTGTTCAGTTTCGGCATCGAGGTGTTCCGCGCCTTGCCGGTACAGCCGCTGCTGGTGGTGGCCATGTTCATCACCTATGTGCTGATGCGCAGGCTTCAGCCGCGCTATGCGGTGGCCGCCGTACTGTGCGTGGGCGCCGTCGTGACCGTGGCCAGCGGGGCGTTTCGCAGCGAGGCGTTGGTGCTGCAACTGGCCTCGCCGCAATGGATTGCCCCGCAATTCAGCTTGGCGGCGGTGTTCAGCCTGGCGTTGCCCATGGTGCTGGTGGCCCTCACCGGGCAATTCATGCCGGGGATGGCCGTGCTGCGCAACGCCGGTTACGCCACACCGGCCAGCCCGCTGATCAGTGCCAGCGCCATCGGTGGCGCCGTGCTCGCGCCTTTTGGTTGCCACGGCCTGAACCTGGCGGCCGTCACCGCCAGCCTGTGCACAGGCCCTGAGGCCCATGAAAACCCGCGCCGGCGCTATGTCGCGGCCGTCGCCGGCAGTGTGCTGTACCTGCTGCTTGGGGTTGCTGGGGCCACCTTGATGTCGCTGTTCGCGGCATTTCCGGCGGCACTGATCGCGGCCCTTGCCGGGCTGGCCCTGTACGGGGCAATCAGCGAAGCCCTGGTACGCAGCCTCGCCGAGCCTGCTGAGCGAGATGCCGGGCTGTTCACTTTTTTGGTCACCGCTTCGGGGGTGTCCTTCCTTGGCCTTTCGGCGGCGTTCTGGGGGCTGCTGTTCGGCCTGCTGGCCCACGCGCTGCTCGCTCTGCGGCGGCCTCAAGCGCGGGAGGTAATGCGCCGCACCCCATGATGCCTGTGTTCCCAGCGCTTTATTCCATAAAAACAAGATCAAGAGAGCTTCGGAATGAACCACACCCCTTGCGTCGCTATTGGCCTGACATTGCTCAGCCCACCGCTGCTGGCTGCTGAAGGCGGCTTCTTCGAGGATTCGAAGGCCAGCCTCAGTGCCCGCAATTACTATTTCAGCCGCGACTTCTCCGACATTGTCGGCGCCAATCAACAGTCCAAGGCCGAGGAGTGGGCCCAGGGCTTCATACTTGACTTCAAATCGGGGTACACGCCTGGCACGGTGGGGTTCGGGGTGGATGCACTCGGCCTGCTGGGCATCAAACTCGACAGCAGCCCCGACCGGGTCAATACCGGCCTGTTGCCGGTGCATGGCGATGGCCGCGCCGCAGACGAATACAGCCGCCTGGCGCCGACGTTCAAGGCCAGGCTGTCGAAAACCGAGCTGCGGGTGGGCGAACTGCAGCCCAACCTGCCAGTGCTGACGTTCAGTGATATCCGCCTGCTGCCGCCGACTTACCAAGGTGCCAGCGTGTTGTCGACCGAGCTGCAGGGGCTGACCTTGCAAGCCGGGCACCTGACCTCAACCCACCTGCGCAACGAGGGCGGCGACGGCAAGATGAATGCCATGCTCGGCCACGTGCCAATGCGTCAGGCTGAAGGTGACGCGTTCAACTATGTGGGGGGCGACTACGCGTTCAATGCGAACCAAAGCAGTGTCAGCCTGTGGTACGGGCAGTTGGAAGATATCTACGAGCAAGGCTTTGTCGGCCTTAAACACAGCAAACCTGTCGGCGACTGGGTGCTGAGCGCCAACCTTGGCTATTTCACCGCCCGCGAGGACGGCGACGCCCTGCTGGGCAGTATCGATAACCAGGCATTCTTCTCGCTGTTCACCGCCCGCCATGGCGGGCACAGCTTCCATGCCGGGTATCAGGGCATTTATGGCGACAGCCCGTTCCCGCGGGTATTTGCCAACATCTCCCCCTTGGGCAATGAGGTGCCAACTTACGAGTTCGCCTACACTGACGAGCGTTCCTATCAGGTGCGCTATGACTACAATTTTGCCGCCATGGGCGTGCCGGGGCTGACGGCAACGGTGCGCTACATCACCGGCAACAATGTCGATACCGGGCAGGGCTACGAGGGCCGTGACCGGGAGCGCGACCTGGATATCGGCTATGCGGTGCAGAGTGGGGCGTTGAAAGGCCTGGGCATTCGCGTGAGAAATGCCATGGCACGGTCCAACTACCGCAGTGATATCGACGAGAATCGCTTGACCCTGGTGTACACCTGGCAGTTTTTGTGAAAACCCAACTGCCATCTTTTGTCACTGAGCCGCATTTGCACCCAGAGGGTAGAGGGGGTTAGCTTTCACGCGTCATCCTCTCAGGAAATCCCGCCTTGGACTCATTGACCCAAGCCGTACTCGGCGCCGCACTAGAGGGCACTGTGCTCGGTCGCATCCAGGGCCGCCGAGCGCTGCTGTACGGCGCAGCGCTGGCCACACTGCCCGACCTGGACGTGGTCATCCGCTACGCCGACCCGGTGTCTCAGATGACCTACCACCGGGGGTTCTCCCATTCCCTTTTCGTCCTGACCGGGCTGGCGCTGCTGCTGGCCTGGTGCGTCAACCGGTGCTGGCCAGGCAAAGGCTATACCGTGCCGCGCCTGTTCCTCGCGTTCTGGCTGGTGCTGGTCACGCACCCGGTGCTGGACGCCTTTACCGTGTATGGCACGCAACTGTTCTGGCCGTTGGCGCTGACCCCGCAAAGCTGGGCTGCGGTGTTCATCATCGACCCTGTCTACACCGTGCCGCTGCTGGCGGCAGTGATCTACACCCTCACCAAGGGCGTGACGGGCACTGCCGTGCGGCTGCTGACCCTGGCACTGGTTTTCAGTACGGCCTACCTCGGCTTTGGCCTGGCTGGGCGCATGCAGGCGGAGCAACGCTTTCAGGCCGCGTTGGACCAGCAGGGCATCACGGTCAGCGACGTACGTGCCGTGCCGATTGCCTTCAACAGCCTGATCTGGCGCGTGCTGGCCAAGACGCCGGACGGCGACTACTACGAAGGCGTCAGCAGCGGGTTCGACCAGCAACCGCCAGAAATGCAACGCCTGCCACGCAACCTTGAGCTGGCCGCTGCGCTTGCCGGTGCGCCACTGCATCAGCGCCTGCGCTGGTTCACCGATGACTGGTTGCGCTATGACGAAATCGACGGGGCGCTGGTGGTGACCGACCTGCGCATGGGCATCCCCGGCAACTACACCTTCCGCTTCAACATGGCCCACCGTGACAGCCAGGGGCACTGGATTGCCGACACGCCCACGGCGTGGCGAGGGGCAGGGGTGGCATCGATGTTCAACGGGCATGACCTGGGCTTGATCTGGCGGCGTATCGTCGATCAGCAACCCCCATTGCCACTGGCTGAGTGGACTTCGCGCTACCTGGGGCCGGCTGCAGTACCGCCCAGGGGCGATTAAACGAAGATTCTGTTTACCGCCGCAGCCCCCATTTTGCGGGGGAAATCGGGTACAGGGCACAGCTATTTTGCGGCTTGGTGGAATTCTTAGTAGCTTATCGTCGCCAAAGCGCTCAATATGCCACTGCAGGGGCTGGTTGTTTGATAAGGCCCTCGTTGTAATTTCACGTAAAACGCATCAAATAAGCCATCGAGGGCTCAGAGCATGTCCAACAGACAAACCGGTACAGTTAAATGGTTCAACGATGAAAAAGGGTTCGGCTTCATTACCCCAGCGGGTGGTGGCGACGACCTCTTCGTTCATTTCAAAGCCATTGAATCGGACGGCTTCAAGTCGCTGAAAGAAGGCCAGACTGTTAGCTTTGTTGCCGAAAAAGGGCAAAAAGGCATGCAGGCCGCCCAAGTGCGACCTGAGTAAGACACGCACCCGCCGGCTCGGCGTTCGAACAGGTGCTTGCAACCTTGCGGGTTGACCTGGGTGCTTGATCGAACGGCGTGAAGCCTGGCAATTGTGTGGCGTGTAAAGAAAAGCTCCGTATCGAAAGATAGGGAGCTTTTTTTGTATCTGCCGCAGCGCGGTAGAGCCGCCAAGCGGCTTTGCGGCCCCTTGGCTTCAATCAAACGGCTGCCATCAACTGCGCGCCAGTCGCCCACTCACGTAGTGCGCCACGTCATTGAACCCTGGCGTCGAGGCATGGCCCGGCGTTACCAGCGAATCGATGAACGCTTCATCCTCCGCCGTGATCTTCACGTCCAGTGCGCCGGCATAGGTGTCCCATTGTGCTTCGGTGCGCGGCCCGACAATGGCCGAACTCACCAATTGGTTATTAAGTACCCAGGCAATCGCGAACTCGACGATGCCCACGCCCTTGGCTTCGACATACGCCTGGATCTGGCGGGCGATGGCCAATGATTCCTGGCGCCATTCCACTTCCATGATCCGCTTGTCCTGGCGCCCGGCACGGCTGCTGGCATCTGGCACCGAGCCGGGTGCGTACTTGCCGCTGAGCACACCGCGGGCCAAGGGGCTGAACGGCACCACGCCCAGGCCATGGTAAGCCGCAGCGGTCAGCTGTTCGGACTCTGCCTGGCGGTTGACGATGTTGTACAGAGGCTGGCTCACCACCGGTTTGGCCACGCCCAGTCGCTCGGCCAGGTGGCACAGCTCGGCAATGCGCCAGCCGCGGAAGTTGGACACGCCCCAATAGCGGATCTTGCCTTGGCGCAGCAGGTCGCCGATGGCTTGCACGGTTTCTTCCAGCGGTACCTTGTGGTCTTCGCGGTGCAGGTAGTAAACGTCGAGGTAGTCCAGGTCCATGCGCGTGAGCGTCGCGTCGATGGCATTGAAGATGTGCTTGCGCGACAGCCCGCTGCGGTTGGGCAGGCCGTCGGCCGGGCCAAAGCCGACCTTGGACGCCACTATCCAGTCCTGGCGATGGCGCGCCACGGCTTCACCGACGATTTCTTCCGAACGCCCGCTGTTGTAGACATCGGCGGTGTCGATGAAGTTGATGCCCTGGTCCCAGGCTTTTTCGATGATCCGCAGTGAGTCCTCGGTGCTGGTCTGCTCGCCGAACATCATGCTGCCCAGGGTAAGGGCGGAAACCTGCAGGCCACTCTGGCCAAGGGGACGGTAGATCATGCGGTTGAGTCCTTTGCAGTGGGCTTGTCTGCCTGTTTTACACACAACCGCACGCCATTGAAAGCCCGCCACAGTGGCTGACACACCTGTGCCATGCCTGCATCAGCTGTGCCATGGCTGCTGCATGTGCAGGCCTCAGCCATTGCCCGACCGTTTGGCTAGCAACCGCTCTGTAATGCCTGTTTCGAGGGTGCTGGCTGATGCTGGCACAGCCGTTGCTCTGTCTGTTATCGACGCCTGATGCGGTGTCGCCATAACAAGAACGGAGAACCGACCATGAACCGAACAGGCCCGCACCGCCGGCCCCTTCCGCACGCCTTGGGCTGCCTGGCCCTTGCCTTGGCGTGCTGCGCAACCGCTTTTGCTGCAGAAGTGGATGGTAAGCGGATCATCCAGGCCGACCAGGAACCTGGCAACTGGATGAGCCACGGCCGTACCTACGATGAACAACGCTTCAGCCCGCTCAAGGCCATCAACCAGGACAACGTCAATCAATTGGGCCTGGCTTGGAGCTATAAGCTCGACCTGGACCGGGGTGTAGAAGCCACGCCTATCGTGGTCGATGGGGTGATGTACACCACGGGGCCGTTTTCCGTGGTGTATGCCTTGGATGCCCGCAACGGCAAGCTGCTGTGGAAATACGACCCGCAGTCAGACCGCAATCGCGCCGGTGAGGCGTGCTGTGATGCGGTAAACCGCGGCGTGGCCGTGTGGCAGGGCAAGGTCTACGTCGGCGTGCTGGACGGTCGCCTGGAGGCGATCGATGCCAAGACCGGCCAGCGCGTGTGGTCGGTGGACACCCGCGACGACCATAAGCGCAGCTACACCATCACCGGTGCGCCGCGGGTGGTCAACGGCAAGGTCATCATTGGCAATGGTGGGGCGGAATTTGGTGTGCGCGGCTATGTGACCGCCTATGACGCCGAAACCGGCAAGCAGGCCTGGCGCTTCTTCACCGTGCCGGGTGACCCCAAGCTGCCGCCTGAAGACAAGGCCATGGAGATTGCCAGCAAGACCTGGCACGGCGATGCCTTCGTCGAGTGGGGCGGCGGCGGCACGGCCTGGGATTCATTCGCCTACGACCCTGAGCTGAACCTGTTGTACATCGGCGTTGGCAACGGCTCGATGTGGGACCCTAAATGGCGTAGCCAGGCCAAAGGCGACAACCTGTTCCTGTCGTCGATTGTCGCCGTCAATGCCGATACCGGCGAATACGCCTGGCACTACCAGACCACCCCCGGTGATGCCTGGGACTTCACCGCCACCCAGCACATGATCCTCGCCGAGCTGCCGATCAACGGCAAACAACGCAAAGTGCTGATGCAGGCGCCCAAGAATGGCTTCTTCTATGTGCTCGATCGGGCCACCGGCGAGTTGCTGTCCGCGAAGAATATCGTGCCGGTGAACTGGGCCAAGGGCATCGACATAAAAACCGGGCGGCCGATTCTCGACGACGAGGCAGCGGCCTACTGGAAGGACGGCAAGCGCAAGCTGGTGACGCCGGCATTCTGGGGCGCGCATGACTGGCACCCAATGTCGTACAACCCCAACACCGGCCTGGTGTACATCCCGGCGCATATCATGTCGGCCTATTACGAGCACATCCCCGAGGCGCCCAAGCGCAACCCGTTCAAAAGCGTGTACCAGCTGGGGTTACGCACCGGCATGATGCCCGAGGGTGCCGATGGCCTGCTGGAAATGGCCAAGACCTGGTCCGGCAAGCTGATCGCCTGGGACCCGGTGAAACAGGCGCCGGCCTGGGAGGTGCCCTACATCACCATCTTCAACGGCGGCACCCTGAGCACCGCCGGCAACCTGGTGTTCGAGGGCAGCGCCGATGGCCGTGTGATCGCCTATGCCGCCGACACCGGCAAGAAGCTGTGGGAATCACCCGCCGCCAGTGGCGTCATGGCAGCGCCGATCACCTATTCGGTCGATGGCGAGCAGTACGTCACCTTCATGGCCGGCTGGGGCGGGGCCTTCTCGACGTTTGCCGGGGCGTTGTCGTTACGTGCCGGGGTACAGCCGTTCTCGCAAGTGCTGACCTACAAGATTGGCGGTACCGCCAAATTGCGTGAGCCTGCGCCGCCCGCCAATGCGCCCGAACCCCCACCCTTGACCGCCGACGCCAAGACTGTCGCCGCCGGTGCGGCCCTGTACGACGGCAACTGCTCACAGTGCCACGGCATCCATGCCGTCAGCGGCGGTGTACTGCCAGATTTGCGCAAACTCAGTGCTGATAAACACCAGATGTTCCTCGGCATCCTCTATGGCGGCCGCGTGCCGGATGGCATGCCGTCGTTTGCCGACAACCTCAAGCCCGAGCAGGTCGAGCAGGTGCACCAGTACCTCATCAAGCGTGCCCATGACCTGAAAAGCGAAGGCAACGCCTGGCAGCAATTCAGCGCCAAGCCGGCTGCCCAGCCGTCACTGGCCGACAACCCGTCACAGGAGTGAGATGACCATGACTGAAGCGATCTACCAGAACTACATCGACAACGCCTTCGTACCCAGCGAGGGGCTGATCGAGGTGTACAACCCGGCCAACGCGCAGTTACTGGGGCGTGTGCCGGAGTCGCCGGTCGATCAGGTGGAGCGGGCCATTGCTGCGGCACGCAACGCGCAAAAAGGCTGGGCAGCGAAACCTGCCATCGAACGCGCCGGCTACCTGCGTCAGATCGCCGGCAAGGTGCGTGCCAATGCCGACCGACTAGCGCGCATCATCACCCAGGAAGGCGGCAAGGTGCCGGGGCTGGCGCAGGTCGAGGTGAACTTCACCGCCGACTACCTCGACTACATGGCGGAATGGGCGCGGCGCCTTGAAGGCGAGGTGCTGACCAGCGACCGTGCCAACGAGCACATTTTCCTGATACGCAAGCCGCTGGGTGTGGTGGCTGGGATACTGCCCTGGAACTTCCCGTTCTTCCTCATCGCCCGCAAGATGGCGCCGGCGCTGCTCACGGGCAATACCATCGTGATCAAACCCAGTGAAGAAACGCCCATCAACTGCTATGAATTCGCCAAGCTGGTGGCCGAGACCGACCTGCCAACGGGGGTGTTCAACGTGGTCGGTGGCAAGGGGGCCAGCGTCGGCCATGGGCTGTCGAGCCATGCCGGTATCGACCTGGTCAGCTTTACCGGCAGCGTCGCCACGGGGGCCCGGATCATGGCGGCGGCAGCGCCGAACATCACCAAGCTCAACCTTGAACTGGGCGGCAAGGCCCCGGCGATCGTGCTGGCGGACGCTGACCTGGACTTGGCGACGAAAGCCATTGTTGCCTCGCGGGTGATCAATACTGGCCAAGTGTGCAACTGCGCCGAGCGGGTGTATGTGGCGCGCAAGGTAGCCGACGCCTTCGTCGACAAGGTGGCCCAGGCCATGGCCGCGACCCGTTACGGTGACCCGTCGCGCCAGGCCGACCTGGACATGGGGCCACTGATCAACCAGGCCGGGCTCGACAAGGTAGCGCAGATGGTGCGCACGGCGGTCGGGCAGGGCGCCCAGTTGGTGACCGGCGGGCAGGTAGCGGACCTGGGGGCCGGGTTCCATTACCAGCCGACCGTGCTCGCGGGCTGCGCCGCCGACATGGAGATCATGCGCAAGGAAATTTTTGGGCCGGTGCTGCCGATTCAGGTGGTCGATGACCTGGACGAGGCGATTGCCTTGGCCAATGACAGCGAGTACGGGCTGACGTCTTCGCTGTACACCCGCGACCTCAACGCGGCGTTGAAGGCTAGCCGCGAGATCGATTTTGGCGAGACCTACATCAACCGCGAGAACTTCGAGGCCATGCAGGGCTTCCATGCCGGGGCACGCAAGTCCGGGATCGGCGGGGCGGATGGCAAGCACGGGTTGTATGAGTACACGCGTACGCAGGTGGTGTACATCCAGGGATAAGGGTTGGCTTTTCTGGCCTCTTCGCGGGCAAGCCCGCTCCCACAGGTACACCACAGTTTTCAAGCCTGTGGACTTTCCTGTGGGAGCGGGCTTGCCCGCGAAGAGGCCGGTACAGTCACCCCAACTGGTTCGGCTGAACGATCCCGTACCGCTTCATTTTCCGATACAACGTCGACCGCGAAATCCCCGCAGCCTCTGCCGCCAGGCTCATGTTCCAGCGCTCTCGCTTCAAAACCTCCAGCAAGTGCCGCGCCTCGGCATCTTCAACCTGCTGTTCAAGCACTTTTGGCCTGGCAGGCACTGCACGGTCCAGTAGCTCCTCCGGCAAATCTGCCAGCTCAATGACCCCACCTTCCGCCAGCGCTACCGCCTGGCGCAACGTATTGAGCAACTGCCGCACGTTCCCCGGCCAGGCATACCCCAGCAAGCAACGCCGGGCCTCATCGCTCAAACGCAAACCAGCCCCTCCCGGCAACCCCGCCAACAACCGCTCGATCAATTCACGTCGGTCACTGCGCTCACGCAATGCTGGCAACGTCATGCGCATGCCGCATAGCCGATAGTAAAGGTCTTCGCGAAAGCCTTTATCGCCGATCATGGCTTGCAGGTCCTGGTGCGTTGCCGAAATCACCTGAATATCCAGCGTCACCGGCGCCTCTGCGCCCAGTGGTACCAGTTCGCGTTCGGCAAGCACCCGCAGCAGGCGCGTTTGCAGGTGCGTTGGCATGTCGCCGATCTCATCCAGGAACAACGTGCCGCCATTGGCCTGCTCCAGCTTGCCTTTCATGCCCTTGCGATTGGCACCTGTAAAGCTGCCAGCGCGGTAGCCGAACAGTTCGCTTTCGATCAGCGACTCGGGTATCGCCGCACAGTTGAGCGCGACGAAGGGTTTGGCGTGGCGCTGGCTAGCCTGGTGCAAGGCACGGGCGAAGGCCTCCTTGCCGGTACCGGTTTCGCCGTTCAGCAAAATGGCGATGTCCTTGTCGAGCACCTTGCGCAGGCGTTTCACCCCCTGTTGCAACTGTGCATCCTCGCCTGCCAATTGCTCAAGCGTGGGGTACGCCGCACGCGCCGGCAGGGGCCGCGACGGCGTGGATTGGCGGTAACCGGCCGGTATGCGCAGGCCGACGTCCAGCAGATGCGCTTGCACATGCCCGTGCAACTGAGTGCCACGGGCACCGCCGCGCGTAAGGTCGAGCAATTGGTCAATGTTGGCGGGCAGCAGTTGCTCGATCGCCACGCCCAACAGCGTGCCGGCATGCGCCAGGAAGGCCGCCCGATTGGCGCCGATCACCCGGCCGCCTTCATCCAGGGCCAGCAGTTGCTCGGCGGCAAGGTCGGAGAAATCGTCACGCGGCTTGATGGCCAAGGTCAGGCAGTCGCGGTAGCGCTGGCGGAAATGGCTGTTCTCGATCAGCCGGGCGTACAGGGTCACCAACTGCAAGGTCAGGTGCTGGGCCTGCTTGGGGCCGTCGTTAAAGAGGCAGGTCGCGTTGAGGCAGCCGAGCAGTTGGTTGTGGGCATCGAAGATCGGCGCGACCGAGCAACTGAGCCGGGCGTTGGTTGCCAGGAAGTGTTCCTGACGGTGGATGGTCAGCGCTTGCTGCGAGGCCAGTGCAGTGCCGATGCCGTTGGTACCGGCGATCGACTCGTCCCAGCGCGCGCCGACGATCAACCCGGAGCGGGTGTAACGCTGGTGGTCGGCTGGCAGGCGGGCATCAAGGGTGATGCCGTCGGCGTCGCTGAGCAGCACGACGAAACCGGCATCCACCACACGCCTTGCCAGGCCACTTACGCCTTGGCTGGCGATGCTCAGGTAGGCCTCGTGTTGGGCCTGGTGCTGGCGGATTTCGGCAGCGCTGAGGATGTTGTCGACGTGGCGCAGTTCAGGGTCCAGGCGGTGCTGGGTGATGCTGCGGTACCAGGATTCGGCAATCACCGGTTCTGGCGTCAGGCCGCGCTCGGCGAAGTGGCAGTCGACGAAGGCGGCCAGTTCACTGGCGCGGGGTGAAGGGGTGTGCGCGGCCATGGGCGCTCCACGAAATGCTTGTTATTAGAGGTGGGGAAACCATAGCTGATTTTTTCCCTGAAAAGTCAGCCAATCAGCTTCAGCGCCTCGTCCAGCCGCAACGGCCGCTTCATCCGCTGCGACAGTTGCGCCATGGCATCCGAGTAGCCCTTGGCGATGACGGCCTCGACTTGCTCATCCACGCATTGCAGCGCGACGAAGTCGCCTTGCTCTGGCTGGCCGACGTACTCGATGCGGTTCCAGTCCCGTGCATGCCCCAGGACTTCGTAGGTGCGCCCATGCTGGTAGGTCCAGAAGAACGGCACATCTTCGTAGCGGCGCTGCTCGCCGAGCATGTTGGCCGCAGCGATCACGCCGTGTTGCTGGGCCAGGCGCCAGTGTTCGATGCGCACGGGCCGGCCAGCCAGGGGGAAGGTGGCGATATCTCCGGCGGCCCACAGCCCGGGTGCCGCACGCATTTCGGCATTGACCGGCAGCGATTTATCGTCGGCCAGCACCACCCCTTGCACATAGGCCGTGGCAGGTTTGACCCCGGTGCCCAGCAAAACCAATGGCGTCTGCAGCCGTTCACCGTTGGCCAGCAACACGGCCTCCACCTTAGCCTGGCCTTCGAAACGTTCGACTTCGGTGGGGCCGTGAAAGACCACGCCTTTGCGTTCGTGCAGTTCGCGAATGCTGCGCCCGATACGTTCACCCAATTGTTTGGCCAACGGCACCTCATGGCGGGTGACCAGGTGCACCTGCAGGCCGTACTTGCGCAGTGCAGCGGCGGCCTCCAGGCCGATGAAACCGTCGCCGACGATCACCACCGGCTGCCCGGGTTCTGCGGCGTCGAGCAACAGCGCGGCGTCCTCACGTGAGCGCAGGGTGAATACACCCGGCAGGTCTGCCCCGGGGAGCGCTGGACGTTGCGCTTTACCGCCCGTTGCCAGTAGGCAAGCGTCATAGTCGATGTGCTGCCCGTCGGCAAGGATGATCTGGCGTTTCTCGCTGTTGAGTGCGCGGACCTTGCCGTGCTGACGGATCAGGTGGCCTTTGCGCAAGTCATCCGCTTCGAGCAAGGCAGGGACCTCATCAGGTGGCATTTGCCCAGCAATGACGAATTTACTGAGCGCGGTCCGGTCGTAGGCCGGCTGGTGTTGCTGGTCGAGCCAGACCAGGCGGCCGGCGAAACCGTGCCGCAGCAAGGTAGCGACGGCGGCACTGCCGGCGGCGCCGGCACCGACTACCACGAAACAACGGGCATCGCTGTGCCGCGGGGGCTCGGCCTTGGCCAGGGGTTGGTCATCCACCCACACCTCATCACCTTTGACCCACGCACGGTAGCGGCGCAGGTCGGCCAGTGCCGGCGGTTCGCACACCGCACCTTCGTCCACGGCAAACGCCGCCTTGTGCCATGGGCAGACCAGCAGCCCCGAGCAGATCACGCCTTCTTCGAGCGGGGCGCCAGCGTGCGGGCAGTTGGCCTGGTAGGCATGCACCAGGTCGCCCTGGCGGATCAGGATGAGTTCTTCACTGCCGGCCTGCACACGCAGGGGGCGGTTGGGGTCGAGCTGATCGAGGCGGGCCACGGCGTGCTGGGTCATGGGGGTTCTCCAAAGGGGCCTTTGGAACCATTTGACGCCTGTGGTGATGAGTTGCTGACCCGAGCCGACGATCGGGGGCATTGCCCTGTAGGAGCAGCCTTGTGCTGCGAAGAGGCCGGTGATCACACAGCAAGTGTTCGCTGCTATCACCGGCCTCTTCGCAGCACAAGGCTGCTCCTACACAGGCGTTCTAGTTGGCCTTGGCTGTGGCCAACGCCCCTGCGCGCGTTACCCGCAGCGCCACCAGGCTACCGACCACGATCAATGCCGCCAGCGAATACAGCGCAGCATCGGTCGAGCCGGTCTGGTCCTTGATGAAACCCACCAGGTACGGGCTGAGGAAGCCGGCCATCTGGCCCACCGAGTTGATCAGCGCAAGGCCGGCCACGGCCGCACCTGCGCTGAGCAGGGCGGTAGGCATTGGCCAGAACATCGGCAGGCCGGTGAGGGCGCCCATGGTGGCGATCGACAGGCCAAGGATGGCGATGGTCGGGTTGCCGGCGAAGTTGACCGCAATCAACAGGCCAATGGCGCCCATCAACATCGGCACCACCAAGTGCCAGCGACGTTCGTTGCGCCGGTCTGCCGAACGCCCGCAGACGATCATGAACACACCCGCCAGCAGGTACGGAATGGCGCTCAGCCAGCCAATCAACAAGGGGTTGTCGAAGCCCATGTTCTTGATGATCGACGGCAGCCAGAAGTTGATCGCGTACACACCGCTCTGGATGCAGAAGTAGACGAAGCCGAACGTCCAGATCAACGGGTTGGTCAACACCGCGAGCACGCCGTCACCGGTGGTGGCGGGTTTACTCGCGGCATCGGCCTTCAGGTCGGCTTCGATCAGTTGGCGTTCGGCCGGGCTCAGCCAGGCGGCTTTCTGGTAGCCGTCGCTGAGCAGGCGGATTGCCAGGCAACCCAGCACGACGGTGGGCAGGCCCTGGATCAGGAACAGCCATTGCCAGCCGGCAAGGCCATGCTGGCCGGCGGCGAAATGTTCGAGGATCCAGCCGGAAAACGGCCCGCCCAACAGCCCCGACACCGGGATCGCCGACATGAACAAGGCCATGATGCCGCCGCGACGGGCAGCCGGGAACCAGCGCGAGAGGTACAGCACCACGCCAGGGAAGAAGCCGGCTTCAGCCGCGCCGGTGAGCAGGCGCAGGGCGTAGAACTCGGTGGGGGTGGTGACGAACAGCAGGCAGGTCGAGAGGCTGCCCCAGGCGATCATCATCAGCGCGATCCAGCGCCGTGGGCCGAAGCGGTTGAGCGCCAGGTTGCTCGGCAGGCCGCAGAGGACGTAGCCGATGAAGAAGATACCGGCGCCAAGGCCGTATACCGTTTCGCTGAATTTAAGCGCGTCGAGCATCTGCAGCTTGGCAAAGCCGACGTTGACGCGGTCCAGGTAGTTGAACAGGTAGCAGATGAAAATGAACGGAATCAGCCGCAAGGTGATGCGCCGGTACAGCGCATTGCGGGTGGTGTCCGTGCCTTGGTCAGGGGCGGGGCTGTGTGCCATGATCGGGTTCTCTGTTGTTATGGTTGTCACCGCGTCGCCTGTTCCGGCGCTCGCCCTGACGAGTCTCGGGGACAGCGGCGTGCCTGTCTTTGTGCTTTTGCACAGCGATTGACCAGGGGCGCTGTGCCCGGGACCAAAGCCTACCACCCTAAGGACCCTTGAATGTTCGAACTCGACCATGACCTGGCGCAGGATATCGTTGATCGGGCGATGGCCATTTTGCCGTGCAACGTCAATGTCATGGACAGCCAGGGGTTGATCCTGGGCAGTGGCGAGCCGGAGCGCATCAACACCCGCCACGAAGGCGCGCAACTGGTACTGGCCAACGGCCGGATTGTCGAGCTCGACGTGGACGCGGCCAAGTGCCTCAAAGGCGTGCAGCCCGGGGTGAACCTGCCATTGATGCTCGATGGCCGGCTGATGGGGGTGTTGGGCTTGACCGGCGACCCGCAGCAGCTGCGTACCTATGGCGAACTGGTGCGCATGACTGCTGAAATGCTCCTGGCCCAGCGCCACCTGCAGGTTGAACAGCAATGGCGACGGCAACGCTGCGACGACCTGCTGGCCTTGCTGTTAGGCGGCAGCGGCGATTCGCCTCGGCTGCTCGATGAAGCCCGTCAGCTCGGCCTGAAGCCGCAACTGCCAAGGGTACCTTGCCTGTTCGAGCTGGAATCAGGGCCGCCTGCAGAAGCCCTGTCGTCCTGGCTGATGAGCCGTTACCCGGACAGCTGGTGCGTCAGCCCCGCACGGCAATCGCTACTGTGGTGTCGCCCGGCGGGTCTGGTGCTGGACGAAGCGCGGTTGCTGGAGCGCCTCGAGCGTCACGGCTGGGAGGTTGAGCGCTTGGCCCTGGGGTGCGTGGCGCAAAGCCTGGACCAACTGCGCCGTGGTTATCGCCGGGTGCGCGACCTGCTGGCTTATGGGCAAGAGGTGCTGCCGGCCGAGCGCCTGCTCAGCCTTGAGCGGTACCGGCTACCGGCCTTGCTGTGGCGGCATCGCAATGACGATGCGCTGGATGAGCTGTTGCAACCGCTGCAACGCATCCGCGCCAAGGACGCCAGTGGTCAGCTGATTGCGACCTTGCGCGCCTGGTGTGCCCATGATGGCCAGAGCCAGGCTTGTGCCGACGCCTTGGGCATTCACCGCAACAGCCTGCGCTACCGGCTGGAGCGGATCGCCGAGCTGGGCGAGGTCGACCCCTTGAGGATGGAGGGGATGCTCAGCCTGTACCTGGGGTTGCAGTTGTTGCGAGCTGAGTGAAGCGCTGGCCGAAGGCATTTGCCCAAACAACGCCTCCGCCGTCTTGTGCATTTGACCGAGGCCACCTTGCCAGGCAACTGTCAGCATGCCGCTCATCTGGACAGGAGAATCCCCATGAAGATCGTCATCGCCCCCGACTCGTTCAAGGACAGCCTCGATGCTGCCGGTGTCGCCCGCGCCATTGCCACTGGCCTGGCCGAGGTGTGGCCGGATGCCGAGCTGGTCGAATGCCCCATGGCCGACGGCGGTGAAGGCACCATGGACGCCATCTTGGCCGCCAGCCAGGGCGAATTACGCCGCCTGGCTGTACGTGGGCCGTTGGGGCACAGCGTCGAGGCCGGCTGGGGTTGGCTGCCGCAGAGCCGCACGGCGATCATCGAAATGGCCCAGGCCAGTGGCCTGCAATTGGTGCCCACCCAGCAGCGTGATGCCTGCCGCAGCAGCACCTGGGGTACGGGCGAACTGATCGCCGCCGCCTTGGCTGCGGGTGCCCGCCGCATTGTCTTGGCCATTGGCGGCAGCGCGACCAATGACGGCGGCAGTGGCATGCTGCGCGCCCTGGGGCTGCGGCTGCTGGATGCCGAGGGGCAAGCACTGGAAGAAGGGGGGCTGGCCCTGGCAAAGCTGGCACGTATCGATGCCAGCGACCTCGACCCTCGGCTGGCCGAGGTCCAGGTCGAGGTTGCTGCCGACGTCGACAACCCACTCTGCGGTGCCAATGGCGCTTCGGCGATCTTCGGCCCGCAGAAAGGGGCAAACCCGCAGCAAGTACAAGCACTGGACCAGGCACTGGGGCACTTTGCGGATCACTGCGCGCAATTGCTGGGCGAGGACGTGCGTGACTTCCCGGGCTGCGGCGCTGCAGGCGGCATGGGCTTTGCCGCCAAGGCGTTCATGGGCGCGCAGTTCCGCCCTGGCGTCGAGGTGGTAGCAGAGCTCGCTGGCCTGGACGCGCTGGTACAAGGCGCCGACCTGGTGCTGACCGGCGAGGGGCGTTTCGATGCCCAGACCCTACGTGGCAAGACGCCAATGGGCGTGGCACGGGTCGCCAAGCGCCATGGTGTACCGGTGGTGGTGCTGGCGGGCACGCTGGGGGAGGGGTATCAACAGTTGTATGGCCACGGCATCGACGCGGCCTTTGCGTTGGCCAGCGGGCCGATGAGCCTGGAGCAGGCGTGCGCCAACGCCCGCGAGCTGCTGCAGGCGCGCGCCGGTGATATCGCCCGGCTGTGGCGCTGCGCGGTGTAAGCGCGGTTAGAGATTTCCGTGTAAGTGCAACTAGTGTGGGGGCTGCTTTGCAGCCCTTTCGCGCCCTAAGGCCGCGCCTACACGTCCATGCCGAAGTTATGAGACTTGGCAAATATGGAAATTATCTTTGTTTGATATCTCGCCATAAACAAAGGCCGAATCGCTGATTTTGATCAGAAAAGCGCTACATGCAACACACGCAAAAGGCTCTATTTCGGCCCAGTAATACCGTCCGACTCTCACCGCTACTTACTATTAAGTATTTTACTTAACCCCCGTCGCTCGCCAATTCTCTGCACTGTTTATTCGAGAGGGCGAGTCGATGTTAGTTCATGGCGATAAGGATTTCGGCGTGTTGAAGGATGCCGAGGGCGAACTTCAACAGCAGGTCGGGCGCGTGCCCGATGCCGCATTTTATGAACGCAAGTTGCAAGCAGTCTGGACGCGTGCGCAACACAGTAGCCATTACGCAGGGATTGGCCCCTACAGCTTCACAGCGTTCCAGCAATTGCCGCTGACCGCCAAGGCCGCGCTGAAAAGCCAACCCTTGGCGTTTTGCACCGTAGCCCTTGGCGATGCGGCCAAGTACTACGCCACCACGGGCACCACCGGCGAGCCAACCCCAACCCCGCGCCTGAAACACGACATCATTTGGAATGCCGTCAGCGTCGCCAGTCACTGGCGAGCGGTGCTGCAGCCCGGGGCGCGGGTGGCCAACCTGATGCCATCGGACATCGTGCCGGTCGGCGACCTGATCGCCAACGTCTGCGAATACCTCGACGTGTCGCATGTACGGCTCTATCCCTTTACCACCGGCATCACCGACTGGGAACGGGTGTGCACGACCTTCGGCACCTACCGGCCCACGGTGCTGTTCATCGCCCCCGGCGTACTGGTGCAACTGACCCGCTACCTCAAGCAGCGGGAGCTGCTCGACACGTTTGCCCAGTCGGTGCGCACGATCATGCTGCTGGGCGAGGTCAACACCCAGCCGTTTCGTGACCGTTTGGCCCGCGGGTGGCACTGCGAGGTACACGACGCCAGTTATGGCAGTACCGAGACCGGCACGCTGGCAGCCGTAGGCGCGGGCCAGCAGATGCGCCTGGCCACGGCCACGAATTATTTCGAGCTGCTGTTGCCGGACGGCAGGCTGGTAACGCCCGCCGAAGGCCTGACAGGCCGCCTCGTCGTCACCCCGCTGAACCTGTACGCGCGCCCGTTACTGCGGCTGGACACCGGCGACAGCGTCACCCTTACCGCGCCGTGGCAAGCCGGGCGGAGTAGCCCCAGCCTGTTGGTCAATGGCCGCGACAGCGACAGCATCGCGGTGGCCGGGGTGGACCTTGAGATTCGCGCCGTCGAAGAGGTGGTCTACGGCGCCTGCGACGCCACCGGCTATGTGATCGAAATCGACCGCCAGAACGACAGCGCCGCGTTGATCCTTGAACGTGACGTGCACTGGGACAACACCCAGGAAGGCCCATTGCAAGCGCAGCTGCTGGCACGTTCCGAGCAACTGATGGGGCTGCGCTGGAGCCGTGTGCTGTTCGTCAACAACTTGTCAGCCATCAACAAGAGCGGTGGCTCGCAAAAAAGCTGGAAAAAGACCAACCTGCGCTTCGTGGGGGGCAAGCAATGACCACGTCACCCCTTACCCAAGGGCACGGCCTGGGCAATGGCCAGCCTGACTTGTGGTGCACGTACGCCGCGATCCGCAGCCTGGCCTGGATCGAGCGCCTCGACAGCGTCGATACGCCGGCCCTGCACAGCTATATCCAGTCCCGGCGTAACCGCGACGGGGGGTTCGCCTGGAGCAAGGGCATGCCATCCGACGCCTGGGCGACTTTTTATTGCACCGAAACCCTCAAGGACCTGGGTATCGCCATTGACCATGGCGCCCAAACTGCCGATTGGCTTCAGACCCTGTTCGACGGTGATGCCTACGCCATGTGTAGCGGGCAGACGGCGGACGTCTGGGCCACCCACTATGCCGTGCGCACGTTAATCGAGGTGTGCCAGGGGCAGGTGGCCGATGCCCCGGCGTTGTACGCCTGGCTGGAAGGGCTGCAGTGCAGCAATGGCGGCCTCAGTTGGTCCGCGGACTTTGCCCGGCGCAACTTGGCCGACACCCGTGCCTGCTTCTACGGCGTAATGGCCGCACGAGCCCTGGCCCAGCAAGGGCTGCCCGCGCCGCGGTGGGACCTGCCGCGGTTGATTGCCTGGTTGCAGGCGCAGCAGGTGGAAAGCGGCGGCTTTCGCTTCAGCGAGGCTGCCGAGCAGCCGTGCCTGTGGGCGACCTACCGCGCCACGGCGAGCCTTGCGGCATTGCATGCGCAGCCGTTGGCGCGCCACGGTTGTGTCGCCTGGATCGACGCACTGCGTCGGCCCAGTGGCGCTTTCGTGCGTTGGCAGGGCTATGACGGCGAGGACGTCTGGGCCGCTTTTTGCGCGGTGGGCTCGCTCAAGGCGTTGGGAGAGCCGGTGGCCCACCTGGCAGATGACATTGCACGGTTCATCGCGACCTTGGCGCTGCCTCAGGGTGGCTACACCTATCGGCAGGTCGACAGCGCGGCGGATGTGCTGACCACGGCGGCTGCCGTGCTTGGCGATCAGCTGAGCGCTGCGCAGCGGGCGGCAGCGCTGCACTGGATCGAAGGCTGCCAGATGCCTAACGAGCCTGGGCTCATGTACATGCCAGGGCGGGGCGCCGAAGTCCGCTGCACCAATTGGGGCCTGGCGGCGGGCGCCTTCGCCGGCCAGCCAGCGGCGCGCAAGGCGGTCGGGCACTGGCTGGCCTCGTTGCAGAACCCCGATGGTGGCTTCGGGTTCTGGGAGGGGCGCGGGTCGGACCTGGTGTCCACGGCGTCTGCGGTGGCGATCCTCCAGCAACTGGGCAACAACGCTGGGGTCAACCTTGTGGCGCTGGAGGCCTTTGTGGCCAGTTGCGCTCAGCAAGGTGGGCACGCCGCCTACCCACGAGGGCAGGCGTCCTTGCGTGCCAGCCTGCAAGCCTTGATCTGCCTGCACCATGTGGGCTGGGATGTGCGCGAGCAGGCAAACGAACTGCTGGTTGCGCACAAGGTGCGCCAGGGCGGCTTCGCCAATCTGGGGCAGCGCATCCCTGATTTGCTCAGCACCTACCAGGCCGTGGCGTTCGGCGCCGCGCAGGGGTTGCCGGTCGACCGCGCGCACCTGCAGTTCTTTCTCGACAAAGTGCGCAGCGGCCAAGGCCATGCCTGGTCGCCGCTGTACCTGGAGGGCCACGACGCACTGTCCGATTGCCTGGGGCGCCTGTTGCAGGCGTTTGCCGAAGGCAGGCGTCAGCACCTGCCCAACCTGCAGCTGTCGTGAGGAGCAGGCATGCCAACCATTACTGTTACCTGCGCACCACTGCAGCCCATCGAGCGCAAGCGCCTGGCCCTGGCGCTCACCCGCCTGCTGAAAGCGCAGGGCGCCGATACCGCGCACTGCATGGTGTTTTTCAAAGTGCTGGAACCTGGGTGTGTGTTCAGCGCCGGCATGCCATTGCCGACCGCGGATGGCAACGGTGTGGCGTTGCAGTTCTACCTGCGCATCACCCTGTCGGCGGCGCGCGACGGGCTAGCCCATGCGGTCTTGGCCGAAGGCCTGCACCGTTGTCTGGTGAGTCACTACCCGAACGCTTTCATCTACCTGCAGTTTGATCCGATCCTGCCAGAACACGTGTTCTACAGCGCGGGAACGGCATTGATCAATGCCCACCATCAACAAGGAAAACCAGGCGCGTGAGCAACCTTTCTATTGAGCAGCAGATTCGTCAGGCACTGGCGCAACTACTCGGCGACGAGGTCAACGCCATCGATAAGCGCGACAGCTTCCGCGATTTTCTAGGCGAACGCTTCGACAGCCTGATGGCCGTCGAAGTCATCACCGCCATTGAAGGCTGTTTCGCCATCGAAGTGGATTACCTGAGTGACGACGTTCGCTACTGGTTTGAAACACTGGAAAAGATGGAGCAGTTCGTCGCCCAGAAACGCGAAGACCAATTGACCCTGCAGGCCACCCCGTGAGCGGCGATCATCTGTTCACCACGTCGGGCTCCACCGGCGCGCCACGCCACTGGCTACGCAGCCACGCGCAAATGGTCGACGAGGCCGCGCTGATTCTCGGCCGCTGGGCGGCTGACGCGACCGAGGTCCTGTCGTTCGCGCCGAGCTGCCACAGCTACGGGATGATCCTGGGCGAGGTCGGTGCGCAATGGCTGAGCGCGCGGTTGCAGGCCTGCTCGTTGGAACAGCAGCAGTTACCGCAACTCGATGGCGACGGGCCCTGTGTGATCCTCGCCATTGCCAGTACCTGGCGGCTCTTGCCTGCACTGCTGGCGCGCCTGTCAGCACGGCGTTCGGTACTGGTGGTGCACAGCGCATCGCTGTTGCCACCGGACGCGTTGGCCACCGTGCACCGCTTTGCAGGGCCGCAGGTGCGCTTCATCGAGCTGCTGGGTGCCACCGAAACCGGCGCCATGGCCTATCGCGCGCTGGATGCGCAAAGTACCGCAGAGCAACCGTGGACGCTGCTGAGCGATGTCGAGTTGCTGAGCCCGATCGGCGCTGCCGGCCCGCTAGACGTCAGCAGCCCACGTATCGCGCGGGAGCAGGGCGCTGCAACCCCGGCACACCATCACCGTTGCGATGACCTGGTGCTGCCATTGGACGCGCGACGCTTTCAATGGCTGGGCCGGGCCAGCAGCCTGATCAAGGTCAACGGGGTTCGGCTCGACCTGGCGCGCCTGGCCTGCGAGCTCGGCCAACGCCTGCAGTGCCCGAACCTGACCTGCGTGCCGGTGCGCGATGGGTTGCGCGCCGAAGCGTTCGAAGTGCTGTTCAGTTCGCCAACGTTGACCGAGCAGGCCGTGCGCGAAGCGCTCACGCACTGGCCTGCGCACCACCCGCGACCGGTCGCCGTGCGCCGGGTCGCACACCTGCCGCTGTCTACCACCGGCAAGCCCCAACCGTGGGCCGCCTCATTAACTGTCAAGGAATACACCCATGAGCCACGCTGATACCCAGGGCACCATCGCCCATTACCTGAACCACTGCGGTGCGCCGCTGACCAGTGGCCGCGAACAGCCCGAATACCTCGGCCTAAGCCTGCGCAAGCGCCTCGAACTGCTAGAGCGCAGCCCTGCGCTGGCGGCTGATTGGGCTGCACAGTATGAGGCCTGGCGCGATCACGCCGACAGCCACTATCGCTGTCTGACCAGCACCCGCCCAGTCGAAGCGCCGTGGATCCGGCTGGGGGTGAAGGACACCGTGGACGTCGCCGGCCTGCCGACCCGCCTGGGGCTGCGCAGCTACCGTCACTACCCGCAACGCAGCGCCGAGGCGCTGAGCCACCTCGACCCGCGTATCGCGCTGACCAGCAAGGTGGCGACCACCGAGCTGAACATCGCGTTCGGCGCAGGCTGCCGCAACCCGCATTTCCCGACCATCGACCCGTCGGGTTCCAGCACCGGGTCTGCGGTTGCCGTGGCTGCAGGCCTGTGCGACATCTCGTTGGGTACCGATGTGCTGGGCTCGGTGCGTTGGCCGGCGTCCCACTGTGGCATGGTCGGCCTGCGCATGACCCACAAGGCCGCCAGCCTGGCCGGTGTATTCCCGCTGTCGCCCCGCATGGACGCCTTGGGTTGGGTGACTCGCAGCGCCGACGACCTTGCCCTGCTGCTGCCGATGCTGGGCTTGGGGCCGTTGCTGGGCGATCAGCAGCCGCTCAAGCAGCAGTACCGTGTCGGCGTGCTTGAACACGCGCTCGACCCCGCACTGACCAGCGCACCAATGCTCGACATGTTGAGCCAGGCCCGTATTGCACTGGCCGACCTGGGCATGGCCCCGCGTGAAGTGGCCATGCCCGACCTGTGGGCCTGCCGTGGCGATGCCTGGCAGCTGTGCGCGCGCGACGCTTGGCTGGCATCTGCGGCCTGGGCGCGGCGCTTCGACTGCGAACTGCATTGGTCAACGCTTAGCGCGCTCAAGGTGGGTGAAGGGGTAAGCGACAGCGACTACTCGCGCATTCATGCCCGCATGGACGCCGTGCGGGCGGGTATCGATGCCTGGTTCGAGGCCGCCCAGGTGGATGTCGTTATTTTCCCGATGGACCCGAACCGGCCCTTCGACCGGCGCAGCCCACAACCAGGTGATTCGACCATTCCGTCACCGGACGATCACGACTACGCCCAGAAAATCGGTTTCACCCCTCTGGCTAGCTTCAGCGGCCTGCCGGCCATTACCGTGCCGATCGCCCTCAGCGCTGACGGCAAGGCGCCCCTGGCGATACAGATCATGGGCCGACGCGACAGCGAGCTGCAGTTGCTGGACATCGCCAAACGTGTGCAGGCGCTGATCGGCCTGCTGCCTACCCGTCGTCTTCAGGTGTAAGGGGCGAACCATGTGCGGAATTACAGGCTGGGTGGACTACACCCGCGACCTCGCGCAACAGCGCCAGGTGCTCGGCGCCATGACCGATACCCTGGCCTTGCGCGGGCCGGATGCCAGCGGCAGCTGGCAGCACCGCAACGCCTTGCTGGGGCATCGGCGCCTGGCCATCATCGACCTGAGCGGTGGCGTGCAGCCCATGACCTACCGCTTCGCCACGGGTGAAGACGTCGCGCTGGTGTACACCGGCGAGGTCTATAACCACCATGCCCTGCGCGAACGCTTGCGCCAGGCCGGGCATGTGTTTCATACGCGCAGCGACACCGAGGTGGTGCTGCACGCCTACCTGGAGTGGGGCGAGCAGTGCTGCGACCACCTCAATGGCATGTTCGCCTTCGCCGTGTTCGATGGGCGCGACGGTCACTTCCTGTTGGTGCGCGATCGCCTGGGGGTCAAACCGCTGTACTACACCCGGCACCAGCAGGGGCTGCTGTTCGGCTCCGAGATCAAGGCGATTCTTGCCCACCCCGAGGTTGCCAGCACCCTGGACGCGGTAGGCCTGGTGGATGCCTTGAGCCTGTCCCGTGGGACCACCCGCACTGCCTTTCGCGGGGTCAGCGAACTGCCGCCGGGGCATCGGTTGTCCTGGCGGCCCCAGGGGCAGGTTAAGATCAGCCGCTACTGGCAGTTGCAACGCCGCGAGCATCAGGACGACGTGGCGACCACGGTCGAACGCACCCGCGAGCTGCTCGACAATGCCATGGGGGAGCAGTTGCATGCCGATGTGCCGGTTTGCTCGCTGCTGTCCGGTGGCCTGGACTCGACCCTGCTGACCGCCATGGCGCAACAGCGGTTAGCGGCCGAGCAGGGCGGGGCGGTGAATTCGTTCTCGGTGGATTTCGTCGGCCAGGCCGAGCAGTTTCAGGGTGATGCGTTTCGCCCCGAACGTGACCAGCCTTATGCCCTGGCGGCGGCCCAGTACATCGGCAGCCGGCACCAGACCATCCTCATCGACAACCGGGAGTTGGTGTCGGACCCGGCCCGCCTGGCGGTGTACCGCGCCAACGACAGCGCGGCCACCTTCGGTGACGTGGATACCTCGCTGTACCTGTTGTTCAAGGCGATCCGCGCGCATTCCACGGTGGCCATCTCCGGTGAGGCGGCAGATGAAGTGTTTGGCGGCTACGCCTGGTTCCGCGACCCGCAGGCCGTGGCCGCAGCGCGCTTCCCTTGGCTGTCGCGCATGCAACTGCTGCAGCCCGAGCTGATCAACCCTGAGTTCAACCGAGCCTGCGATTTTGCCCAGTATCAGGACAGCTGTTATCACCAGGCCCTGGACAGCGTCGAGCATCTGCCAGGGGACAGCCCGCAGGAACGGCGCATGCGCGAAATCTGCCACATGCACCTGCAGCGCTGGCTGCCGATTCTGCTCGATCGCAAGGACCGCCTGAGCATGGCCGCGAGCCTCGAGGTGCGGGTGCCGTTCACTGATCATTCACTGGTGGAGTACGTGTACAACGTGCCGTGGTCGATCAAGGGCAAGGATGGCGAGGAAAAATGGCTGCTCAAGCAGGCCGGCGCCGACCGGGTACCGCCTGCGGTGTTGCAACGGCGCAAAACCCCGTACCCGACCTCGGCGAACCTGGCCTATGAGCGCTTTCTGCGCGAGCGCATTCGGCAGTTGCTGAAGGCGCCAGTCCGGCCCGTGTTCCAGGTCATCGACCACGGCCGGCTGGCCGCCGAGTTGCGCCAGCCCGAGGGCTATTTCAACTCGCAACTGCGGCGTAACAACCTGGAGACGGCCCTGGCGCTGGACACCTGGCTACGTGAGTACCGGTTGACGGTGTAGGGCTACAGGATCAGAGGGTTCTGCAGGGTGTCGCTGAAGCGCTTCGGCGCGCCCTGGTCGAGCATGGCGATGAAACTGCCCAGGGCCGGCGAAGCGTTCTGGATGTTCCAGTTCATGTACAGGCCCATGGTTGGGGTGGGCTGGTCCTTGATCGGGCGGATCGGGCGGAATTGCACGCGCTCACGCAGCGTCGAGTAAGCGATCGACTCCGGCACCAGGGCCACGCCGAAGCCACAGGCGACCAGGCCGATCAGGGTGTGGATCTGCGCCGCCTCCTGCACCACCTTGGGGTAGAAACCGGCCGACTCGCACAGGGCGATCAACTGGCTGTGGTAGCCACTGCCCAGGGCTTGCGGGGTGAAGACGAAGTCCTCTTCGGCAAAATCGCGCAGGTCGACCAGCGGCTGATGGGCCCTGGCGTGGTTGGCGGGCAGGGCCATGATGATCTGCTCGTTGAGCAACAGCCGCGACTCGATGGTATCGGGCGGCATCGGCAGCTTGCGCATGAAACCGATGTCGGCTTCGCCGGCCATCAAGGCCTTGGCCTGCGAGGCTGAGGGCATCTCGCGGATGGTCAGGCGTACATTTGGGTAGACCTCGCGGAACCTGCGCAAGGTCGTGAGCAGCGACTCGTAATACGCAATGGAGATGGCCGTGATGGTCAGTTTGCCGCAGATGCCTTCCGAGACATTGCGCGCGTATTCAATGCCTTGCTCCAGCTCTTTGAGCGTGCGGTAGGCGGTTTCCAGAAAGGCCATGCCAGCGGCAGTCAGCTTGACCCCGCGCTTGTTGCGCAGAAACAGGCTGAAGCCGAGCTTTTCTTCAAGGCGGTTGATCGCTTGGCTCAGGGGCGGCTGCGCCATGTGCAGGCGGATGGCGGCCTTGTGGAAGTGCAGTTCTTCGGCTACGGCGATGAACTGCCTGAGCAAACGTGTCTCGATCATTCTATGTTCCTTCATCGACTTGCCGGGGTGCCTGGCAGGCGCCACCCCTGCAAGGCGGCCATCATAGTGCGTGGCCACCGAGTGACAAAGCCTCGGTGATATCCCTGAGATATCAAAGTTGCATGCTTTTAATATTAAGTCATTGATTTTTTTATTGTTATCGTAAAAAAGGAGAATCGAAGGTGCCCTGCAATGCCAATCACAGACCCATTCAAGAACAAAGTCGCGATCATCACCGGTGCTGCCCAAGGGCTGGGCCTGGCTTACGCCATGGCACTGGCCGAGCGAGGCGCCCGCGTGGTCATCAGCGACCTGGGGACTGACCGGGCAGGCCAGGGCGAGGACCCGTCGGCCCTGGCCCAGGCACTCGCGGCCCTGCAGGCCAAGGGCTACAACGCGATCGCCCATGCCGGGCAATTGGAAGACGAACGCGCCTGCCAACAATTGATCGAGCTGGCCATCGAGCAGTTTGGCGCACTGGATATCCTCATTCACAATGCAGGCTGGGTCGATTACCAGGGCATTGAAGCGCAGGAAGAAGCCTTTCTTCAGCGCGCGCTGGGCATCAGCGTGCACGCCCCGGTGTGGCTGGCCAAGCATGCCTGGAAGTACCTCAAGCATTCCGCAGCCCCGCGTGTGGTGCTGACCACCTCGGACCGCGCCATGTACCAGCGCTATTCGCAGCCGGGGCTGGTCGCCTACTCAGCCGGCAAGATGGCCCAGGTCGGCATCATGAACGCCTTGAGCATGGAAGGGATGGAGCACGGCATCCTGGTCAATGCCATCTCGCCCGTGGCCAAGACCCGCATGTGGGGCGTGACCCAGGCACCGGAAGAGCTCAAGCCCGAATGGGTCACCCCAGGGTTGTTGTACCTGGCCAGCTCGCTGTGCCGCGACACGGGCTACATCCTGCGTGCCAGCAACGGGCAGTTCACCGCCACCCGTTTCACCGAGAACAGCGGCGTCAGCTACCCACGCGACCTGGCGCGGGTACAGGCGGGCAACTTCAAGGAAGTGGCCGAACGCTGGAGCCGCATCAAGGAATGCCACTACGTACCGGTCAAGGTCGCCAACACCCGCGCCGACCTGGGCGAGAGCCCGGTTTGGGACGCGCGCAGCGGCGCGCTGTACTTCGTCGATATCACCGATGGGCGCATCAATCGGCTGAACCCGGACGGCGAGGTCGAAAGCCTGTATGAGTCGGCCGCACGCATTGGCGCCCTGGCCCTGACCGACCAGGGCAACTTGATCTTCACCGAGGATTCCAGTGTCGCCATTCTGGACGTGAACGCGCGCAAGGTGCGGCAATACTCCGTGCCGGTTCACCCGCGTTCCACCTACCGTTTCAACGATGGTGCCTGCGACCCCCAGGGCCGTTTCGTCAGCGGCCTGATGGACGAAGCCCCAAGTGGCAAGACCGGCGCCTTGTTCCGTTTCGACGCGGAACTGAGCGACCAGGTGATCCACGATGGCATGGCGCTGCCTAACGGGCTGGCCTGGTCTGAAGACGGGAAAAGCGTTTTCTTCGTCGACTCGGTCGCCCGCGCCATCTACCGCGCAGAGTACCTGCCCGAAGGCCGCTTGACCGAGGTTACGCTGTTTGCCGAAACACCTGCTGAGCTGGGGCGCCCGGACGGCATTGCGCTAGACCGCGAAGGCGGGCTGTGGGTGTGCCAGTTCAATGGCAGTTGCCTGCTGCGTTACGACCGTCACGGCCACCTGACCGACCAGGTGGTGATGCCGGTGACGCGCCCGACCAGTTGCTGCTTTGGCGGTGAAGGGATGACCACCTTGTATATCACCACCGCGCGGTTCGGCATGAACGCTGTAGAGCTGCGGCACTACCCGGATGCCGGCGACCTCTATGCAATTCGCCCGGAAATCGGCGGCATTGCTCGCCACGCCTTCAAGGAATGAGGTTGTGCACCTGGCTGGCCGGTAACACGGCCAGCTCACCAAAGCGTTGCGCCGAGTCGATGTAGCGCAGTGCTGACTTGGCGTCCTTCCAGCCCACGTAGCTCATCAACGACTTCAGTTCCCAACCATTGGCCGTGGCCCACGTGGCGAAACCACGGCGCAGCGAGTGGCCGGTGTACAACGCCGCCGGTACCCCGGCACGCTCCAGCATGCGCCGGAGCAGCCCAACCAGGCTGTTGCTGTTGAGCGCCGCGTCGCTGAGGTTGCCCCAGCGGTCGAGCTTGCGAAACACCGGGCCATGGGCGATGCCGGCCACTTCGATCCACTGCAGGTACGCGCTGACCGGGCACAACGCCTTGAGTGCTGGCGTGCGGTGCTGCACGCCAAGCGCTTCGCGGTCACCCTTGCTGCGAGGCAGGAACAAGGTGATGCCGACACCGGCTTCAGCCTGGATGTGCTCGACGCGCAGGCGCGCCAGCTCGTCCCCCCGAAACCCTCGCCAAAACCCCAGCAACAGCAGCGCCGTGTCGCGACGCGCTCGGCGCAGGGTGGTCAAGTCGTGGCATTCGCGTGCCTGGCGGGCTTCGTCCTCGAAGCATTGCACGGCGGTTTGCAGGTGTTGCAGCAACAGCGGTGCAGCCTGTTTTGGCGGTGTCGGGTGCAGGGTGCGAATACCGCGCAGTACCTGGCGCACCAGCGGCGCCTTGGTCGGGTCGGGGAAGCCCTGGCTGATGTGCCATTGGCTGAGGGCCGCGAGGCGTTGACGTAGGGTGCTCACCGCGTGCTGCTCGGCGTGGTCGGCCAGGTAACGGGCCACGCCCTCGGCGGTGGCCGGCAGGAAACCACCCCACTGGGTCTCGAAATGGTCGATGGCAGCCTGGTAGCTGCGCCGCGTGTTGTCACGGGTGGCGGCGCGGACGTAGCGCTCGATGTCGGTCATGGTGCAGTAGCCGGTATTCAGTGGTGACACGATAAACCGAATCGGCTTGCCTGTCCTGGCACTCGTCCCTCTTTAGTAGACACCTACCTTTTCATCGATGCCGTTGAAGGGTGGGTAGTCGAGCAGTTGTGCCGCCGACAGTGGGCGGCTGAAGTGATACCCCTGGGCAATGTCGCAACCGGCGAGCTTCAGGCACACCACTTGCTCACGGGTCTCCACACCTTCGGCCACCACCTCCAGGCCGAGGCGCTTGGCCAGGATGATGGTGGAGGAGACGATCGGGCTGTCGTCATGGCTGTTGGACAACGGCGCAATCAACGAACGGTCGATTTTCAGCTTGCTCAACGGCAGCGAGTGCAGGTGCGCGAACCCTGCATAGCCGCGCCCGAAATCGTCCAGGCTGATGCCCAGGCCCGCTTCGCGCAAGCGCTGCAGGTGCTCGACCGCCGTGCCCTCGGGGTCAAGGATGGTGGTTTCAGTGATTTCCAGCTCCAACCGGTGTGGGGCGATGCCGTACCTTTGCAATTTGTTCAGTAGCCGCGTGCTGAACCCTGCCTGGCGCAACTGCAGCGCCGAAACATTGACCGCCAGGCGCGCTTCGCGGCCCTGCGCGTGCCAACGGGCGAGCGCCTCACAAGCCAGGCGCAGCACTTCCCAGCCAAGCTCGATGATAAAGCCACTGCGCTCGGCCAGGCCGATGAAGCGGTCCGGGTAAAGCAGGCCGAATTCCGGGTGGTCCCAGCGCACCAGTGCCTCGTAGCCCAGCACCTGGTGGGTATCGAGGCGGATCTGCGGTTGGTAATGCAGGATGAACTGGCGCTCGGCCAACGCCGCGCCGAAGGCTTGCTCGAGGGTGAAGGCATGGATATCGGAAAGGTTCAGCGACGGGTCGAAGAAGCGGTACTGGGCACGCCCGGCCTGCTTGGCCGAGTACATCGCGGCATCGGCGCAGCGGATCAGGCTGTCGATGTCTTGGCCATCGCGAGGGCAGATGCTGACGCCGACGCTGGGGCTGGTGTTGACCTCCTGGCCATCCAGCGCATAGGTGGTCGAGAGTTTCTGCACCAACTCGCGTACCCAGGCGTTGATCTGTTCTTCGCTGCGCTGACCGGCCAGCAGTACCACGAACTCGTCACCACCAAAACGCGAGGCTTCGTCGCCCGGCTCCAACAACCGTTGGATTCGCCCGGCCACGGCTTGCAGCAGCAGGTCGCCGATCTTGTGGCCGAGTGAGTCGTTGATCGACTTGAAACGGTCCATGTCGATGAACAGGATGGCCATCAACCGGCGTTTGCCCCGTTGCCGGGTCAGCGCAAGCCCAGCGACTTCGACGAACTGGCGGCGGTTGTGCAGGCCACTGAGGTGGTCAGTGGCCGCGGCGTGGCTGCTGCGCCGGTGTTCGTCCTCAAGCCGCTCTATCAGTTGCTGGTTGACCTGCTGTGCGTGCTCCAGGGCGCTGAACGCTTCCTGGCGTTTGCGCAGCAGGCGCAACGTCCACACCAGGCTGGCCAGAATCATCAGGGTCATGCTCAGGTTCAGCCAGAACTGCCGTGAGTAGGCCAAGGCCGTCGGCGCCAGGATTTCTTCGTAGCGTTGGCTGACCACCACGCTAAAGCCTCGCTCGGCCTCGCGCCGGTACAGGCTCTGGTAGGGGCCGCCGGGTGAATACTGCGTGAACGCGCCCGCGTCAGGCCCGGCCTGCGGTAAATCAGGCTCCAGGCTGTCGGCGGCCACGATCACCCCGCTGGAGTCGATGCGCAGGCGTTCGTGGCCATCGTCCTGCAGCAGGCGCATCAGGCCGGTGCTGCCCAGGTCGATGCGCTGGAACAGCACCGCCAGGTAACCGATGTCCAGCTGCACCACCAGGATGTTGTCGATTTCGCGGCCGGGTAGGTCGGTCAGCGGCAATATGAACGGCAGACGCCAGTTGGGCAGGGCGCTAAGCGGGCTTTGCACCTCGATACTGGGCATGAAGGGTTTGAAGCCGTAGCGGGCAACGTGCAATTGCAACTGCCGCAGCCAGTCTTCAGGCAGCGTTGCGGCGTCGTCGGCGTGGCTGGCCGACACGAGCCGGCCGTGTCGGTCGTACAGGCTCATGCGTTTGAACAACGGGTCTTCGGCCAGCAACCGGGCCAGGTTGGCGTTGCCCTGGCGCGGGGCCTTCAGGTCGCCTTGGGTGACGCGGCCCACGGCCTGGGCACGGTCGACCAATTGGCGCAGGCTTTGCGCGACGATGCTGGCCAGGTTCAGGTGCTCGGCCGCCTTGGCCGACACTGCATCCTGGCGCGCAGCGGCTTTCTGGGAGAAGTGCAGCCCCCAGAGAAATGCCAGGGTGGCGGCACACAGCATCAGGATCAACAGGCGCAGAAGGCTGGCGGAAGAGAGCGAACGGCGAATCACGACTGATAATCCCGACCCTGGGTGATGCTGAAAACATACGACAGTATGATGACAGGCCGATGACTGATGGCTAAGTGCCTCTAAGGTTTTGCCGTGTCCGCCAAAGGCGTCTGCAAGCGTGTGGTTTCTTCTTCGATGTAGGTCATCAGCGCAGCGACCTCGGCATCGCCCAGGCGCATGTTGGGCATCGCCAGGCGGTTGTATTGCTCGTACAGCAGCATCGCCAGCGGGTCTTTTTGCGCAAGCATCTGATCTGGCTCTTTCAGCCAGCGGCTCAGCCAGCGGGCATCGCGTTGCCGGGTCACGCCTAACAGGTCGGGGCCGATGCCCCGTTGCACGCCTGGCTCGGCGTCGCCCAGGGTATGGCAGGAAGAGCAGCGGGTGCGGAAGATCTGCTCGCCGCTGCTGGGCGAGCGGACTTCCGGCGCATGGGCATAGTCGTTGGCCATGGCGCTGGCTTGCTTCCAGTTGTGCAAGCTGTTGCCCAGGCGGTCGGCGAGGATGTAGGGGCTCTCGAAGGGCGAGGCTTTCATCCAGCGGCCGGTGGCCTGGTTGCCGATGATCAGGCTCAGGTTGTGGTCTTTGGAGCGGCCGTTTTCCAGGCCTTCTATGTACAGGCCCAGGCTTCTGCGCAATTGCTCGATGTCGGCAGGCTCGCCGGTGAGCAAGGTCCAGCCAGGGCCGATGGCGAATTTTTCGGCGTAACGTTTGAGGGTGGCCGGCGTGTCGTTGTAGGGGTCGATGCTGATGGAGTAGAGGAATATGTCCTTGCCGACCCGGTCGCCGAGGATTTTTTGCACCTGGCGCAGGCGCGCGGTTTCCACCGGGCAGGAGTCGGAGCAGCCGGTGAAGATGAAGTTGATGGCGACGACCTTGTCTTTGATCAGGTCATCGAAGAAGTGCACTTTTTCACCGTCCTGGGTCAGCAGGGGGGTATTGGGGAAGTAGTCGGCGCCCCAGGGGGTGGTGGTTTCTTGGGGTGGGGCTTGCCGGGGCTGCACGGGCCAGAACGGGATGCTGGCAGCGAACAGCGACAGCACGAGCAGAACACGCCATGAGCCAGTCATGAAGTACTCCTCCGTAAAAGATCCTACACAAACCGTTGTAGGAGCAGCCTTGTGCTGCGAAAAGGCCAGTGAAAGCACCGAAAATGGCATTGTGTTGTCACTGGCCTCTTCGCAGCGCAAGGCTGCTCCTACACCTGCTTTGCCTACTTGATGCTGATTGGCGCTGTCACGCTTTGCCCCAGCGTCGACGTCACGGTCGCTGTCGCCGGTGTTGCCGGGCCGTTGCCGGTGGTAGTAGCCGACAACCGCCAACGGGCACCCGTGGTGGCCGCGGTCAGCGTGGCAGCACCCAGGTTCAACGGCCCGCTGGTGGTGGCCACCGTCACGTTGATGGCATTGCCGGTAGCCACCGAGGTGGTGCCCGCCAGCTCCCAGGTGTAGCGGTTGCCGCTGCGCACTTGCACCGAGGCACTGCTGACCTGGATGTTGTCGACCGGTAA
This sequence comes from Pseudomonas sp. ITEM 17296, assembly GCF_028895205.1. Lineage (NCBI taxonomy): Bacteria > Pseudomonadati > Pseudomonadota > Gammaproteobacteria > Pseudomonadales > Pseudomonadaceae > Pseudomonas > Pseudomonas sp. ITEM 17296. The sequence continues at coordinate 255,935 of NZ_WJRS01000006.1, read as the reverse complement.
TGCCGGGCTCACCGCGATGCTGACCGCCGCCGGGGCGACCGACTCGGCACCCTTGGCGTCGCGCGCCGAGTAGTTGAAGCTGGCGGTGAACGGTGTGGCGACGGTGGCCGGTGGGGTGTAGGTCACCGTGGTGCCGTCGGTGCTGGTGGTACCCATGCCCGAATCCGGCTGGCTGAGGCCAGTGACGGTCAAGGGCAGGTTGCGCTCGGGGTCGGTGTCATTGGCCAGCACATTGAGCGTGATCGCCTTGCCGGCCGTGGTGGCAGCACTGTCGTTGACCGCAACCGGTGGCTTGTTGGTATCGTCGTTATCATTGTGGCCAGACGTGCGGAAGGTCGGCAGGCCTACAGAAGCGACGTATTCCACACCGTCCCAACCCGGCAACGGGGTAGGCATCACCTGGAACTGGCCAGGGTGTTCCAGGTCCCAGCGCAGCAGCATCGACGAGTCTTCGTGCTGGGTGTTGTGGCAGTGCTCCATGTAGGTACCGGCAAACTCGCGGAAGCGGATGGCCATTTCCACTTCTTCCGACGAGTCGGCATCCGGCCCAATGCGGTAGACGTCCTTACGCGCCCACTTTTCCCACTCTGGCGGTGCCTTGCCGTCGCGGCTGAGCACGATGCCTTCCTCGAAGTGCACATGCACCGGGTGGCTCCAGCCATTGCCGCCATTCTTGATCTTCCACACTTCCAGGGTGCCGTCGCCGCTAAAGCCGCCTTGGGTGGCTTCGTTGGCCAGTTGCGGCGCTGCGTTGATGCGCCGTGGGTCCATGCTGTAGCCGAAGCCGCCATCGGTCTTGATGGTCCAGGGGGTGGTGTCGGTGCCGTCGGAGCGGCCAAAGATGAACTCGCGGTGGCGGGCATCCTTGAGCTTGGCCTGGTCGGCCACGGCGTTGCGGTCGAGGGTCAGCGGGATCATCTTCAGGCCTGCGGCCTTGCCCGGCTTGGCCGGTTCATAAGCGACTGGGTCCATGCTCAGGTCCTGGCCGCTGTAAGGCTGCACCAGCAGTTGCATGAACTTGCCCACCACCGGGTCGCCTTTGTCCCACTGCGGGCCCTTGCTGGTCTGCTTGATGACCGCCTTGTATTTCTCCGACAGCACATCGGCCAGGGAAATGGCCTGGTTCGGGCCCTTGCCGGTCTGGTGCTCCATCAGGTTGACGAAGTACAGCTTGTCGCCTGCCTTGATGCCGTTCTTGGCGAAATTGATGATGATGTCGTAACGCTCGGCGATGCCTTGCAGCGGCAGAATGCCGTTGTTGTCCTTGAGGTCACCGTCGCCGTTGAGGTCCAGGGTGCCGTCGAATGGCACGGCATGTTCCATGATGTTGCCGTCGTTGGCGATCATGTGGAACGGCACGCGGGCATACGACACGTTGGAGCCGGACGGGCCTTTGAATTCGCCGCTGCTGCCGGCGATTTCACGCACCACGGCAAATTTGAAGTAGCGCGACACCGACCCATTGAGGATGCGGAAACGGTAGCTACGCGCCCGTACTTTCAGCTTGGGCTGGTACTGCCAGTTGACCAGGATCTGGTCGCCGAGAAAGCCGTCGGTATTGAACGGGTTGAACCACAATTGGCCATTGGCATCCCAGGCTTTGTCGGCAATCACCAGGTTGACGTCGTAGTCGCGGTTGCCCCACGGCATGGCCGAACCACTGGGGAAGCGCAGGTTGACGCCATCCTGCAGGGCCTCGTTGCCGCGGTCCAGGGCGCTGTAGTAGTTCATCATCACGGCGTTGCCTTTGTAGACGTTCTGCGCCGTGAAATCCATCATGTGGTCGTGGAACCAGTGGGTACTCATGGTTTCGCGCCAGTCGCCACGAATCTTGATGCTGCCGTTTTCGCAGGTTTTAAGGCCCGGTGAGGCGTCGTTGACGTACAGCGTTTCGCCCGGTGCGCAGGGGAACGCGGCGCGCGGGTCTTGGGCCCGGGTGTTGATGGTGTCGTAACCGGCCAATTGCACCGGCCACCGGTAGTCGTAGTACTGGCCGGGGAAGAAGTAGGCGTTGGCAAAGCCATCGCTCTCGGCCGGGGAGTGGCCGTTGTGCTCGTGGGTGGAGATGGTGTGCAAGCCAAAGCCGCCGTTGGCCGACGGGTCGATCGGCAAGGCGTTGTAATGGCGCATCAAGATCGGCTGGCCATAGCGGACCATCAGCAGCTTGGGCGGGAAGGTGCCGTCGAAGGTCCACAGCGATTTGTGGTTTTGCAGAGGGAAGCTTGGGTGGAAGCGGGTGTCGATGCCCTTGGTGGTGCCCAACGTGGTGGGGATGTCCGAGGTCTGGTAGTACAGCCCGCCTGGCGCGAACTCACCGACCGCATAGTTGTGCATTTGCTTGCGGTCACGCAGCCCGAGGTTGATGCGTGCGCCAGCTTGGGCGGTCTTGAACGCAGCCTGAGGGTAGAACTCGTTCCAGCGCTGATGGGACCAGCCCTTTCCTGGTGGGCGGCCTTCAGCCGGCGAGCCGACCGGGTGGCGGTTGAGGAACATCTCTATCTGCGCTTTCCACGGGTTGCGGTCGAGCACGTTGGAGAACTGGGTAGGGAAGGGGTACAGGCCCGGTTGCTTGAGGAAGGCTTCCAGGGCGGAGCCACTGGGGCCGCTGCGGGCGACCACATTGGGGTCTTGCGCGGGGGCCGCGCCTAGGGTTGGTACGGGGAAGGTCAGGTCAGGTGCCGGGATGCTGGGGTCGAGCTTTTCCGGGCCGAATTCTTCGAACAACAGCAGTTGCTGGGTGAACGGCTGCGCACCGAACAACGGGCTGGGCTTGCCGTTGGTGGGGTACTTTTCAGAGGTTTGCAACGCGGGCGGCAGTACGTTGTCCTGGCGCACGGTAGAGCGGTCGCCATGGACGCCATCGGTCAGCTCCAACGAGCCTTCGTTGGCTTCCGGCAAGGTGTACAGGTTGAGCAGCGCCGGGTTTGGGTCGTCCGGCTGGTCGGTATAGGCCGAGGGGTCGGTCAGCGGCGGCTGGCCGACGTCATCGAGGGAAGACGCGATTGCCGGGTTCAGCCCAAGGCTGAGCATCAGCACGGTGACGGCAGACAGTTTGAATGTGTGCCTGGTTGGGTGAATCACGGCAGGTGTTTTCATTGCCTTGTGCCTCGCTCGCGGCTGTATGGCTTGGGGCCATCAATGGCGTTTTGCCTGGTTAAGGGGCCTGAGCAACGGCTGTGCCAACAGATGTTTCGGTAATGCTTTGTTAAACAAATCCTTTAAAAACCTGAGTCGCGCTAAATAATGGCGTGCCAGGGCTGGGGACAGGCACCCACAAGCGGGTCACCCAAGGCCCAGTGTTTGGGGCGTGACAGCACCTTCCTACCTGCTGTATACCTGTGGGCCACCAAGGGGAGCCCGGCAAAGGGCTGAGAAACCGCTGAGCGTTGCAGCGCGGTGACCCTTCGAACCTGATCCGGATCATGCCGGCGAAGGGATGGGACTTGAAACCTGCCTTTTTGCCGGCCTCACTGCGAGGCCAGTCCATGCCAGCTTCAACGGTCTCGCTGTCACCCCCTGCAGAGGACAGCATCATGACCGAACGCTTCACGCAAACCCTGCGCCGTCAGAGCGAGCCGACCTGGTCGGCGGCCGTCGGGCACCGCTTCGTTAGCCAACTGTGCGACGGCAGCCTGCCGGACCCGATCATGGTCCGCTACCTGGTGCAGGACCACCGCTTTCTCGACAGCTTCCTGACCCTGCTTGGCGCTGCGATCGCCACCGCGGACACCTTCGAGGCACGCCTGCGCTTCGGCCAGTTCGCCGGGATGATCTCCAGCGATGAGAACACCTATTTCCTGCGCGCCTTCGAGGCGCTGGACGTCAGCCCGGCGCAACGCGTAGAGGCCGCGGACACTGCGCCGACCGCAGGCTTCAAGGCGATCATGCGTGAAGCGGCCGCCACCCGCTCATATGCTGCCGCGTTGGCAGTATTGAATGTCGCCGAAGGGTTGTACCTGGACTGGGCGCTCAAGGCGCCGAAACCCTTGCCTGAACACTTCGTGCATGCCGAGTGGATCACCTTGCACGACAACCCGGCGTTCCAGGCGTTCGTCGCCTTCCTGCAGGCCGAACTGGACCGCGTCGGGCCGCAGGAAGCCGAGCTGAGCACCGATTTCTACCTGCGTACCGTGGCCTTGGAGCTGGCCTTCTTCGATGCGGTTTACGAGGGGGAGGTGTGAGCATGGATATTTTCAATCGCCTCAAGGCCGCCACCACGGGCGAGTGGCACCGCTATGTCGAGCATGATTTCGTGCAGCAGATGGGCGAAGGCACGCTGAGCGAGGCGGCGTTCCGGACGTACTTGGTGCAGGACTACCTGTTCCTGATCCAGTTCGCCCGCGCCTGGGCCCTGGCCGCTTACAAGAGCCGCCTGCCGGCCGACATCCGCGCCGCCCAGGCGGGCCTGGCGGCGATTCTCGACGAAACCGAGCTGCACCTGCGCCTGTGCGCGCGCTGGGGGCTGACCCAGGCTGATATCCAGGCCGCACCCGAGCACCAGGCCACGGTGGCGTATACCCGCTATGTGCTCGACTGCGGCGCCGCCGGCGATTTGCTGGAACTGCATGTGGCGTTGGCGCCCTGTGTGATCGGCTATGCAGAAATTGGCCGGACGTTGGCTGAACGGATTGGTGACCTGAGCGATCACCCTTACCGTGAGTGGATCGCTGAGTATGCCGGGGAAGGGTATCAGCAGGTGGCGGCCAATGCCCGCAAGCACCTGGATGAACTGGCCGCGCGGAGCATGACCGAGCAACGGTTCGTGGAGCTGGCAGGGATCTTTGGCCAGGCGTCGAGCCTGGAGGCCGATTTCTGGCAGATGGGGCTGGATGGCGCGAAGTAGGGATCAATGGTCCTCGTTGATCATTGGAAATTCCAGGTAGGAGCAGCCTTGCGCTGCGAAGAGGCCGGTGAAGACACCATTAGTCTTCGCTGCTGCCACTGGCCTCTTCGCAGCACAAGGCTGCTCCTACCCGGATCGCGCTTGACGGGATGGCAGGGCTAGTGGGTTGGCTGCGATGTGGCTAAAGCCACGTCCGCGCTGGAGGAATGCCTGGACGGCGGACTGCTTGAATGCGGTTTCGGAGGCAGCTCAATTCCAGGTAGGAGCAGCCTTGCGCTGCGAAGAGGCCGGCGAAAACACCATTAATCTTCGCTGCTGCCACTGGCCTCTTCGCAGCACAAGGCTGCTCCTACCCGGATCGCGCTTGACGGGAAGGCAGGGCTAGTGGGTTGGCTGCGATGTAGCAAAAGCCTCCCGCGCTGCAGGAATGCCTGGACGGCGGACTGCTTGAATGCGATTTGGGGGGCCGCTCAATTCCAGGTAGGAGCAGCCTTGTGCTGCGAAGAGGCCGGTGCAAACACCATTAATCTTCGCTGCTACCACTGGCCTCTTCGCAGCACAAGGCTGCTCCTACCCGGATCGCGCATGGCGGGAAGGCAGGGTTAGTGGGTTGGCTGCGATGTAGCAAAAGCCTCCCGCGCTGCAGGAATGCCTGGACGGCGGACTGCTTGAATGCGGTTTGGGGGGGCGCTCAATCCCAGGTAGGAGCAGCCTTGCGCTGCGAAGAGGCCGGTGAAGACACCGTTAATCTTCGCTGCTGCCACTGGCCTCTTCGCAGCACAAGGCTGCTCCTACCCGGATCGCGCTTGACGGGAAGGCAGGGCTAGTGGGTTGGCTGCGATGTGGCTAAAGCCACGTCCGCGCTGGAGGAATGCCTGGACGGCGGACTGCTTGAATGCGGTTTGGGGCGCAGCTCAATTCCAGGTAGGAGCAGCCTTGTGCTGCGAAGAGGCCGGTGAAAACACCATTAATCTTCGCTGCTGCCACTGGCCTCTTCGCAGCACAAGGCTGCTCCTACCCGGATCGCGCTTGACGGGAAGGCAGGGCTAGTGGGGCCGGCTGCAGGCCTCGCCACCCTGGTATATCCGCCAGCAAGCGGCGTGTGTATTCACTCGCTGGTTGCTCGAATACCTGCTCGGTAGGCCCTTGGTCCACCAGCCTGCCCTGGCTCATCACCAGCACCTGGTCGCTGATGCCGCGTACCGTGGCAAGGTCGTGGGACACGAACAGGTAGGTCAGGCCCAGGTCGCGTTGCAAGGTCTGCAACAGCTCCAGCACTTGCGCCTGCACCGGTGCGTCCAGCGCCGACAGCGGCTCATCCAGTACCAACAGTTCCGGCTCGGCGGCCAGCGCACGGGCGATGGCGACCCGTTGCCGTTGCCCACCGGACAACTGGCCAGGGCGCCGCTGCAGCAAGTCGGCAGGTAGCCCGACACGCCCCAGCAGCTCGACCACCCGCTGGCGATCATCGCGCCGGTTGCCGATGGCGAAGGCGCGCAGCGGCTCACTGATGATGTCCAGCAGGTTGTGCCGCGGGTCGAGTGCAGCCCAAGGGTTCTGGTAGACCAACTGCACCCGGCGCCGATAGGCCTGCAACTGCTTGCGCCCTGCGCCAAGCACCTGCTCGCCATCAAACAACACGCTGCCTGCATCTGCCTGCTCCAAGGCCAGGATGATGCGCGCCGTGGTCGACTTGCCAGAGCCCGACTCGCCAACCAGGCTGGTAGTGCTGCCACGAGGCAGGCTGAAACTGACATCCGCCACCGCCGCCGGCCCCTGGCGGTTGAAGCGCCGCTGCAGCCCAGTGACCTGCAGCAAGGGCGCCGCAGGGTGATCGGCCGGGCGGGTACGACGCTGCTGCAACCGTGCCAAGGGTGAGGCATTGAGCAACTGGCGGGTGTAGGGGTGGCTGGGGGTATGCCACAGGTGTTCGGGCGTGCCGCTTTCGAGCAGTTGGCCGTGGCGCATGACCAGAATACGGTCGGCCCGGTCCAGCGCCACCGCCAAGTCATGGGTGATCAGCAACAGGCTGCTGCCGCGCGCGCGCACCAAATGCTGCAAACGGTCGAGGATCTGCCGCTGGACACTCACGTCGAGGGCACTGGTGGGCTCGTCAGCGATCAGCAGCGGCGGGTCATTGGCCAGGGCGATGGCGATCAATACCCGCTGGCACATGCCGCCCGACAACTGATGGGGGTAGCACCGCAGCAGTTGCTCGGGCGCCTTGAGGCCAACCTGCTGTAGCAAGGCCAGCGCCCTGGCATGGGCTTCACTGTGCGCTACGCCATGCACGGTCATGGCTTCGATCACCTGCGAGCCGATGGTCTTGACAGGGTCCAGCGACGTGCCTGGGTCTTGTGGCACGAAACCGACCAGCCGGCCACGACGGGTTTGCCAGTCGCGCTCATTGAAGGTGTCGAGTGCCTGGCCCTGCAGCCATAGTTGGCCGTTTTGCCGTGCTGTAGCCGGCAGCAGACCCGCCAGGGCGGCCGCGGTGGTGGACTTGCCTGAGCCGGACTCGCCGACCAGGCAGACGATTTCGCCCGCGCCAATCTCCAGGTCCAGCGCCTGCACGGCGGGTTGTTGGCTGCCGGGGTAGTCGACGCGGAACTGGCGGATACGAACCAGTGGCGAACTCATCACGCTGCTCCTTGAAGTTGTTGCAGGCTACGCGCCAGTTGTTGAGTAGCCAGGACCACCGCAGCCACCACCAGGCCCGGCAAGGTGGTGTACCACCAGGCGACGACCATGTAGTTGCGCCCCTCGGCGATCAGCAAGCCCCATTCCGGCTGGGGCGGCGGCGCGCCGAAGCCCAGAAAGCTAAGCGCCGAGACGGCCAGCACAGCGCTGGCGAATTCCAGTGCGGCCAGGGCCAGCAACGGCCCCGCGGCATGTGGCAGCACGTGGTGGCAAAGGTTGGTCCAACTGCCAACCCCGACCACCTGCGCCGCTTCGACAAAGCTGCGGCGGCGCCAGCGCAAGACTTCGCCACGTGCCAGGCGGGCGAACATCGCCACCGAGGAAAGCCCCACGGCCAGGGCGATCTCCAGCGTGCCGAACCCCAGGGCAGTGACGATGGCCATCGCCAACAACAAGGCAGGAATCGCCATCAGGACTTCCACCCCCATCGCCAGCAGCCGGTCGGCGACGCCACCGAACCAGCCGGCAATGCCCCCCAGCAGGCTGCCGGCGACCAGGGCGATCAGTACCGCGATGCTGGTGGCCTGCAGCGACAGTGCCGCGCCATGCACACAACGCGCATACAGGTCGCGGCCCAGGTGGTCCGTACCGAACCAGTGGTCGGCGGAGGGGGCTTGCAGGGCCTGGTTCGGGTCAGCCAGCAGCGGGTCGGCGCTGCTGAACAGGTTCGGCCAGAAGGCCCAGCCCAGCACCACGATAAACAGGGCCACGCTCAGCGTCAGTGGCAGGCTTGGCCAGCGCACGGGGCGTGCCAGGCGGTAGGCAGGTTGCAGGATCATGGGCGGCTTCCTTGGCGGATACGGGGGTCGAGCAACGGGTAGGCCAGGTCGGTCAGCAGGTTGGTCAGCACGTACAAGGCGGCAGCCAGCAGTACTACGCCTTGGACCACGGCGATATCCTGGCTGGCGACAGCACCTTGGGCCAAGCGCCCGATGCCATCACGGGAGAACACGGTTTCGGTCACCACCGCGCCGGCCAGCAGGTTGCCCAGCAGGGTGCCGGCCAGGCTCAACAAGGGGATCGCTGCGTTGTGCAGAATATGCACGCCTAGCAGCCGCCATGGCCCGACACCCTTGCTACGCAGGGCCTGCACAAAGGGCTGTTGGCTGACCGTGGCGATCGAGCGGCCAAGCACCTGGGCGATCATCGCCGCGCACGGCAGGGCCAAAGTCACGGCCGGCAGAACCAGGCTGGCCAGGCCTTGCCCACCCATGGCCGGCAACCAGTGCAGTTGAAAGGAAAACAGTTGCAGCAGCACCAGCCCGACCCAGAAGGTCGGCAACGACACCACCACGGCAGGGGCATTGTGCAGCACGCTCTGCAACGGTCGCTGGCGTACGCGATGGGCCGCGAGCGCTAGGCAGATGCCCAGTGGCAGCGCCAGGCCAAGCGCCGTGAAGGCCAACGCCAGGGTGGCCGGCAATGCCGCTGCAAGTGCTGCGGTGACGGGCTTGCCGGTCTGCAGCGAAGTACCCAGGTCTAGCTGCAGCAACCGCCACAGGGCACCGGTGTACTGCTGCCAGAGGCTGCCGTCGAGGTGATAGCGAGCGCGCAGTTCAGCGACCTTGACCGGGTCTGCCGAGCCCGGTTCGCCACTTTGCGCCAGCAGGATCGCTATCGGGTCACCGGGCAACCCATAAAGGATGGCAAACGACAGGCTAAACGCTGCCCACAGCACCAGCAGTGACTGGGCCAGGCGCCACAGGTGCGCGGGGTGATGGTTCAGGGCGTTCATCGGTCAGTGACTCCCCGGTTGTGCCAGCCAGGTGTCGTAGAACTGCAAGCGGGTCGAGGCCTCGTAATGCAGGCCGCGCACCGCATCGCGGAACGCCGTGACCGTAGCGGCCTCGACCAGCGGGATCACGTGGCCCTGCTCGAGTAGCTCGCGGCTGGCCTGGTGGATCAACGCTCCGCGCGTTTGCACATCGAGGCTGGCGGCCGAATCGATCAGGGTCTGGTCCAGTGCCAGCGGGCCTCGCACGTTGACGTTGCGCCCGCTGGCGAGAAACACCGTGCGCAGCACGTCCGGGTCGGCGCGGGTCAGGTTGAAGAACCACAGTTCGTAGTTCAGCGATGTCTGCAGCAGGCTGACTTGGCCGATGGTGGACTTGTTCAGGCGCAGCTCGATGCCGGCCTGGCGCAGTTGCTGCTGTACCAGTTCCAGCACCGGTGTGCTGGCCTGCCAGTAGTCGAGGGCAAAGCTCAAGCGCTTGCCATCACGCTGCCGCCAACCGTCGGCGCCCTTGTGCCAGCCGGCGCTGTCCAGCAATTGGCCGGCACCTTGTGGGTCGTAGGCGAGCACCGCGCTTAGGTCCTGGTAGTAGGGCGTGCTACTGGCGAGCACGGAACTTGCTGGTTTCTGGTAGCGGGAGATCACGCCCTTGAACTGGCTGCGGTCGATCGCCTTGTTCAGTGCCTGACGCACCTTGGCATCGTCCAGCGGCGGACGGGACTCGTTGGGCGTCAGGTTGAAGACGATGCCTGGGTTAGACCGCGCGATGGACGCAATGCCCTGGGCCTGCAGCACCGCTTCGTCCTGTACCGGCACGCTGGTGTTCACGTCGATTTGCCCGGACAGCAGGCTGCCCAGGCGCACACCGGACTCGGGCAGGATGTGAAACTCGATAGCCTCCAGCCAGGCGCGGCCCTTGTGTTCGGCCAGCGAAGACGGCCAGGCGTAATCGGCGCGGGCTTCGATGCGCACCAGGCGGTTGTGCTCGAAGCTTTTTACGTTGAATGGCCCGGAGCCCACCAAGGCGCCCTGGCAGCGTTGTTCGGCGCTACGTGCCAGGGTACTGGGTGCCAGCAGCCCCAGGCTCATGGTCGAGGTCGCCTGAAGGAACTGCGCGTTGGCCTGTTTGAAGCGGATGCGCACGCTCAGCGGCCCAATGACTTCGACGGTTTCAAGGCCAGCCAGGTAAGTACTGGCCAGTTGTGCCTGGGCACCGAGGGCGACGATGGCCTCGAAGTTGGCCTTGACCGCTGCGGCGTCCAGCGCGCTGCCGTCGCTGAAGGTCACCCCTTCACGCAGGTGAAAGGTGAACTGGCGCGAGTCGTCGCTGACTTCCCAGCGCTCGGCCAGCCAGGGCACGATCTCGGCGGTCTGCGGGTCTTGGTCGGTCAGCGAGTCCACCAATTGCCGGCCAACGTTGAGGGCGGTGTTGTTGCCCGCCTGTTGCGGGTCGATGCAGTTGGGGTCGCCGTCGAACGCCACCCGCAGCACGCCGCCATGCTGCGGCTGCGCCGGGGCGCCCAGGTTGGCCTGCTGCGCGCTTTTACCATCGCAGCCGGCCAGGCTCAGGGCGATGGCCAGGCTCAGTGTCGCCAGGGGTCGGAACATGGGCTCTCCTTAAAAGAAGCGGTTGGCGCGGTAAGGCAGGCCTAGGTTTTGCCGCAGGGTGGTGCCGGCGTATTCGCGCTGGAACAGGCCGCGGCGTTGCAGCTCTGGGACCACGCCATCTACGAAGTCATCGATGGCTGAGTGCAGGCCGCTGAACATGATGTTGAAGCCATCGGCGGCGCCGGCTTCGTACCAGGCCTGCAGGTCATCGGCGATGCTCTGCGGGGTGCCGATCAGGATGCGATGGCCGCCGGAGGTGAGTTGGTTGAACAATTGACGCACGGTCGGCCGCTCACGGCGGATCAGGTCGAACACCAGCTTTTGCCGGCTCTGGTGGGTGTTGGTGGTGAAGGTCTCTGGGGGCAGGGGCACTGCTTCGTCGAAGGGCAACTCCGAGAGGTCGTAGCCGAGGCTGGCGAAGCGCGAGATGGAACTGAGGAAAGCCTTGGGTTCCAAGAGCTCTTGCTGGCGGTCGTACTTGGCCTGGGCTTCAGCCAGTGTCTTGCCCACTACCGGCGAGACGCCGGGCAACACTTTCAGTGCATCGGCACGGCGCCCGAAACCGGCGGCGGCCTGCTTGGTCTCCTGGTAGAACGCCTGGCCTTGGGCGATGGTGTGCTGGGCGGTGAAGATCAATTCGCCAACCCGCGCCGCCAGCCGCTTGCCAGCTACAGAAGCGCCGGCCTGGGCGACCACCGGATGACCTTGCGGCGATCGCGCCACGTTGAGCGGCCCGCGCACCTGGAAGTGCTGGCCTTGATGTTCGAGCACATGCAGTTTGTCGATGTCCAGCCAGGTGCCACTGGCCTTGTCCTGGACAAAGGCATCGTCGGCCCAGCTGTCCCATAGGCCACTGACCACGTCGTAGAACTCTTCGGCACGGGCGTAGCGGTCATCGTGTTCGACGTGCTCCTGGCGGTTGAAGTTTTCGCCGCCGCCCAGCGACGTCACCAGGTTCCAGCCGGCCCGGCCTCCGCTCAGGTGGTCCAGTGCAGCGTATTTGCGGGCGATGTTGTAGGGCTCGTTATAAGTACTGCTGGCCGTGGCGATCAGGCCGATATGGCGGGTGCTGGCGGCCAGCGCCGGGGCAAGGATCAAAGGGTCCCAACGCACGCTGTTGGGGCCACGCTGCAGGGCCAGGTCGAGTTTGACGTCGAGGGTGTCGTTGAAAAAAAGCGCGTGAAACCGCCCGGCTTCCAGCTTGCGGGCAATGTATTGGTAATGCTCCAGGCTCTTGAAGGTATCGAGCGGTGCCTCCGGCAGGCGCCAGGCGCTGCCGCTGAGGGTGCCGGGGATGAACGCGCCGAGTATGAACGGGCCGTGGCTCATGGTGCTTCTCCTGGCGCCCGCCACACACGGCGGGCGCTGTGTGGGTGGGGTCAGAAGTTGTAGGCGATGCGCGTGTACCAGAAGCCACCGTAAGGGTCGAACGGCGAAATGGCACCGAACTTGGGGAAGCCATTGGTATCGCCGGCGGGGTAGCCATTGTTGTCGGCACGTACGTCGAACAGGTTGTTGGCACCCACGGCGACATCGAAGTGGTCGGTCAGCGCGTAGGCGACTTCCAGGTCGGTCAGCCACTTGGCGCCGTAGGTCACGTCATAATCTGGGTTGGCGTCGCGGGCGATGACTTTGTCGTAGCGGGTCAGGCCGGCGTTGATGGTGAAGCGTTCGATCTGCCAGTTGGCGCTGAGCATCAGCTTGGTCTTGGGGTTGGCCACGGTCAGGTAACCCTGGGCGACGCGGTCGAACAGTTCGAGGTTGTTGCCTGCGGCGCGCAGCGATGCCGGGGTCTGCTTGATGTCGTCGATGATGGTTTTGTTGTAGTTGACCCCCAGGCCGTACTTGACCCGGCCAAAGCGCCCGTAGTCGACGCGGTAGTCGGCCACCAGGTCGACGCCACGGGTGGTGGTGTCAGCTGCGTTGGTGAAGTACTTGACGCGGTAGCCTGGCTTGTAGCCGTTGGCGACCAGTTGCTGGTCGACGCCATTGCCATAAAGGAAGCCCGTCAAGGCAATGCGGTCGCGGATTTCGATCTGGTAGGCATCCAGGGTCACGCTGGCCTGCGGCAAGGGTTGCCAGGTCAGGCCGAGGCTGATGTTGCGTGACTTTTCCGGGCTGAGGTCTTCGGCGCCCAGGGCTTTGGCCAACGGCGAATCCACCCGCACGGTCTTGGCTTCGACGAACTGCGCCACACCGTCGACGGTGGTGTACTGGTTGGCGGTCTGGGCGTAGACCGACTGCGACAGCGACGGGGCGCGAAAGCCGTTGCTGAGGGTGCCGCGCAGGGCAAAGGTTGGGGTGAAGTCGTACCGTGCGGAAAACTTGCCGCTGCGGGTATTGCCGCTGCTGTCATCGTATTTTTCGAAGCGCGCGGCCACGCCGAGCCAGAGTTTTTCCGTCGGGTTCAGGCCCAGGTCGAGGTAGCTGGCGTAGCTGTTGCGGCTGAGTTGGCCTTCATCTTCCGGGGTCAGGGTAATGGCGCCTTGGGCGCCCACCGCTGCCGGTTGGCCTGCCAATGGGCCGCTGGGGTAGAAGTAGCCGCCGTTGATGTACGAGAGCGGGTCGTCGGACTCGGTCTTGTACCGTTCGTGGCGGTGTTCCAGGCCCCAGGAAACCTGCAAGGGCTTAGCCAGGCCAACCTCGAAGGCGCGGGTCAGGTCGAGGTTGTTGGTCCACTGGTCGAAGGTATTGGTATAGGTGTCGAAGCGGGTCGGGCTGGTCGGGCCGAGCGAGGCGTTGAGGGTTTCGTCGGCACCGGCTTGGCCTTTGTCGCGGCCGAAGGTGGAGCTCAGGTCCCAGTGCCATTCGGCGAACTCACCCTTGCCACCGGCGGCTGCCTGGTAGTCGGTTTCTTCCAGGGTGTAGAAGGGGGCGGTGCCGTCCGGGTAGATCTCGGGGATGATGTTGGTGGAATTGGGCCGGCGGTAGTTTTGCCCGCCGCGGGCATCACGCTTGCTGAAGGTCGAGAAGGAATACAGGGTCAGCGCGTCGCTCACCGGCAGTTCGGCGTTATACGACAGGTTGATGGCCTTGATCTTGGGCAGGCCGTTTTTTTGCACTTCGCGGTCGGCGGTGTCGTTGCGGGGGTCGCCGGCGAAATACAGGTTGCCGGTGGCGGCGCGTGAGCGGGTGGCGGTCTGGACCGACTTGGCGTCCAACGCATAGTTGATGAAGCCGCCGTTGTCGCCCAGGGCCAGGCCCTGGTTGAGGGTTTGGCGCAGGTTACCGCCGTCGCCGTCCTCATAGTATTGGCCGTACTGGGTGCTGGCCGATCCGCCGTTGTCGCGCTGCTTGAGGATGATGTTGATCACCCCGGCGATGGCGTCGGAGCCGTACTGCGCCGAGGCGCCGTCGCGCAGTACTTCGACGTGGTCGATGGCACTGATGGGGATCATGTCCAGGTCCACCGGGTTGGTCCCGTAGGCGGCGGTGGAGTCGAGGTTGATCACTGCGCTGTTGTGGCGGCGCTTGCCGTTGACCAGCACCAGTACGTTGGAGCCGTTAAGCCCGCGCAAGCTATAGGGCCGGGCGATGCTGTCATTGGACGAGCCGGAAGGGCGCTGGGAAAACGATGGCAGGGTTTTCTGCAGGGCACCGCGCAGGCTGGACTCGCCGGTTTGCTCCAGTTGCTTGCTGTCGATGACGTCGATCGGTGCCGGGCTGCTGGTGACGGTACGCACTTCGCTGCCCCGCGAGCCGGTGACGATCACCGTGTCGAGGGCGGCATCATCCTCCGCTGCCATGGCCAGGGGGGTGAGCAGGTAGCCAGCGAATACGGCGGGTGCCAGCGTTAAAGGGGTAAACACAGACTTCATGACTGTTCCTTGGGTTCGATTGGCAGATCAGGCCCTGGATGTGCGATCGAACGGGCTCTCATAAGGTGTTTCACGCAGTGCAGGCGCAACCTGGCCCGCAGGAGGTCCGTTGCTCCCGTGGCTGAGGTGCCTGTGAATCGTCCGGCGCGCGCCGGTACGGTGTGCCGCGGCGGGTCTCTAGCCGCTGAGCAAGGGGGTGAAGCGGTCGTCCCAGAAGCCCCGCACATCCAGTGCCTGGCGGATCAGCCCACTGTCGTGGAACAGGTCGGCGATGTGTTGCTGGGCAACGATGTCTGCCTGGCTGACGGGCAATAGCCGACAGGGCTGCTGACGTTGCGCGAACTGTTGCAAATAGAGGTCGCTGGAAATCCCGGTAAGGGCTTGGTTACGTGCAGCCCATTCATGGGGGTTGTGCTCGACCCAGTCCCAAGTGGCTTTTTCGCGCTGCAAAAAGTCGCGGATGGCGGCCTGTTTGCCCGGCTGCTGCAACGCCTGGGCGGTGGTTGCAATCAGGTAGTTGCCGCAGTGATAGGGGCTGGCGTCGGCCAGCGCCACGCCATCCATGGCCGTCTGCGCTTGCAGGGCACCGATACCGCCGGCGACGATGGCGTCCAGGTGGCCGTTTTGAAATGCCACCAGCGCATCCCGGGCAGGCATGGGCCTGGCCTGGATATCGGCAAGGGTCAGGCCGTTGTCGCGCAGCAGGTTGAGTATCAGGTAGTGGGTGTCGGTGGCGCGGACGAAGCTCACGCGCTTGCCCTTGAGGTCAGCGATGGAGGCGATGCCGCTGCCGCGTTTGACGATCACACTGCTGCGGTTCTGCTCGCCCTGGTAGCTGGCGATCAACACCAGCGGGTTACCGGCCACGCTGGCGAACAGCGGCAACACCGGGCTCATGAAGGCGTAGTCGAGGCTGTTGCTGGCAAAGGCTTCCAGCACCATGGCGCCCCCGGGCACATCTACCCAGTGCAGCGGGTAGGGTGTATGCGCTTGCCCCGCGTCGGCGAGAAAACTCGCGGCCTGGCCCTTGTAGCGCCAAACCCGCAAGGCTTCATTGGCGCGTGCCAGGGCGGGGGCCAAGCCTACGGCCAGCCCGGCAATGGCGCTGTGGCGTAGGAAGGTGCGGCGGCTGATGCTGATTGCCATAGGGTGCGCCTCAGTCCAACAGGTCGGGTTGTTGCTGGACGATGCGGTCCCACAGCGGCAGGAAGTTCAGCCAACCGAACAGCTCGCGCTGGGCAGGGTTGACGGGGGCTTCGTCCAGGTCCGGGATACGCGGTTGGCCGGCAGCGTAAGCCAGCAGGTGGGCGCGGGCGCTGTCGTCGGCGAGGATGAAGCGCCAGGCGGCGCTTTCCACAGTGTGGCCCGTGGTCCACAGGCCGTGGTTCTGCCAGACCAGCAGGTTGTTGTCGGCGAAGGTTTCGACGAAGGCTTGTGCCACTTGGTCGCGGTCTTGCAGCAGGCCGCCTTCGGGCGTGCGCAGGGCATGGCGGTCGAACAGTACCTGCTCACCGGCGAAGGCAGACGACTCTGCAGTGATTGGCTGGAACAAGCGCCCCAGCGCTGACCAGGCCCGCCCATGGAAGCCATGCAGGTGCGCGATACCCACCACGTCAGGCCGGGCGCGTTGCAACGCGTAATGCAGCTCAAGGGCGCTGGTATTAAGCAGGCCGTCACCTTCGACCACCTGGCCTTCGCCGTTGACCCGCAGCAGGTCACGGGTGCGGATGTGCGAAAACGGCACACCCAAGGGGTTGATCCAGTAGTGGTCGGTCTCGATCGGGTCGCGTGCCGTGAAATGGCCGGCCAAGCCTACTTCAAAGCCCAATTCGGCGAACAGCCGATAGGACGCTGCAAGGCGCTGCTTGCGGTGCAGGCGCTCGGCGAACGGGTCGCTTAACGTGGGCGGAGCGGTGATTTGCAGGCGATTTTCACGGTTGGGCAGGCGGGCGACACTGTGGCGCGCAGCAGGTTGGCTCATGGCAGTACCTCACGGAGGAAATGATCGTTTGCCGATCATCCGTTCTGCCATGTCCGCCGTTTCAAGGGCAGGGCTCGCAGGTGGATGAATCGGGGCCTCCACCATGCGAGGGGTCGGGTCTGAGGGGACTGTAGCAAGGGGGTAGGGGCGGGAAGAAATACTGTTTTGATCTATTTTTATTATTATTTTTACGAATAAAAATTAGCGCTGATATTTGAATAATGCATTTAAGGCCTGTGCTTGCCCGTGACGCTGGGGCCTTGCGGGCAAAAGCCCTGGCTTAAGCATGGGTGAAAACTACTCAGCGCTGTTCACCTTTGGTGCGTAAATGCCTCAAATCAAGGCAGCTGGCACACATCATCTCGCCTCATTCGATGCTTAAATGTGCAAGGTGCACAGTATTGTCTGTGCTGTTCGCCCGATGTGCTTCGGTTTCCATCCCTTGTCAAACCGGCCCGCATATTGCTCTTACTGCTCCCGTCTTCCACCCGGAGCCCCGTGCAATGAGCTCACCAACCGAATTCCCGCTTTGCGAAGCCCCGCAGTCGTCCCGCAAGGGCCTGCTACCGATAGCGATGGTGCTGTTCAGCTTCACGTTCTTCACTGGCACGATGTTCGCCGGTGGCAAATTGGGCATGGCCTTCAACTTCGTCGACATGCTATGGGTTGCCACGGTCGGCAACACGCTGTTGGCGTTATACGCCGCAACCCTCGCGTTCATCGCGTCACGCAGTGGGCTGAATACCGTGTTGATGGGCCGCTTCTGTTTCGGTGAAGCGGGCAGCCGACTTTCCGACTTCTTGCTGGGGTTCGCTGAACTGGGCTGGTACGCCTGGGGCACCGCGACCGTAGCGATCGTGCTGGTCAAATTGTTGGGTCTGGCGGGCGGTTTCACTGTGCCGCTGATGGTGCTGTTCGGCCTGGGCTTCAGTATTACGGCCATTATCGGCTTCAAAGGGCTGGACCTGTTGTCGCGGGTATCAGTGCCCTTGATGTTCGTGCTGTTGCTGGTGTCGATGTACATCGCCACTCACGATGCCGGTGGCTTTGCTGGCCTTGCCGCGGTGGTACCACACGAGACCATGACTTTTTCGGCGGCCGTGACCATGGTCTTCGGCACCTTCGCCAGTGGCGCCACCCAGGCCACCAACTGGACACGCCTGGCACGCAGCGGGCGGGTGGCGGTGGTTGCCAGCATCGTTGCGTTTCTGCTGGGCAACGGCCTGATGGTGGTTGCCGGTGCCTGGTGCGCGATGGTGTATCAGCAGGCCGACATCGTCGAGGTGATGATGCTGCAGGGCCTGTCGTTCGCGGCGGTGGTGATGCTCTGCCTGAACCTTTGGACCATCCAGGGCCCGACCATCTACAACGTGTCGGCAGCTGCCTGCCACCTGCTGCGCAGCGAGCGCCGGCGGACCGCAACGTTAGTGGCGGCAGCGGTGGGCATTGTGCTGGCGATTGGCGGCATGTACGAATTGCTGATCCCGTTCCTGGTGCTGTTGGGTTCGGTCATCCCGCCAGTAGGTGGGGTGATCATGGCCGATTTCTGGTATCGCCACCGTGGCCAGTATCCCGCATTGGCCACAGCCACCCTGCCGCGTTACAACCTGAGGGGGCTTTGTGCCTATGCCGTCGGCGCGGTACTGGCGTATGCCTCGCCCTGGGTTGCGCCGTTGGTGGGTATTGCTGCCTCGGCGCTGTGCTACATCCTCTTGCTTGAACTGAGCGGCCGACGCCGGGTGGTGGGCGAGGCCGGTGTCGAGCCGTGAGCCTGGCACTGGAAGACATTCTGCACCTGCCTGGCTTGCAGGACATGACCGTGCGCGCAGGCGCACGCAACCTGCAGCGTCGGGTGCGCTGGCCTTACGTCGCAGAGAACGAGGGCATCGCCGAGTGGGTGATGGGCGGCGAACTGGTGTTCGTCACCGGCATCAACCACCCGCGTGGCGAGGCCAACCTGCTGAGCCTGGTGGAAGACGGCGAGGCCGTGGGTATTGCCGGCTTGGTGATCCTCACTGGCGGCACTTTCATCCAGGCTATCCCGCCAGCGGTGGTTGCCCGCGCCGAGCAACTGGGCTTGCCGTTGATCGAGCAGCCCTATGCGCTGAAAATGGTCGTGGTCACCCACCTGATCGGCACGGCCCTGGTGCAGATGACCCAGGTGCGGCGCTCGCGCAACGACATCCTTGGGCAACTGTTGACCGGCGACTACCCAAGCCTGGCCATCGCCCGGCAACGGGCAACGCACCTGGCCCTGGCGCTGGACGAGCCGCGACGCCTGCTGGCGCTGCGTTTGTCGGGCGTCGATGGCGTATTCGAGCGCCATGGGCTGGCCCAAGGCGAGCGCTTGTGGCAAGGCATTCGCCAAGCCCTTGAAGACCAGCTCGAGGCCTGGTGCCGCAGCCGGCCGGGCAGCGTGACGGCCCACTTGCCGGGCGACCTGTTCGTACTGTTGCTGCCCGATGCACCGGGCTTGCCTGCTACGCTGGCCGCGCTGCACCGGCAATTGGCGGGCGTGGCAGGAGAGCTGGGCCTCTATATGGGGCTGTCGAGCCTCGCGGAAGATTGCGCGCACTACCGCCGCGCGCTCAACGAGGCCCGCCAGGCCCTGGAAGTGGCGCAAAACCTGCGTCCCGCCAATGGCTATTGCGATTTCAGCGAGCTGGGCGTGCTGCGCCTGTTGCAAGGGATCGTCGATCGGTCATTGATCGACGACTTCGTCGCCCAGACACTAGGGCCGCTGATCGCGCCCGGCCGCAAGCACCCGAATACACTGGTGCATACCCTCGATGCCCTGCTCAAGGAAAACGGCAACGGCCTGAAGGCCGCGCAACGCCTGGGGCTGCACCGCAATACCATCAATCAACGCATTCAACGCATCGAACACCTGAGTGGGCAGTCGCTGGACGACCCGCTTTTCCGTATGAATGCTTCGGTCGCCATGCTGGTGTGGCGCATGACCGAAGCCCAAGGCAAGGAGTAACGCCATGAACATCATCAACGCAAAACTGCGAGGCAAGGCTGGCCTGTTTCGCATCGAACTGAACGGTGACCGCATCGCCAGCATCACGCCACAGGCCGACCCGGTGGCACCAGGCGGCGCTGATGACCTGGATGCCAAACAGAACCTGGTGGTTGCTCCCTTTGTCGAGCCGCACATTCACCTGGATGCCACCCTGACGGCCGGCGAGCCGAAGTGGAACATGAGCGGCACGTTGTTCGAAGGCATCGAACGCTGGGCCGAGCGCAAGGAAATCACCACCCACGAAGACATCAAGGGCCGCGCCAAGAAGACCATCAACATGCTGGTGGACCACGGCATCCAGCATGTGCGCACCCATGTCGACGTCACCGACCCCAAGCTCACTGCCCTCAAGGCCATGGTCGAAGTGCGTGAGGAGGTGCGCCATTTGGTCGACCTGCAGATCGTCGCCTTCCCGCAGGAGGGCATCGAGTCGTATGCCAACGGGCGGGCGCTGATGACCGAAGCCGTGGCCATCGGCGCCGACGTGGTCGGCGGTATTCCGCATTTCGAAAACACCCGCGACCAGGGCGTGTCGTCGGTCAAGTTCCTGATGGACCTGGCCGAGCGAACCGGCTGCCTGGTGGACGTGCACTGCGACGAAACCGACGACCCGCAGTCGCGCTTTCTCGAAGTGCTGGCCGAAGAAGCGCGGGTGCGCGACATGGGTGCCCGGGTCACGGCCAGCCACACCGTGGCCATGGGCTCCTACGACAACGCCTACTGCTACAAGCTGTTCCGTTTGCTCAAGTTGTCGGGCATCAACTTCGTCTCGTGCCCGACCGAGAGCATTCACCTGCAAGGGCGCTTCGACAGCTACCCCAAGCGCCGCGGCGTGACCCGCGTGGCGGAGATTGACCGGGCGGGCATGAACGTGTGCTTTGGCCAGGACTCGATCGTCGACCCGTGGTACCCGTTGGGCAATGGCAACATCTTGCGCATTCTTGAGGCCGGGCTGCACATCTGCCACATGCTCGGCTATGAAGACTTGCAACGCTGCCTGGACCTGATCACCGACAACAGCGCCCGCACGCTCAACCTGGGGGAGCGTTATGGCATCGAGGTGGGGCGGCCGGCGAACCTGCTGCTGCTGTCGGCGCCGGATGACTACGAGATGGTGCGCAGCCAGGGGCATGCGCTGGTGTCGGTGCGCAACGGCAAGGTGCTGATGCGGCGCACGCCGGCGCAGGTCGAACGCCTGGCCTGACACCGCTGCACGCTGCAAACGCAACGCCCCGCTGGCTTTTGCCAGGCGGGGCGTTTTGCTTTCTGCGCTTCGTGTACGCGTTTCCCAGTCAAAAACCGCTTATTTAGCCATTCACATGCGATAAGCCGTGATTATTCCATGTTAGATAGCACTTGAATTAGAGGTGTTGACCGGTCAAAATTAGTACGTAATTACATATTACGTATTCCAGTACAAAATCGTAGGAGCACGCATGGCCCGGGGCGGTATCAACAAGGTGGTAGTGCAGCAAGCGCGTCAGGCGCTGATCGCCCGCGGGGAGAACCCCAGCATCGATGCGGTACGTATCGAGCTGGGCAACACCGGCTCGAAAAGCACGATTCATCGCTACTTGAAGGAGCTCAATGGCCAGCAAACCGTGGCCACGGCGGGCGCCCCTGGGTTGAGCGATACGCTTGGGCGGTTTGTCGGGCAGTTGGCAACACAGCTGCAGGAAGAGGCGGATATACGCATCGAAGCGGCCGAAAGCGTTTTCACCCAGCAACGCGAACAGCTCGAAGCACAATTGCAGCTGGCCCAAGAAGCGCTGGCTGCGGCGCATCAACAGCAAAAGATCCAGGACGCGGCACTGGTTGCCGAATCGGAGAAACTGCTGTCCACGCAAAGCACCTTGCAGGCTGAGCAACTGCGCAGTGCCAGCCTCAACCAGTCATTGGGCGAGCTGCAATTGCGCCTGAACGACAAGGAAGAGCAGGTGAGGTCACTCGAAGACAAACACCGCCACGCCCGCGATGCCCTGGAACACTACCGCAGCGCCAGCCGCGAACAGCGCGAGCAGGACCAGCGCCGCCACGAGGCGCAACTGCAACAGCTGCAAGTAGAAGTAAGGCAACTGCAGCAGGGCATGATGGTCAAGCAGGACGAACTGACCCGCCTGCACCGTGATAACGAGCGTTTGCTCGGCGAGCATCGCCAGGCCACCAGCGAACGCAAGGCACGTGACGAACTGCTTGAACAGCGGGACGCGCAGATTCAGGGCCTGCGAACGATTTTGGCTCAAGCCCAAGGGGCGACCGAGGAAATGCGGCGGCAGTTGGATGTGCAAACGCAAAACCTGGAAGACAAGCGCGAGCTGTATGCCGAACAGGTACGCAAAGTGCAGCGTCTGGAGGATGAGCTGCTAGAGCGCGATGAGGCATTGAGCGCTTGTCGAGCGCAGTTGAGCACCTGACAGTGCTTTGTCGGGCACAACTCATTATTATCAACGTGAGTCGTGTAACGATCAGGAGCAGCCCTATCATGGCAAACACTGCTAAAACCCGCACTGTCACGGCTCACGTCCCTGAGCAACTCGCCCAAAAAGTCGATTTAATGGCAGAGCGTCTTGATCGCTCCAAAAATTGGATCGTCAAGCAGGCGCTGTCCGCCTGGATATTCCAAGAAGAAGAGCGTAGTCGCCTAACCCGAGAAGCCTTGGCTGATGTTGACGCGGGTCGAGCATTTGACCACCAAGCTGTTCAGGCCTGGGCTGACAGCCTCAGCACCGATAAACCGTTGTCAGTACCGCGCTGATGGTGTTGAAGTGTCTGCTGCGACTGTGGCACACCCGTGAGGAGCGATAGTAGCGCTGAGCGCAGAAGTCCGTAGTAGTCACATTATCGACGCTTTTCCACAGCTATTTCTCCACGGTAGTTGCTCAGCACCGCCTTTCTGTCCTCTGCTTTCTCAGCGTGGTTGAACGTTGGCCAAGACCTGCGCTCACACATTCAAAGCGGGTAGCGAGGAGCCACGTACATGAGCATCGAACGCAGCATTCCCGAGCTTGAGGCCTGGTACGCGCAGTACGACGACATCAGTTACCGCCGCGAATCGCCAGATGCCTATCACCATGGACTGGTGCGCACGGCCGAAGCCCTGCGTGATGACGGCGCCATCGACTGGGATGACTGGTTGCAGCTGAAGGCCTTGGCCGACCAGGCGCACATCAACGCGCTCGAAGATGCAGTACAGGCGCATGTCGACGACCCTGACGCATGAAAGCGCTGAAGATCGCCACCTTCAATATCAACGGCATTCGCAGCCGATTGCCGGCATTGATCGCCTGGCTAGAGCGAGAGAAGCCTGACATTGCCTGCCTGCAAGAGCTGAAAGCGCCCGACCAGCAGTTTCCGCGTGAAGCGCTTGAAGCAGTGGGCTACGGATGTTTGTACCAAGGGCAGCCTTCGTGGAACGGCGTTGCCATTCTCGCGCGTGACAGTGAGCCACTCGAAGTGCGCCGCGGCCTACCCGGCATGGAGGATGACGCCCAGAGCCGCTACCTGGAGGCAGCCGTGCAGGGGCTGATCATCGGCTGCCTCTACCTGCCCAACGGCAACCCGCAACCCGGGCCTAAGTTCGACTACAAACTGCGCTGGTTCCAATGCCTGATCGACCATGCGGCCAGTTTGCAAAAGAGCGGGCACCCGGCCGTGTTGGCCGGCGATTTCAACGTCGTCCCCACCGATTTCGACATCTATAACCCGCGCTCCTGGCTCAAGGACGCGCTGCTGCAACCTGAGACCCGCGATTGCTACCAGCGTTTGCTCACCCAGGGCTGGACAGATGCGCTGCGCCACCTGCACCCTGACGAGCGGGTTTATACCTTCTGGGACTATTTTCGCAATCACTGGCAGCGTAACGCCGGGTTGCGTATCGATCATGTGTTGCTCAACCCTGAGCTTGCGCCTTACCTCAAGACCGCAGGCGTGGATGCCTGGGTACGCAACGAACCCAAGGCCAGCGACCATGCACCGGTGTGGATCGAGCTGGCTTCGCGTAAGCGGCGCTGAACTATAGTTATAAGCGGCGAACGCGAGACGACAAGGGAATAGGATGTGCGCAGCCAGGAAACAGGATGACGATGGGCACCTCGCGGTAGCGGGCGAGGGCCGCGCCGTGGCATTGTTCCGCCAGGTCCTGGCATTCATGGTGGTGGTGATGCTGGCCTTCGTGATGGTGGAAGGCTGGCGTATCTGGCGTGATTACCGTCACGCGTTCAGCAATGCCGAAAACATGGTGACCAACCTGGCTCGGGCGACGGCGCAACACGCCGAGGACGCCATTCGCCAAGTGGATGTCGTCAGCGCGTCCTTGGCCGAGCGCCTGGAGGGTGATGGTTTCGAGCATATGAACCGCCCGCGCCTGCAGGCGTTGCTCGCGCGACAAAAAGCGCTCATGCCGCAGCTGCACGGGCTGTTCGTGTACGGCGCGGATGGCCGCTGGCTGGTTACCGACCAGGCGACCCTACCGCCCAACCTCAACAATGCTGACCGCGACTATTTCGTTTACCACCGCAATCATCGCGACCGGCAGGTACGCATCGGCTCGGTGGTGCGCAGCCGCTCGACCGGCGACTTGATCATTCCTATCTCGCGACGCCTGGAATACCCCGACGGGCATTTTGCCGGGGTGCTGTTGGGCACGATCAAAGTGGACTGGTTCGTGCGCTATTACGGCGATTTCAAGATCGACGAGCGTGGCGCGCTGGTACTGGCCAAGCGTGACGGCACGATTCTGGTCCGTCGCCCGTTCGTTTCGAGGGTGGTTGGGCGGACCTTGGCGAAAAGCGAAGTGTTTCGCAACCACTTGCCCTATGCCGATGAAGGGCTGGTCGAGGCAGTGGCGGTAGTCGATGGCACACCTCGCCTATATGCCTACCGGGCGCTGTCGAGTTACCCGTTGGTGGTAGAGGCTGGCCTGTCGCGGGAATCCATTGTCGCGCCCTGGCGTCACGACGCGATCAAATCAGTGGCCGTATTGTTGCTGTTGTTGGTGGGGTTGGCAGCGTTCGGCGGGGTAGTGTTGCGCCAACTGCGCGAACGCATTGTGATAGAGCGCGCACTGCACCAGGCGCACCAGACGCTGAAATCCCTGGCCTTGACCGACAGCCTGACCGGCCTTGGCAACCGCCGCCGGCTGGATGCGGTGTTCGAGCCCGAGGTGCGGCGGGCTCGACGGCAAGGTTACCCAGTAGCGCTGGTGATGCTCGACCTCGACTACTTCAAGGCTTACAACGACCGTTACGGGCACCTTGCCGGCGACCAGTGCCTGCGGCGTTTCGCCGAGCTGCTGCAACAGGCGCTGAAGCGCCCGGCTGACCTGGCGGTGCGCTTTGGTGGCGAGGAGTTCACGCTATTAATGCCCGACACCGATGCGCCGGGTGCCGAGCTTGTCGTGCAGGAAGTACAGCATATGCTGCGTCGCCATGTGATCGAGCATGGCGGCAGCCCATTGGGGCGGGTGTCGTTCAGTGCCGGAATCGCGATCGGCGACCCAGCTCGGCAAACCATGACGCCCGAGCGACTGATGGCGGCGGCAGATAGCGCGTTGTACCAGGCCAAGCGGCAGGGGCGGGACGGTTACTGCGTGGCGAACAGTACCGCGGCGGGTGTAGACCCATGATCGCCTATCAAGGGCGAGCAAGGCAGGTGCTGTTCAGCCGATGCTCATGCGCATTGCACAACGCCCGACAAACCCGTGGGCACGCTCGTTGGCCAGGATGTTACCCAGCCGCGAGCACAGCAGGCCTTCATCAATAGTTTCAAACCCATAGCGTGCATAAAAAGGTGCATTCCAGGGCACGTCGACAAAGGTGGTCAAGGTCAGTTCCCGAACGCCGGCGGCTTGCGCCGCATCGACCAGTTGATTCAGCAGCAGGCGCCCGATCCCTTGCCCTTGAGCCTCCCGGCGCACGGAAATTTCATGAATGTGCAATGCCTGATGCTCCCGCCGTGCGCACACAAAGCCTAGGATCTGCCCGGCGTCACCCTCCGCCAGCCAGCTTGCGCCTGCATCGACGAATCCTTGATGCGCTGTGCTGTCCAGTACTTCGCCTTGTGCCAGCCACGCCAGCGCCGGCAGTTGGGCGAAAGCCTGGGCGGCTGAACGCTCGACCTCGGCCAGCCAGGGGATATCGCGGGTGAGGGTAGGACGTATATGCACAGTCGGGTCCTGCAAACCGTGGGATGGGTGGGCGTCAGTCTGCCGCCACCTCTTGCGGCTGCAACTGCCAGCGCACCGAGCTTACACCTTTTTCCAGGCTCACCCGGCTGACCAGCCGTTCCAGCTGCGCCGGTGCCTGCGGGTTGCCCAGCAGTTCGGCGCGTACTTCGAGGCGCGCCGGGTTGGGCAAGTCCTCGCTATGCAGCGATTGCAGGCGCAGCTCCGGGTCGCCGAGGCTGTGCAGCATCAGGCTGCGAACCTGGATTTCATCCTCGGCACGGCACACAACCCGCACTTCGAAACGCTGCTCCACTTCAGTGGCCGGGACAATGTCCTGGCGGTCCAGGCGCTGGGCGATGTCGCGCAGCAGGATGTTGGCGCACAACACGGCCAGGCTGCCCAGTGTCGCTTCCAGCAGCAGCCCAAGGCTGCACAATACGCCAACGGCGGCCGTGCACCACAGCGTGGCGGCAGTGTTCAGGCCGCGCACGTTGAAACCGTCGCGCATGATCACGCCGCCCCCGAGAAAGCCGATCCCCGACACCACATAAGCGGCCACGCGCGAGGCATCGTTAGGGGCCATGCCCGGTACGGCCTGGGTCATCAGTACGAACAGGCAAGCGCCGGTACTGACCAGCGCATTGGTACGCAAGCCCGTGAGGCGTTGACGCAGTTGACGCTCGGCGCCGATCAGGGCACCCAGCAGCAGGGCGATGCTGACGCGCAGCAGAAAGACTTTCCAATCCATAGCAAACCTCTTCCACGGGCACACGCCCGCATGAACGCCACCTGGTGTTGGCGTGGTTGAATAACCAGAAAATGCGCAGGACCACAGAAGGGAATAAAAGAGGAAGGCTGCAGCCACGGGGGCTGAAGAAATCCACCATCAAGCCATGACGGCGAGACAGTGGCAGGGCACTGCCGGACTAGCTCGCCAAGTGGGCCTGTCGCAAGCGACTGGGGCTACTGTCCAATGCAGGACTCCTGTTTGGGGATGCGAAATTGCGTCGCGGACCTTACGCCCCGAGATAGGCGAGGTCAAGGGTAAAAACATGACAAGGGCTTCATCAGGAAAGTGCCTACAGCCCGTCACGCCTGCATGGAAAAATAGGCGGGTAGTCGGTAACCTTGCGCCTTCCCTTGCGATCACCCGGATCCGTTACATGCTGTTCAATCTCGCCGTGCTGCTCGGCACACTGGTGGCCATGGAGGGTGTCGGCACACTGGCGCACAAGTACATCATGCATGGCTGGGGCTGGTGGCTGCACCGCTCGCACCATGAGCCACACCTGGGCATGCTCGAGACCAATGACATTTACCTGCTTGCGCTGGGGCTGATCGCCGCCGGCCTGGTGGCGCTGGGTAAAGCCGGGTACGCCCCCTTGCAGTGGGTGGGTGGGGGCGTGGCGGGGTACGGCCTGTTGTATGTGCTGGCCCACGATGGCTTCTTTCATCGCCACTGGCCGAAAAAACCGCGGCCAGTCAGCCGCTACCTCAAGCGTCTGCATCGCGCCCACCGCCTTCACCATGCGGTCAAAGGCCGGCAAGGCAGCGTGTCGTTCGGCTTTTTCTACGCTCCGCCCCTTGCAGTGCTCAAGCGCCAGTTGCGCGACCGACGCGAGCGGCCTTGACCGTCACTGCGGTCAGTTGACCGCGTTGCCCTCAGCCTCAACGGTTTCTGCCACGTGCCCGCGGCTCACCCACCAGCCAAACCCTGCCGCCGTGAAGAACATGATCAGGCTGTAAAGCGCCGCCGGCACCGCCATAGTGGCGTTGTTCAGCAACGAAGGGCTCAAGGCCAGCGCGATCGCCAAGGTACCGTTGTGGATGCCGATTTCCATGCCGATGGCGATGGCCTGGCGCTTGGGAATCTTCAACAGCCGGGGCACCCAGTAGCCTACGGCCAGGCTCAGCACGTTGAACAACAGGGCCGCCAGGCCTACCACGGGGGCGTACTCGACCACGGTCTGCCAGTCCTTGGCCAGCGCGAGGATGATGGTGAAAGCCAGAAACAGCGCCGCCACCAGCTTCATCGGCTTTTCCATGCGTGCGGCAAAGCGCGGGGCAAAGTGGCGGATCAACATGCCCAGCGCCACCGGCAACAGGACAATCGCGAACACCTGCAACACCTTGGCAAACTGCAGCGGGATGGCCTGGTCCGAGGCCATGAACCAGCCCAGCGACAAGTTCACCAGCAGCGGCATGGTGAGGATCGCAATCAACGAGTTGACCGCCGTCAAGGTGATGTTCAATGCCACATCGCCGTGGGCCAGGTGGCTGAACAGATTGGCCGTGGTCCCCCCCGGCGAGGCCGCCAGCAGCATCAGCCCCACCGCCAGGGCGGACTCCAGGCCAAAGCCGTTGGCGATCAGGAAGCACACCAGCGGCAGCAACAGGATCTGGCAGACCAGGCCAATCACCACAGGCTTGGGGTATTTCACCACACGGGCGAAATCGGCCAGGGTCAGCGACAGCCCAAGGCCGAGCATGATGATGCCCAGGGCCAGGGGCAGAAATGCAGTGAGCAGGGGCGAGGCAGTCATGAAGGGGCTCTCGGATCAGGGAGTCGCACAAAGGATTCCGAGGAGTGTAGGTGGCACTGTAGTGATAGCTAATTGCAAAGCGCCACCTCTTGGTAACCTTTTGTTACCGAGTGCACCGTGCGCAGCGTCTGCATGCCGCGTTGCGATGGGCGTCCCGGCGCAGTAGCATGCGCGCTTTTACCGAGGATTAGCCTGTCATGCCGTTTCAGCAAGGTCTGCTTGCCACGCCGGTGCCGGCCCATGCCCGCCACCTGTTCTTCACGCTGCACTCGCCCGAAGCGCTGCCCGCCGCACTCGACGCCTTGCTGCCGCAGGTCGACGGCCAACAGTTGATCCTGGGCGTCGGCGCGACCCTGGCCAAGGCCCTGGGCCGTGACGTGCCGGGCTTGCGTGCCTTCCCGCTGCTGGACGCCGCCGTGGAGAACCCCAGCACCCAGCACGCCCTGTGGCTGTGGCTGCGCGGTAACGAGCGTGGCGACCTGCTGCTGCGGGCCCAGGCCCTGGAACACGCGCTGGCACCGGCGTTGCGCCTGGCAGACAGCGTCGATGGCTTTTTGCACCGGGGTGGCCACGACCTGACCGGCTATGAAGACGGCACCGAGAACCCGGTGGACGAAGAGGCCGTGCAAGCCGCCATCGTTGACGACGCACACCCTGGCCTCAACGGTTCCAGCTTTGCCGCGTTCCAACTGTGGAAGCATGACTTGGAGTACTTCAAGTCGCTGCCCCAGGCGGACCAGGACAACATCATCGGCCGCCGCCTCAGCGACAACGAAGAGCTTGACGACGCTCCGGCGTCCGCGCACGTCAAACGCACCGCCCAGGAAAGCTTCGAACCTGAGGCGTTCATGGTCCGTCGCTCGGTCGCCTGGGCTGACGCCCGCGGTGCTGGCCTTGCCTTCGTGGCACTGGGCCACAGCTTCGATGCCTTCGAAGTGCAACTGCGGCGCATGAGCGGCCTGGAAGACGGCATCATCGACGGCCTCTACCGTTTCAGCCGGCCACTGACCGGTGGTTATTACTGGTTCCCGCCAATGGGTGAAACCGGCCTGGACCTGCGCCTGCTGTTGCAGGCCTGATCGCTAACATCCAGATACAGAATCACTCGCCGAGGCGGGGTAGAGCGGCTAGCCTTGAAAGTTTCCGGTTCATGACGGGGGGCTTTTCCATGTATGCACGTCGTGATGTCCTACGCGCCAGTGCAGCCTTGGGGTTGCTGGCCGCAAGCCCTTGGCTGCACGCAGGGGCGGCGAGTGGCCTGCTGACGCGCACTATCCCTTCCACCGGCGAGGCCTTGCCGGTCATCGGTGCCGGTACCTCTGGCAGTTTCGAGGTCGAGGCCGGCTCGCCTCAGTACCAACAGCTCGGCGCGGTGCTCAGGGCCTTCTTCGAAGGTGGCGGCAGGGTCATCGACACCTCGCCCAACTACGGGGGGGCCGACAGCATTCTGGGCCAGTTGCTGGAAGAGGGCGGCTGGCACAAGCAGTGCTTTCTAGCCACCAAGATCGCCGCCGACAGCCAGGCCGACGCACAAGCGCAGTGGCAAGGCAGCCTGCGCAGCTTGCGCACCGACAAAGTCGACTTGCTGCAGATCCACAACCTGCGCGATTGGCAGACCCAACTGCCCTACGCCCGTGAACTCAAGCAGCAGGGCAAGACCCGCTACGTCGGCATCACCCATTACCTGAACAGCGGCCAGGATGAAGTGGCCAGGATCGTACGTAGCGAACCGCTCGACTTCATTCAGATCAACTACTCGGTCAACGCCCCACAGGCCGCGCGTGAGCTGCTGCCATTGTGCCAAGACAAGGGCGTCGCGGTGCTGATCAACCGGGCGTTCGATGACGGCCGGCTGTTTGCCCGGGTCAAAGACCAACCGTTGCCAGGCTGGGCGTCGGAAGTAGGTATCGGCAGCTGGGCACAGCTGTTTCTGAAGTTCGCCATCAGCCACCCGGCAGTGACCACGGTCATTCCCGCCACCAGCCGCCCTGATCGCCAGCTCGATCAGCTCAAGGCCGGGCATACGCCATTGCTCAGCCAGGCGCAGCAACAGGCGCTGATCGAACAGTTCGGCTGACACCATGCAAGGCTGGCGGCGGCGTCTGGACCATGGGCTGAACATACAACCGGGCGAAGGGCCGGCGGTGGTTGCCGGCCTGTTGTTGTTCTACTTGCTGTTCACCGGCTACTTCATGCTGCGCCCGGTGCGCGAGACCATGGGTGTGGCCGGTGGCGTGGATAACCTGCAGTGGCTGTTCACCGGCACCTTCGTCGCCACCCTGGCGTGCCTGCCGCTGTTCGGCTGGCTGGCATCCAAGGTGCGGCGGCGGCAAATCCTGCCCTGGACCTACGGGTTCTTCACCAGCAACCTGTTGCTGTTCGCGGTGCTGTTTGCCCGGGCCCCGGACGATGTATGGACTGCGCGCGCGTTCTATATCTGGCTGTCGGTGTTCAACTTGCTGACCATTTCACTGGCCTGGAGCGTGCTTGCCGACCTGTTTGCCACCGAACAAGGCAAACGCTTGTTTGGCCTGCTGGCAGCGGGTGCCAGCCTGGGCGGCCTCTGCGGGCCGATCCTGGGTACCTTGCTGGTGGGCCCGCTGGGGCATGCAGGCCTGCTAGTACTGGCCGGGCTATGTTTGCTAGGCAGCACCGGCGCTGCCTTGTTTTTGCAGCGCTGGCGAGACCGTCATCCGCTGCCAGTTCATCTGCAGCGCTCGACGTCCAAGCCGTTGGGTGGCAACCCGTTCGCGGGGGCTACTGCCGTGCTGCGCGCTCCTTACCTGTTGGGCATCGCGCTGTTCGTGGTGCTGCTGGCCAGTGTCAGCACGTTCCTGTACTTCGAACAGGCGCGTATCGTCAGCGTGACCTTCACCGACCGCACCCGGCAAACCCAGGTGTTCGGCCTGATCGACACCGTGGTCCAGGCCTTGGCGATACTCACGCAGGTGTTTCTGACCGGGCGCCTGGCGCGAAGGATGGGCGTGGGCATATTGCTGGTGGCGGTGCCGTTGATCATGACCGCAGGCTTTGTCTGGCTGGCAGTGGCCCCGGTGTTCGCCGCCTTCGTGGTGGTGATGGTGGTGCGCCGGGCCGGTGAATATGCGCTGGTCCGGCCGGGGCGGGAGATGCTCTTCACCGTTTTGTCGGCAGAAGACAAGTACAAAGCCAAGAACTTCATCGACACCGTGGTCTACCGCGGCGGTGACGCCCTCAGCGGCTGGCTCAAGCGGGCACTGGATGTGATCGCGGAGCACCCGCAGTTGGCGATGCTGATTGGCGCGGCGATTGCGTTGGGCTGGGCCGGCACCGGCGCCTGGCTGGGTCGCCGCCAGGCGCGGCTCGATGCACCCGATGCCGAGTGAGGCGGGCGGTCGCTTGGCGCACCAAATACGTAACCTTCCCTTATTTAACGCCACCGGTCCGAACGTGCGGCAATAAAACGAATCCCTCGATATCGCCGAACTCCGAAGCTATGTACGGCCCAGCGCCGTGCATCCTGAAGTCATACGAGGCTTGAAGACCATGGCTAACAAAGAGAACAGCCGCACCGGCACCCAAGGCAAGGAAGGCAGCCAAGGCGGCAGCAAGAACCCAGGCAACTTCGCCAACGACCGTGAAAAAGCGTCCGAAGCCGGGCGTAAAGGCGGCCAGTCTTCGGGGGGCAACATGCCTCACGACACCAGCCGCAAAGGCGGTCGTTCGTAACCGTCGTTTGTAACCGAGGGATCCGCAGTGCCAGGGCGACCTGGCACTGCATTCAGAGGCGCACGGCATGACGGTGATGACCTGCAAGACCGTTACTCATGAAAGGTCTATGACCGCAAGCCATAGCCTGCAGCACCGGTACCAGACCCTATTGCAAGGCCACGACGCCACCAGCGCTGCGTGGCTTAATGAACTTATCGCCCGCGTCGAGCAGTCCCCCGACGACCTGCCGGCCAACCCTTCACAGCTGCCTGCCTGGAGCGCCCAGCATGCCGCTGAGGTGGCCAAGGCCTATGCCGAATACCTCCAGCAGCGCCATCAAGGTGGGCCACGCCAGTTTTTCAGCAACCGCGCCCATGCGTTGTGGTTCCTCCAGCAAATTGCGCCGACCAAGGCCGTGGACGGGGCCTGGTTGCACGGCACGCTGCAGCATTGGCAAGACCCGCGTTACCACGGGCTGATCCGCACCTACCTGGAAGAGCTGGGCAATGGCGACCCACGCTGTAACCATGTGTTGATCTACCAACGGCTGCTCAGCCGCCTCGGCTGCCTGGAACTGCCGCCACTGGATCACGACCGTTATCTGCAAGGTGCCGTGCAACTGGCCTTGGGGCAGAACTGCGACGAATTTCTGCCCGAAGTGCTGGGCTACAACCTTGGCTACGAACAACCGCCGCTGCATTTGCTGATCACCACCTACGAGCTGGCGGAGCTGGGTATCGATGGCCACTACTTCCAGTTGCACGTGACCATCGACAACGCTGCCAGTGGTCACGCGCAGTTGTCTATCCAGGCGTTGCACCAACTGTGCCCCGCAGAAGACCCACAGGCGTTCTATCAGCGGGTGCGGCGGGGTTACCGCCTGAACGACCTGGGCATCTCGGCTGCCACCCTGGTCAGCCAGTTTGACCTCCAAGCGCAGCTGTTTGCGGCTTTGGAGTGCAAGCGCCAGTATGGTCAGTTCATGCACTCCGATCATTGCCGCTTGCAGCAACGCACCATTAATCAATGGCTAGCCGAGCCTGGGGCCATCCCGGCCTTTGTCAGTGCCCTGCAGGCCCAGGGCTGGATTCGCCGCGGCGAGGACCCGGCGAACAGCCGCTGGTGGAAGCTGATCGAAGGGCCAACGGCGGCCATGTTCGGGGTGTTCACGGCGTACGAAAAACAATTGTGGCATGACTGGATCGCCGACGACTGGCAGGCCACAACCCGCCGCGTCGTGCCTGGCAGTTGGGACACACCTTCAGCTTTGAGCGAAGTACCGAACGCCAGCATTGCCCCAGAAGCGCTTGCTACCCTTATGGAGCGGATGTCCGGTAACCGTCACGCGTTGCCGGAAGGTTTGCAGGCTACTCAAGCCTTCGTCCGCGCAACCGGCCTGATTCAAGAGGGATGCCATTGATGGTGCTCGACTCGGCTCAAGGCCAGGCAGATGAGGCCTTGCTGCAACTAGGCAAGCGCCTGCGAGCCGACGGCTACCGCTTCACCTGTGTCAGCCCAGCCACCCATGCCCGCAACAATGCCCGCGATGCCGCCAGGCAGGCGACGAACGTGCGCGACGTGTTCGGCTGGAGCCGCCCCTTCGCGCCTTCGTTGATGCCTGCTGACCTACTACACCAGCTGGAGCGCGCGCAGGTGCTGACGCGATGCGGCGAGCTGATGGCCAGCACGGTGCGCTGGTCAAGCCTGGACGACCTGCTGCTGGTCCATTCGGCTTACCCGACCCACGCCAGTGACGCAGTTTTCTTCGGCCCCGACAGTTACCGCTTTGCCCAGGTCATCCACGATCACCTGCAACACCGCTTGTCTCGGGTGGAGCATGCGGTCGACATCGGTTGCGGTACCGGCGTGGGCGCCTTGATCATCGCGCGCGCCGCCCAGCATGCGCAGGTCAGCGCGGTGGACATCAATCCGCTTGCGCTACGCTATACCGCCATCAATGCCGCATTGGCAGGTATCAACAACGTGTCGGTGGCCGCCGGTGACCTGCTCGATGGCATAACCGGGCCTTTCGACCTGATTGTCGCCAATCCCCCCTACATGCTCGACCTCAGCGCGCGCACCTACCGCCACGGCGGTGGGGCGCTGGGCGAAGCGTTGTCGCTGCGTATCGTCGAGCAGGCGCTGGAGCGCTTGAGTGCGCGGGGCACCTTGTTGCTCTACACCGGTGTTGCGATCGTCGAAGGCCGCGATGGCTTGCTTGAAGCTGTTCGTTTACGCCTGGCGGGCCCGGAGTGGTCTTGGGGCTACCGGGAAATCGACCCCGATGTGTTCGGCGAGCAACTGGCTGAGCCCGGGTATGAACACGTGGAGCGCATTGCCGCCGTAGCGCTCACTGTCACTCGCAACGGCTGAAGGCCTATGCCGCGGCCTTGCACGTTCGGCATCGAAGAGGAGTATTTGTTGGTGGACCTTGCCACCGGCAAAGTCCCAGCGATGCCGGCGCCCAGCCTGGCAAGGCACTGCCGAGAGGCAGTGGGGCCGTACTTTGTGCAAGAGATGTTCCGCAGCCAGATAGAAGTCGCCTCGCCGGTGTTTTCGAACCTGTACCAGGCACGGGAATTCTTCGTGCATGCGCGGCAGCGGCTGACCGACGTGCTGGCGGCGCAGGGTATGGGCCTGTATGGCGCAGCCAGCCACCCCAATGCACCTTGGTTACGGCATAAGCCGGCAGCCTCGGCACACTACCGCCAGCTGTTCGACGACTACCGGCATGTGGCACGGCGCAGCCTGCTCAACGGGTTGCACGTGCACGTAGGCGTACCGGCTGACTGCGATCGCATGCAACTGATCAATCGCCTGGTGCCCTGGTTGCCGTTGCTACTAGTGCTCAGCACATCGTCACCCTTATGGCTGGGCCAGGCGACCGGCTACATGAGCTACCGGCGGGTCATTTGTGGCGAGTGGCCGCACATGGGGCTGCCAGAGCCATTAGCTGATTGGCCCGCCTACGAGCGCTACCGAGCCTTGCTGCAAAGGACCGGCTCACTGGCAGAAAAGGGTGATTTCTGGTGGGCGATCAGGCCTTCGCAGCGCTTTCCGACAGTCGAGTTGCGTATCTGCGATGGTTGCCCTTGCCTTGAGGACGCATTGAGCATTGCCGGCGTCTTTCGCCACTTGGTCGAGCACAACCTGCAGCCAAGGCATGAACGTAGCCCCTTCAATCGCGAACTGCGCTGGGTCGCACAGGAAAACTACTGGCGAGCCATGCGCTATGGGCGCCATGGTCAATTCATCGGTGCCGATGCGCAGCAGCCGGTCACGGCGCAAGGCTGGCTTGGGCAGTTGCAGGGCCAGTTTCCGGTCGACACTGTCGACGCCGAACGCGCCTTCCAGCATGCCCACGGCATTCTGCGCGAGGGCACCAGCGCGGACCGGCAATTGCACTGCCTGGAGCGCGCCCACGACGATGGGCAAAGCGCAGCACACGCTTTACAGGCCGTGGTCGAGCAGGTGGTGATGCAAGGAAACGCCGCATTGCCAACGGCTGGGGTTGCAATTAGACAGGGTTGACCGAAAATGGCCGCGCCCTTTGCAGCCACTCGGAACGTCCTGCGCCATGATGCTGATCAAGCAATTTCCCCAGATCACCCCGACCGACACGCTTTTTGTCTTCGCCCTCGAGGCAGAGGCGGGCACTGTGTTTGCCGATGTGAACACCGTGTTCACCGGCATCGGCAAGGTCAATGCCGCCATCGCACTGACCAAGGCCATTGCCCAGCGCAAGCCCAAGTTGATCGTCAACCTGGGCTCTGCCGGCAGCCAGCGCTATGGCAAGGGCGAGGTGGTGTGCTGTACCCGTTTCGTGCAGCGCGATATGGACGTCACGCCATTGGGCTTCGCCCGCTACGAGACGCCGCTGTCTGACATCCCAGTGCTGCTGGAACACGGCGAGGAAATCCCCGGGCTTGCCCTGGGCACCTGCGGCAGTGGTGACAGTTTCGAGGTCAGCCACGGCGAGGCACCTTACGACATCGTCGACATGGAAGCCTATGTGCTGGCCCTGATCGCTCGTGACGAAGGCATTCCGTTCGTCTGCCTCAAGTACATTTCAGACGATGCCGGCAGCGACGCGGCAGACGACTGGTCGGTGCAGGTGCATCTGGCCGCCGAAGCCTTCAAGCGTGTGCTGTTCAGCTAATCCAACGGCGCTGCCCGCCGCAGGGCAGCCTGACTAAACCTTCCCGTCGCGCCGCAGTCACTTCCAGTAGAAGCCCCGATAGACGCGGGGCCTGGCGGGAGGTGATTAACGATGGCTAGGGCAATCTGGAAAGGCGCGATCAGCTTTGGGCTGGTGCACATCCCTGTCTCGCTCAATACCGCTGTGCGCACCGAGCGGGTGGACTTCGACTGGCTCGACAAACGCAGCATGGAGCCGGTCGGGTACAAGCGGGTCAACAAGGTCACAGGCAAGGAAATCGACAAGGAGCACATCGTCAAAGGTGTGGAGTATGAAAAAGGCCGCTATGTGGTGATCAGCGAGGAGGAGATCCGCACGGCCCGGCCTGAAGCCACCCAGACCATTGATATTTTCTCGTTCGTCGATGCTGGCGAAATCCCCCTTCAGCATTTCGATACCCCGTATTACCTGGCCCCCGACCGCCGTGGCGGCAAGGTTTACGCGCTGCTGCGCGAAACCCTGGCGAGTACCGGCAAGGTGGCCTTGGCCACGGTGGTGTTGCATACCCGTCAGCACCTGACGCTGCTGCGCCCGCTGGACGATGCACTGGTGATGATCACCTTGCGCTGGCCAGAGGAAGTGCGAGGGCTGGACACGCTGGAGCTGGACAAGAGCGTGACAGACACCAAAGTGGACAAGCGTGAGCTGGACATGGCCAAGCGGCTGGTGGAGGACATGAGCGGGCCGTGGCAGCCGGATGAATACCACGATGCGTTTCGCCAGACGATCATGGACCTGGTGGAAGAGAAGGCCAGTAAAGGCAAGATCAGCGTGGTCGAAAAGGGCGAGGGCGGCAGTGCGGAGAAAAGTGCCGACATCATCGACCTTACCGAGTTGCTCAAACGCAGCCTGGGGGGCAAGGGTGGTGCTACTGGCAAAAAGAAGCCTGCCAAGCGGACCCGGAAGGCTTCTTGATCTTTCCATCTATGTATCGGCAGCCCGCTCCTGTGGGAGCGCTAGAAGCCTGCGACTCAGGAGGGGGAGGCTTCAAGGCCTGCCAGAAAATCCCCAAACCCTTCCCGGGCGCGGCTGTCGCGTCGGCTGCTGGTCGCCACGCTGTGCCGTGCCGTCCAGGAGATCTGCGCACCGTGCGCCTCCAGGTCGCGCACCAGTTGTACGTCTTCATGCGCCGGCAACGGCTGGAACCCCCCGATACGCAAATACGCCTGTGCA
Organism: Pseudomonas sp. ITEM 17296; assembly: GCF_028895205.1. NCBI lineage: Bacteria > Pseudomonadati > Pseudomonadota > Gammaproteobacteria > Pseudomonadales > Pseudomonadaceae > Pseudomonas > Pseudomonas sp. ITEM 17296. Next base: position 218,461 of record NZ_WJRS01000006.1, on the reverse strand, counting down.
CTGACCCCAAGGTTGGCGCCGTGGATATGCCGGTGCCCCTCTCGCGCCTGGTAATGGCTCAGGTACAACCGGCGCAACGCGGCTTTTTGCCAGGGCTGCCAGCGCTCCACATGCACAGTGCCACAGACCACGTCCGCACCACACGCCAGTTGCGACAGCAACCAATGCGGCGGCACCTGGCTGTCGGCATCGGTACAGGCCAGCCAGCTGGCGCCCTGTTCGATCATCTGTGCCGCGCCGGCACTGCGCGCCATGCCAACATTGCCTGCGTGCACTTCCAGTGTCTGTACCTGGTGCCGCCTGGCAACCGCCGCACTACCATCGCTGCAGCGGTCCAGCACCACCAGTATTTCGACCCGATAGCCCGCCAACTCAGCCTGGTCTGCAGCCGCCCGCACGGACTTGAGGCAACGACCTAGGCGGCGCGCTTCGTTGTGGGCGGGTATGACCACGGCAATCATGGGCAGGTCTCGTCAAGGTCGACCACGCTGGGCTGGCAAGACCAGTACTCGAGCAGAAAGTCCGCTTCTTCATGGCGATAGACGGGGTACAGCGGCAGATGCTTGCCCAGCATGCGATGCACTTCACGCCCGTCCTGGGGGCAGCCCGCGATCGGGTGTTTCCAGTGGCAGGCCAGCAGGCCGCCGTCGTCGCTGAGGCTGGCGGCTGACTGTTCGATTACTTGCAACCAATCGGTGGGATCAAGGTAGTAACCCAGCTCACTCAGCACGATCAGGTCAAAGCGCCCACCGGGCCAATCACCCGGAAGCCTGCCGAGTTCGACCGAGGCGTGGCTGACCCCGGCCAAGCGTTCCCGCGCGAGGCCTACGGCAGTTGGGTTCAAGTCCTGGCACAACAAGTCTGCACACCGCTCGGCCAGCAAGGCACTCAGCTCGCCATTGGCGCACGCAGGCTCGAACACGCGCTCATAGCATTGGCGTGGCAGGCTGGCCATGACCAGCTCGCGTTTGCGCTTTTCGTACCAGCGGGTGCGAAAGGCCCAAGGGTCTTCGCTGCTGGCGTACAGGTCGGCGAAATACTGTGCGTCGAGGCTCATGACAACTCCCTTTACAAGAACACCAATTCGAAAGGCTGTAGCAGGCACTCCTGCAAGTTCGCTGGCAGCACGGGCGGTTGGCCTTCATCTGGTTCGAGTTGGCTGATGTGCGCGGCCAAGGCCTTGCGCTTGCGGGCCAGGCGGGTTTCATCCAGCTGCACGCGATGAGCCCGTGGCCAGGGCAGGCGAGGGTCGTCAGGTTGCGCCCAGTGCCAGGCCCAGACCGGCACCTCCACCAATTGCACCTTGCGCGCCATTGCCGCTTGCGCGGCGGCCCTGCCCACCGCCTCGTGGTCGCAGTGACCGTCGTTGCGCCAGGTCGCCATCAGCACGTCATCAGGCTTGAGCAACTGGCTCAGGTGGTTGACTAGAAAGGCCTCGTCCCGCGGCAGCGCGCCGTCCTTCAGGTGCAGCCTGCGCCAGTCCAGCCGGTTGAGGTCAAGTTCGAGCTGTTGCAGGGCGTGGCGGCTCTCCAGCGGCCGCTGCCTGCGCAAGCGGTGCTCGGTCCAGTGGCTGGAGCCTGGGTGGCTGCCTTCGCCATCGGTAGCAGAGACCAACACCAGGTCGTCCTCGCGCCCATGAAAGCCTGCCAGCAAACCACCCGCCATGAGAATTTCGTCATCCGGGTGCGGGGCGATCAGTACAAGCCGGCGGCCAGGCGGGCACAGTTGCTCTGGGTCGATCCAGGTGGCCCTGGCCAGGTGCGCGGCGTGCTGCCAGGCCGACCAGGGGGTACCGCTACTCGACTCGATCAAATTCATAGTTGCCAGGCTCCTGCCGGCAGGGTAGCCAGCTGCTGTCCGAGGGCGGCCAGGTCACGCTCGGCGTGGCTCTGGCGCAGGAATACCGGCAAGTCGGCACTCAACCGGGCAAAGTGGCTGCTGCGGCAAAACGGCGAGGCGCCCAAGGCGCGCCCCACGTGATGGATCACGTGCTCGACGGCCTGCTCGACCTGTGCGCGGGTACGCCGCACTTCGAAACAGGCGTCTGCGCCCGGCTGGCGGTCGATCCAGCCCGCACACTCGCGCAACGCCGCCCTGGCTCCGCACAAGGCGGCGTCCACAGCCCCCAAGTGCGCGTCGGCGTGCGGGTCTGGCCGCGGGTTGCGACAGTGTTCGCGCAGGTAGTCCGCCAGGGCCTCGGCGCCGCCGTACCAGCACGCCGCGATACCCCCGCCACCGTGCCAAAAGCCGGGTCTGGAGAGGTACTGCCCGGGCCGGCCGATGGCGATACCAGGCGTATGGTTGAACTCGACCTCGACGCTCGCGGTAATGGCCATGCCGACCGCCTGCCACTGTTCGATACGCAAGCCTTGGCTGGGGTGGGACAGCTCTATGGCCACCAGCTGCGGTTGGTCGTCTTCGCCCCATGCCGTGATCAGTGCGCGGTCAATTTGCAAGGCGCCCGAGCACCACGCCTTGCGGCCCGAAAGCCGCACCTGCTCGCCCTGGCGCTCGACGATACGTGCGCGGGCATCTGGCGGTTCCGCCGCCCATACACCCCAAATGCCATCCTGCGCATGGTGCGCGGCGCCACATTCGGCCAGGATCGCCAAGGCATCGGTATGGCCTTCGTAGAGCTTGGCCAAGGCCATGTCACAGCCAGCAATGCGGGCCAGGCTCTGCCAGCGGCGCAGCGTGTTGCCCTGGCCGGGCAGGGGCAGCAGGTCAAGGTGGTCGGCCTGCAGCGCCTGCATCAGCGCTGGCAGTTGGGTATCGAGGTTCAGCGCCTGCGGCCTTTCGGTGAAGGTGCGCAACAGGCGGTCGAGGGTGTTCAAATCAAAGTCCTGAATGATGCTCATCAGCCCAGCCCTAGCTGTTTGCGCATGCGCGCAGTGATCGATTGACGGGTCTTGCCCATGTCGGCCCAGGGGTCGTCCACCTCGGCCAGGCGCTCGTGCAGGTTGCCGATGTGCCATTGATTGGCACCCTTGAGCCCGGCCAGCTCTTCACGCCAGATCGGCACGGACACCGGCAGGCCCTCCCGCGCACGCAAGGAGTAGGCACAGGCGGTGGTGGCGCCTTTGCCATTGCGCAGATAGTCGATGAAAATCCGCCCGACCCGGTTTTTCGGCCCCGACACGGCGCTGAGGCGATCGGGGAACAGGTTGGCCAGGTAGTCGACGATCGCATGGCTGAAGTCCTTCACCTCGTCCCAGCCCGCTTTTCGGGTCAGCGGCACGACAATGTGAATGCCCTTGCCACCACTGGTCTTCAGAAACACCTTCAGGCCAAGTTCGTCGAGCAGGGTCAAGGTCAGCTGCGTGGCCTCCAGCATGGCCTTCCAGGGCAGCGCCGGGTCCGGGTCCAGGTCGAGCACGAAGCGGTCCGGTTTGTCGAAGTCCTTGTCGGTGGCGTTCCAGGTGTGCAGTTCGAGCATGTTCATCTGCACCGCGCCCAGCAGGGTATCGGCGCGGTTGATGACCATGGCAGCCTGGCCGGCCTGTTTTTTGTCGTAGCTGACCACGTTGGGGATGTGCAGTTGGCCAGCGTTTTTCTGGAAGAACAACTCGCCACCGAGGCCATCGGGCGCGCGTACCAGCGCCACGGGGCGGTTTTTAAGCTGGGGCAGGATCCATTGGCTCACCTGCGCATAGTATTCGGCGACTTGGCGTTTGGTGGTGGCGCGGGTGGCGTCGATGACGCGGTCAGGGTGAGTCAGGCGCAGTTCGCCCAACGCCTCGGGCTTGTGCTGAGCCTTGGTTTTAGCCACGGACTTGCCAGGCATGGCGTGCTCCAGGTCGATCGCGGTCGCGGGTTTGTCATCACGCAGGCCGTGGAACACCGCATGGCGCACCACGCCGTCTCGGGTCATCTGTGCGTAGGCGACTTCGGCCAGCAACGTCGGCTTGAGCCAGTGCACACCCCGGGCTTCGGCGCCGGTCGGCGGCTTGCTCAGCATCGGCTTGGGGGTTTCCAACGGTTTGAGTCGCGCATGAATGGTTTCCAGGGTGGCAGCACTGAACCCTGTACCGACTTTGCCGGCATAGCGTAGCGCGCCGCTGTCGTCGTGCACGGCCAGCAGCAAGGCGCCAAAAGCGCTGCGGCTGCCCTTGGGGTCGGTGTAGCCGACAATCACGAACTCCTGGCGTTGCTGGCACTTGAGCTTGACCCAGTCGGCGCTGCGGCGCCCGGTGTAAGGGCTGTCGGCGCGCTTGCCGATCAAGCCTTCCAGGTTCATGCGGCAGGCGCTGTCGAGCAGGGAGTCGACCGGCTGATCGAAACCTTCGGAAAACCTCAGCCACTCTGAGTCGGCCCGTTCAAGCAGCTGTTGCAGGGTTTTGCGCCGCGCTTGCAGCGGTAACTGGCGTAGGTCCTCGCCGCCCAGGAAGGGCAGGTCGAACAGGTAATAGAGGATGTGCTGGTCGTCCTCCACGTCAAAGGCGTTCTGCAGGGCCTGGAAGTCGGCCACGCCGTGTTCGTCATTGACCACCATTTCGCCGTCCAACCAGGCCGAGTCGAGGCCCAGCGTGCGTAGTGCATCTCGCTGATGGGGCAGCTTGGCGGTCCAATCGTGGCCATTGCGGGTAAAAAGACGCACGTCATCGCCGTCGATGCGCGCGAGAATCCGGTAGCCATCGAACTTGACCTCGTACAACCAGTCGCCGGCGGGTGGCGAGTCGACCAGGGTCGCAAGTTGCGGTTGCAGTGTGTCGGGTAACGGGGCCTTCTGTGCGCCTGCCTTGCGTTTGCGGGTACGCGGCGCCGCTTTTTCGGCAGGCTTGCTACGCCTGGGGACCAGGGTGCGCTCGCTGAGCACGCTGTCGGGCTGGGCCTCGACGATGCTGTAATCGGCCTCGCTACGGGCTTCGCCATCGTGCGATTTGACCAGCATCCATTGCTCTTTCTTGCCAGCCAGGTGGGTGCGGAACAGGTTCCAGACGCCGTTGAGCTTCTCGCCTTGCAGGCGAAAGCGCAGCTTGCCCTTGGCGTAGGCCTGCTGCGCATCACCTTCAGGCTCCCAGATGCCACGGTCCCAGACGATCACATCGCCCGCGCCGTAATGGCCTTCGGGGATATTGCCCTCGAAATCGGCGTAGTCCAGCGGGTGATCTTCGACGTGCACGGCCAAGCGCCGCACCTTCGGGTCCAGCGACGGGCCCTTGGGGATGGCCCAGCTCTTGAGCGTGCCGTCGAGCTCCAGCCGGAAGTCGTAGTGCAGGTGGCTGGCGTCGTGCTTCTGGATGCAGAACTGCAGGGCATGGGGCTTCCGGCCCCGGCCACGTTTACCGCTCGGCTCGGGCGTGGCATTGAAGTCACGCTTGCGCTGGTATTCCTGCAGAGGCTTGGCCATGGCGGGGTCCTGAAGAATCGCGGGGGCTCTTCAGGTGGGAGAGAGTGCGGTGAGGGGAGTTCAAAATTTCCCCCCGTCGAGCGCCTGACGGCTCGACGGGGGCACAAGGCCCTCTAGCAGCTTGAGCGGCTACCCTCACCATCGATCAAGCGCCAGATACCCAGTGGATTGGCGTTCTGCAACGCAGGGGGCAGCATCGCATCAGGGTAGTTCTGGAAGCACACCGGCCGCAGGAAGCGATCGATCGCCAGCGACCCCACCGAGGTCCCGCGGGCGTCCGAGGTGGCAGGGTATGGGCCGCCGTGGACCATCGCATCGCACACCTCGACGCCGGTGGGGTAGCCGTTGAACAACACACGGCCGACCTTGTCCTGGAGCAATTCACTCAACCAGCTGAAGCCTGTCAGTTCTGCTGCTTCGCCAATGACCGTGGCGGTCAGTTGCCCGCGCAGGGCTTGCACGGCGGCGCTCAGTTGCGCCTGATCTTCAACTTCAATGACCAGGGTCGCGGGCCCGAACACTTCTTCCTGCAGCAGCGGGTCGCCGTTCAGCAGCAGGCTGACATCGGCCTTGAACAGTTGCGGCTGCGCCTGCCGCTCGCCTTGCTCGGCGCCGGCCAGGTGGGTGATGCCGGGGTGCGCGTGCAAGTGTTGTAGGCCCTGGCGGTAGCTGGCCAGGGTGCCGGCGTTGAGCATGGTCTGGGCGCCTTGCTCGGCCATATGTGCTTGCAGGTGCTCGACAAAATGGCTGAATGCAGCAGAGCGCATGCCCAGCACCAAGCCTGGGTTGGTGCAGAACTGGCCACAGCCCAGGGTCACGGACGCGGCGAGCTCGCGGGCCAGTGCAGCGCCTCGCTGAGCCAGCGCTTCAGGCAGCAGGATCACCGGGTTGATGCTGGACATCTCGGCAAACACCGGGATCGGTTGTGCCCGCTCCGCAGCCATGCGCATCAGCGCGTTACCGCCCTTGAGCGAGCCGGTGAAACCGACGGCCTGGATGGCCGGGTGCTTGACCAGCCACTCGCCGACGCCCGCACCGTAGACCATGTTGAAGACGCCCGCCGGCATGCCACTGCGCGTCGCAGCGCGCAAGATGGCATCCGCTACACCTTCAGCGGTGGCCATGTGGCCGCTGTGCGCCTTGAACACCACCGGGCAGCCGGCGGCCAGGGCCGATGCGGTATCGCCGCCTGCGGTCGAGAACGCCAGCGGGAAGTTGCTGGCCCCGAACACGGCAACCGGGCCCACCCCGATACGGTACTGGCGTATGTCCGGGCGCGGCAGCGGCTGGCGCTGCGCCTGCGCGCGGTCAATGCGGGCGCCGTAAAAATCACCCCGGCGCAGCACCGTGGCGAACAGGCGCATCTGGCCGCTGGTGCGGGCACGTTCCCCCTGGATTCGGCCGGCGGGCAGGGCCGTTTCCCGGCATACCGTGGCGATGAAGGCGTCACCCAGTGCATCGAGTTCGTCGGCAATCGCCTCCAGAAACACTGCGCGTTGCTCGGCCGGCAGGTTGCGGTAGGCCGGGAAGGCCGCGGCAGCAGCCGTTGCGGCCGCATCCACTTCAGCTTCGGTGGCTTGGCTGAATGCGCCGGGCAGCGCTTCGCCAGTGCTGGCATCTAGGCTCTTGAGCAGCGTATTGCCTTGCGCCGAGCGCTGGCCGCCGATGTAATTGTGACCAAGGATCTGGGTCATGAGGGCTCCGATAAACGTTGAGGCAGGTACATCAAGGCAAGCAGTCAGGTAATGGCGCCGATCTGCCACGGCACGAACTCGTTCTGCCCGTAGCCATGCTGTTCGCTCTTGCTGCGCTCGCCCGAGGCGATGCGCAGCATCATCTGGTAGATGTGCTCGCCGCGCTCTTCGATGGTCATGCTGCCGTCGGCAATGCCGCCGCAGTTGACGTCCATGTCGTCTTCCTGGGTTTCCCACAGCCGCGTATTGGTCGCCAGCTTGATGGACGGCGAGGGCGCACAGCCGTAGGCGGAACCGCGGCCGGTGGTGAAGGCGATCAAGTTGGCACCCCCGGCGACTTGGCCAGTGGCCGAGATCGGGTCATAACCGGGGGTGTCCATGAACACCAGGCCATGGGCGCGCACCGGCTCTGCGTATTCGTACACATCCACCAGGTCACTGGAGCCGGCCTTGGCGACCGCACCCAGTGATTTTTCCAGGATGGTGGTCAAGCCTCCGGCCTTGTTCCCGGCAGAGGGGTTGTTGTTCAGCTCGGCGCCCATGCGCTGGCAATAGGCTTCCCACCACTGGATGCGGGCGATCAGCTTTTCACCAACCTGCTGGCTTACGGCGCGGCGCGTCAGCAAGTGCTCGGCACCGTAGATTTCGGGGGTTTCCGACAGAATCGCGGTACCGCCTGCAGCTACCAGCCGGTCCACGGCATTGCCCAGCGCAGGGTTGGCGGTGATGCCCGAGTAGCCGTCCGAGCCCCCGCATTGAAGGCCCACGGTGAGGTGGCGCACGCTGACTGGCTGGCGCTCGACCTGGTTGGCTTCGGCGAGCAACGCCTTGACCTGGGCAATGCCGCTGGCGATGGTTTTGCTGGTGCCACCGGAGCCCTGGATGGTGAAAGTGCGCAGGGTATGGCTGCTTTGCAACCCTTGGGCGGCGAGCAGCTCAGGGATCTGGTTGGTTTCGCAACCCAGGCCGATTAGCAGCACCGAGGCGAAGTTGGCATGCACGGCATAGCCGCCCAAGGTCCGGCGCAGCATGGCCAAAGCCTCGCCAGAGGGGTCGACGGCGCAACCGACGCCGTGGGTCAGGGCCACCACGCCGTCGACGTTCGGGTACGGCGCCAACGCTTCGGGGTGAATGTCACGGCGAAAATGGTCGGCGATTGCCCGGGCCACGGTGGCCGAGCAGTTCACCGAAGTGAGGATGCCGACATAGTTGCGCGTGGCGACCCGGCCATCGGCCCGGACGATCCCCCTGAAGGTGTCGTCGTTGGGCGCCTGCGCGCCACGGGCATCGACGCCAAAGGCGTAGTCACGGGCAAAGTCACCCATTGCCAGGTTATGCACGTGCACATGCTCGCCTGCGGTGATGGCCTGGCTGGCGAAGCCGATGATCTGCCCGTAGCGGCGCAGCGGCTGGCCGGCCGCAATGTCGCGCGCCGCCACCTTGTGCCCGGCAGGGATTGGCTGGCGAACGGTGATGCCTTCGTCCAGCAGCAACCCTTCGGGCAAGGCCTGGCGGGCGATCAGCACGTCGTCGAGCGAGTTGAGTCGGATCACGGCGTGGGCAGCGCGTTCACTGCCTGTTGTTGTAATGAGTTGCATGACAGTTACCTCAATAGGGCGCGTGGCTCAGGCCAGCCCGCGCTCGCGATAGTCGATCAGGCCAGAGAACAGCATCAGGCCGAAGGCCATTACCACGAAGAAGATCAGGGCCAAGAAGTACGAACCGGTGAACTGCACGATCAGGCCGATCAGGATCGGTACCAGCACGCCGACCATGTTGCCGCAGAAGTTCATGCTGCCGCCCAGAACGCCGGCTTTGGATTTACCGCCGAGAATGGCCGGCAGGCACCAGTACATGCCGCACCAGCGGATGAAGAACAGCGCCACGCACAGCAGGGCGATCACCCGTGCAGCATCGGGGGTGTAGGCCACCAGCAGGATGCACAGCGCGGCGACGGCAGCGGAGCCTGCGAACATGCTGCGCATGACCGTGTTCGGCTGGCCGCCATTGGCTTTCCACTTGTCCGAGATCCAGCCGCCCACCAGCTCGCCGACAAAACCGCACATGAAGATCAGGAAGGTCGCGCCACCCATGGCCTTGATGTCCAGGTTGTGGGCTTGGTGCAGGTAGCTTGGCATCCAGGTCAGCAGGCCATAGAACACGCTGTTGTAGCAGGCGTAGCCGGCGAACATGCACAGCACCGAACGGCTTTTGAGCAGCTCTTTGAGTACCGCCTTGCGGTTGCCGTTGGCCTGGGTCGCGGCGTCGTTGGCTTGGGTGATGTAAACCAGTTCGGCGGCGTTGACCTGCGGGTGTTCGCTGGGGTGGTTGCGGATGTACCACCAGGCCCAGATGCCTGCCGCCACAGTGCCGACACCGGCGATGATGAAGGCGATGCGCCAGGAGTCGAACCAGGTGATCAGCCCGGCGATGATGATCGCGCCAAACGCTGTGCCCAGCGGCGCGCCGCCGTCGACCAGGGTGGCGCCGCGGCCACGTTCGTTGGGGGTCAACCAAGCGCCGTTGAGTTTGGCGCCCGCCGGCATGATCGGCGACTCGGCCACGCCCAGGCCAATGCGGGTGACCAGCAGGGTGATCCAATTGTGGGCAAAGCCGCCCAGCGCCTGGAAGGCGCCCCAGCCGATGGTGGCGACACCAATGATGTTGCGCACCTGGAAGCGGTCGAGCAGCACACCGGCCGGGATCTGCATCAGGGCATAGGACCAGAAGAACGCGCTGAGGATCAACCCTTCAAGTGCTGGGGTGAGTTCGAACTCGGCAGAAATCAAGGGCAGGGCCACCGACAGCGACGCCCGGTCGATGTAGTTGATCGCTGCCAGCAACAGCAGGATCAAGAAGATCCGCCAGCGCACGGTGGTCGGCTTGGCGGTGTCTGTGCTGGCCGTGGCGGCTGTGGCCGCCGGGTAAGGGGTGTGTTTCATGCTCATCTCACTGTTGTGATTGTTATGAAATGCCGCGGCGGCGCGGCCCTGCGCCGCCGTCGGTTCAGAGCGTCTTCACCTCGCCAGGTGAGATGGCCGAAGGCGTCCCGGCAATGCCATTGCACAAAGGGGCGCCGAAATCAGGCAGGCTGATCTCGAACACATCGCCCTCGGCGGGCTTGATCTGGTCGGCGAACGACAAGGTCGCCGTGCCGAAGAAGTGCACGTGCACATCGCCTGGGCGCAGGAACTGGGCGTACTTGAAGTGGTGATACTCCAGGTTGTCCAGCGAGTGGCACATGTTGTCCTCACCGCTGAGGAAGGCCTTTTCCCAGATCACCTGGTCGCCGCGACGAATCCGGCTGATGCCATCGAGGTGGCGCGGCAGCTCACCGACCCGCAGTTCGGGGCCAAAGGCGCAACTGCGCAATTTGGAGTGAGCCAGGTACAGGTAGTTGCGTCGTTCCATCACATGGTCGGAAAACTCGTTACCGATGGCAAAACCCAGGCGGTAGGGCTGGCCATCATCGCCGATCACATACAGGCCGGCCAGCTCGGGCTCTTCACCGGCATCTTCGGCAAAGGCCGGGCGCTGCAAGGCCTGGCCAGGGCGGACCACAATGGAGCCGTCGCCCTTGTAGAACCACTCCGGTTGTACACCTGCGGTGCCCGGTGCCGGGCGGCCACCTTCGATGCCCCACTGGAAGACCCGCGCGGTGTCGGTCAACGCCGCCGCATCGTCGATTTTTTGCTGGTGCATCTTGTCGCGGGTGGCAGCACTGCCTAGGTGGGTCAGGCCGGTGCCGCTGATCAGGCAATGGGCTGGGTCTTCGTGGTCCAGCGGGGGCAGTACGCGGCAGTCGCTCAGGGCCTGGCTGTAACTGTGTTGCGTGCTGTCCAGGCCGCGTTCGAGCACTTCTGCGGCCAGGCTGGTGTGGTTGCGGATCGCGGCCAAGGCCAGCTCACGCATGGAGTGGGTATCACGCACGACCTGGATCAGGTCGCCTTCGACCACGCCGACGTGGCGTTGGCCGGGTGCGGTTTCAAATTGGATCAGGCGCATGCGGGTTCCTGTGTTGTTCTTGTTGAAGATGCAGTTCACTTTAATTTTCCCCGCCGTTGCTGCCTAATGAGACCTGCTGACCCCATGATAACTTTAAGTGATCCCCTATGCTGCCACCCCTGAGTTCCATGGCCTCGCGCCTTCGCCTGCGCCAGTTGCGGTTATTGATCAGCCTGGATGAGCTGGGCTCGATTCATAAAGCGGCCGAGGCCATGTCGATCACCCAACCGGGGGCGACAAAAGCCCTCAACGAGATTGAATCGACCCTGGGTGCGGTACTGTTCGAGCGCACCAGCAAGGGCCTCGAGGCCAATGACCTGGGCCGTTGCGTGCTGCGCTACGCGCGCCTGATCAGCAACGACCTGGCACACCTGCGTGAAGAGATGCTGGGCATTCTGCAGGGCCATGGGGGTCGTTTGTCGGTCGGCACGATCATGGGGGCGGTGCCGATATTGGTGGAGGGGTTGGCGCGCTTGCGTGAAAGCCAGCCAGACCTGTCGGTGTCGGTAGTTGAAGACACCAGCGACCGCCTGCTCAACCTGCTCGACCAGGGCCGCCTGGACGTGGTGATCTGCCGGACCAGTGTCAGCCCGCGGCCCGCCGCCTACGACAGTGTGCCGAAACACCAGGAGCAATTGGTGCTGGTGGCCAACCCTGCACACGCCCTGGCCGGCAGCGAGACCTTGAACCTTGCGCAGTTGGCCAGTTCACGCTGGGTGGTATTCCCAGTCAACATGCCCATGCGCTTGACGTTGGAGCGCGAATTCCGCGAAGCGGGCCTGAGCTTTCCGCAATACCCGATTGAAACGTCCTCGACCTTCACCACGTTGTCGATGCTGCTGCAGGACCCGGGCTTGCTCGCTGTGATGCCGTGGGATGTGGCCAAGGTCGCACTGGACCATGGCATGCTGGTGCGCCTGCCGCTGCAGCTGAAGTCGCGCAGCGAGCCGTACGAAGTGGTCACGCGCAAGGGCGTTGAGTTGAGCCGGCCTGCGCAGATGCTGGTGAGCATTCTGATGGCATGAGCCCGCTGCACCGCTCGGGTGCAAGGGGCTTTAAAGAGTTGCAGAGCGCGGGGTCAGTCGCCGAATGGGCCGGCGACGGTGAAGGCGCCACCTTGCAGGTGCGCGCTGGCATCGTCAGTAGCAGGTTTTGGCTGTTGCTCGAGTTTTGCGCGAAAGCGCTCCGAGCTGTCCTGCGGATTGAAGCCCAGGTGCGCCGCGTAGCGGTTGTCCCACCACAGCTCGCGGTTGGCCGACACGCCATACACCACGGTGTGGCCAACGTTTTCAGCGAGCAAGGCCCGTTCTACCAGGTGTGAAAGGTCTGCGTAGCTCAGCCAGGTCGAGAGCATGCGCATGTTGCGCGGTTCTGGGAATGACGAGCCGATGCGCAAGCTCACGGTCTCGATGCCGTAACGGTGGAAATAGAAGGTGGCGAGGTCTTCGCCATACGATTTCGACAACCCGTAATAACAGTCTGGGCGACGCACAGACTGTGCATCCACCTGCTCGTCTTGCGGATAAAACCCAGTGACGTGGTTGGAGCTGGCGAACACCACCCGTGGGATCCCGTGCTTGCGTGCGGCTTCATAGATATGAAAAGTGCCGCGGATATTGGCGTCGAGAATCTCTTCGAACGCACGCTCCGTGGAAATCCCACCCAAGTGGACGATGGCATCCACGCCTTGGGCAAGCGCCAGTACACCGGCCTTGTCCGCAAGGTTGCAACTGATCACTTCTTCATGGGCGCCCGCTGCGGGCACCATCGCACTGATGTCGGAAGCCCGTACGACGTTGGCGTGCGCCTGCAGGGCTTCGCGCAGGATCTGCCCGAGCCCGCCGGCGGCGCCGGTCAGCAGCAGGCGGTTGAACGGTTTGCCCTGGGTGGGCGAGGAGGGTGTGGTCATGGCGAGCGCCTTGGCGTGAGGGGTGGTTGGGGGTAGTTGGGCGACAACGCCGGGCCACCTGGCAGGCACCCGGCAGCGCGGCATTACATGAAGTTGTACTGGATGCCCAGGCGCCAGCGGGCCTGGCGGTCGTCGGTGTAGGCGTTGACCTTGATGTCACCCACTTCCATGAACGGCGCCCACTGCTTGTTGAGCTTGTACTTGACGATCAGGTTCTGCTCGTAGTCGCTCTTCTTGTTGTCGTAGCGGATGTAGTCGGTGTCGAAATAAATGTACTGGTACTCGAAGGCCCACGGCCCTTTCGGGGTGTAGCCGAGCCAGCCTTCGAGCCGAGTGGTGTTCTGGTTGTCCTTGGCGCGGTCTGCCTTGGAGTGGTCGATCTGGTCGCGGTCGAGGTTGCGCGCGTCGTGCCGCACACGGGTGGCGACGTACCAGGTGTCGCTGATCTTGTAGTTGTACTTCAAACCGAACTTGTAGGTGGTGGCGTCCTTGGAACTGTCCATCTGGAACGCGGGGGTGAGGGTCGACTTGGGACTCAGCTTGTAGTTGTAGTCCACGGTGAACTCATGGCCGTTGTTGACCATGTTGTCGTACGCCACGTCCTCGCGGTCGCCGGCGGTCTTGTACTTGATCTCGGCGGCGAAGCCCAGGCCAGTGTCCATCCGGTAGTTCAGCTTGATCCGGTCGGAATGGATGCTGTCGTCTTCGGTGTAGCCGTGGCGGTAGTTGATGCTGGCCGAGTCTGCGCAGGCATAAAACGACAGGCCGAGTGTACTGACAGCAATGAGAGTGCGGAGTGTGGTGTTCATTCGATCTTCTTTTCTTGTTTTTGTTGAGGTCGTTTTGAAGCGGGTGGTCACGATCGGATGCGGTAGGGGCAGGGCGCCGCGATCAGATGCGGCAAAGTTATCGTACAACATTTCGGTTGTCTACGATTTCTTCAGTGGTTGTCGGATGACCTTTCGGATTGCCTTTGAAATGCCTGATATAGAGGCTTTAGTGCAACCATTGGAATGCGATCGGCATCCCAAAAGAGGTAAAAAAGCATACGTAAAAGCCATTTTTGAAAGTTTTTAAGGGGTGCTTTTCAAAAGTTGTATGATGACGTAGGATGACCTCCAGAGCGTGACTCACCCGCCACAAATCCAATAAGAAGGCTCAGACGTCCATGATCATCACTGCTGTAAACGTCCAGGTTTTTTCCTACCCCACGCGCCGTGCTGTCGACAGCGCCGGCCATGCCCACCCCGGTGACGTAACCCAGGCCAAGATGGCGCTGCTGCGCATCACCACCGAATGCGGTAACGAAGGCTATGCACTGGGTGCCCCTGAACTGATCCGCCCCTACGTGCTCGACGGTTTCGTGCGCAAGGTGCTGGTCGGCGCAAACGCCTTCGATCGCGAGAAGATCTGGCACGACCTCGCCCACTGGCAGCGCGGCAGTGCCAGCCAGTTGACCGATCGCGCCCTGGCGTTGGTCGAGCAGGCCTTGTGGGACTGGGCCGGGCGCAAGCTCAATGTGCCGGTGCACAAGTTGATTGGTGGCTACCGCGACAAAGTGCCTGCGTATGGCTCGACCATGTGTGGCGACGAGCTTGAAGGTGGCCTGTCGACCCCTGAGGAATACGGGCGCTTTGCCGAAACCCTGGTCAAGCGCGGCTATAAAGCGATCAAGCTGCACACCTGGATGCCGCCTGTGTCGTTCGCGCCCAGCGTGAGCATGGATATCAAGGCCTGCGCCGCGGTGCGCGAGGCAGTCGGCCCGGACATCGCCCTGATGATCGACGGCTACCACTGGTACAGCCGCACCGACGCCCTGACCATCGGCCGTGCCCTGGAAAAGCTCGACTTCGCCTGGTTCGAAGAGCCGATGATGGAAGACTCCGCCGAATCCTATGCCTGGCTGTCCAGCCAGTTGGACATCCCGGTACTGGGCCCGGAAAGCCTGGGTGGCAAGCACCTGAGCCGGGCCAGCTGGGTCAAGAACGATGTGTGTGACATCCTGCGTGCTGGGGTTGCCGGGGTCGGTGGCATCGCCCCATGCCTGAAGGTGGCGCACATGGCCGAGTCATTTGGCATGGATTGCGAGATCCACGGCAACGGCGCAGCCAACCTGGCCGTGGTCGGGGCGATCAAGAACTGCACCTGGTACGAGCGCGGTCTGCTGCACCCGTTCCTCGACTACGACGAAGTACCGGCCTACCTCAAGCGCCTGGTCGACCCGATGGACAAGGATGGCTTCGTGCACCTGTCGGACCTGCCGGGCCTGGGTGAAGAGATCGATTTCGACTACGTCGAGACCCACACGCTGCAACGCTTCTGATTCGTGCATGGCGGCACGCGCCCTCGCGTGCCGCCCGAGAGTCCAATAACTATAAAAAGGCAATCTCACATGAGCGTTCTCCCCACATTCTGGGCAGGGGTCCTTGCTGCATCGCTGGCAATGACCTCGGTACCTGCTGCTTACGCCAAGACGCCGGCCGACCAGTTGATCGTCGGCATGAGCATGATCAACCTGTTGTCCCTCGACCCAGCCGGTGCCACCGGGCTGGACGTTTCCGAGGTCAACGCCAACCTGTACGACATGCTGCTGGTGCAGGACGCGCAGCAACCGGACCAACTGGTGCCGGCGCTGGCCCAAAGCTGGCAGGTCAGCGATGACCGCAAGACCCTCACCTTCAAGTTGCGCGAAGGCGTGAAGTTCCAGTCCGGCAACGCGTTCAGCGCCGAGGACGTCGCCTGGTCACTGCAGCGCATCCTCAAGCTCAACCTGGCCCTGGCCTCGACCTGGAAGGCCTACGGCTTCACGGCGGGTAACGTCGCCCAGTACATGCGCGCCAGCGATGAACACACCTTTGTCCTCGAACTGCCGCGGCCGACCGACCCGCTGTTGGTGCTGAACACCCTGGCGACCTCGCCCAGCGCGTTCATCCTCGATCGCAAGGTCGTCCAGCAGCACCAGAAGGGCGACGACATGGGCGCCGCCTGGCTGACCACCCATGCCGCTGGCAGCGGCCCATTCATCCTCAACGACTGGCGTGCCAACGACGTGATCCTGATGAGCCGTTTCGACGGCTATTGGGGTGGCCCGGCCAAGCTCAAGCGCATCGTCATGCGCAACATGACCGAATCGCAGTCGTTGCGGCTGATGGTGGAACGCGGCGACCTGGACCTGGCCAAGGGCATGTCCGCCCCGGACATCGAGGCGCTGGAGAAGTCCGACAAGGTGCGCACGGAGACCGTGCAGCGCGGCACGCTCTACTACGTGGCGCTGAGCGTCAAACAAAAACCCTACGACGACGCCCGCGTGCGCAAAGCCGTGCGTTCGCTGATCGACTACCAGGGCATCAACCAGACCGTCATGCCGCATTACGGCCAGCTCAATCAGCGCCCGCTGCCGCTGGGCCTGCCGGCACGCCTGGACGACCCTGGCTATAGCCTGAACGTGGCCGAAGCGAAAAAACTGCTGGCAGAAGCCGGTTACCCCAATGGTTTCAAGACCACCATCCGCGTGCTCACCGAACCCCCGTTCATCAACATTGCCTCCAGCCTGCAGGCCACCCTGGCCCAGGCCGGCATCCAGGCCACCATCGTCACCGGTACCGGCAACCAGATCTACGGCGCCATGCGCGAACGCAGTTTCGACATCCTGGTGGGCCGCGGCGGCGGCGGTGCCGAGCGGCATCCGCATTCCAGCTTGCGCACCCTGGTGTACAACCCGGACAACCGTGACGAAGCCAAGCTGAGCAACTTCCAGGGCTGGCGCACGTCGTTCTACAGCCCTGAGTTGAACACCCTCATCGAGCAGGCCGAAGTGGAACCGGACAAGGCGCGGCAGTTGGCCCAGTACCAGCAGATCCAGACGTCCCTGGACGCCCAGGTGGGCGCAATTCTGCCGGTGTCGCAGATGACCGACACCGTGGTGCTGTACCACGACGTGCAGAACTATCAGGCCCACAGCGCGGCCACCACCCGTTACAAAGACGTCTACAAGTCGCGATGAGCGGGACGGGGGCGCCCGCGCCCCTTACGCCTCGGTGTTTGCTGAACGTTTTTTCAGGAGCCTGTTATGTTGCTTTCGACTGCCTCTGTGCTGGGCACGCGCGTGTCTGCCACTGCCCGACGCGCCAGCACGGTCCTGGTGACCTTGCTCGGCCTGTTGGCGCTGACGTTTTTCATTGGTCGGGTGATGCCGCTGGACCCGGTGCTGGCCGTGGTCGGGCCGGACGCCGACAGCTCCACCTATGATCAGGTCTACCAGGCGATGGGCCTGGACAAGCCGATCTGGACCCAGTTCGGGCTGTACCTCAACGATTTGCTGCACGGTGATTTCGGCAATGCGCTGCTCACCGGCCACCCGGTGCTGGAGGACATCAAGCGGGTGTTCCCGGCGACCATCGAGCTGGCCACGCTAGCGATCCTGTTCGGCATCCTCATCGGCCTGCCGCTGGGTGTGGTTGCCGCCAGCAACCAGGGCAAGCTGGGCGACCATGTGGCCCGGGTGATCACTTTGTTCGGTTACTCCACGCCGATTTTCTGGGTGGGCATGATGGGCCTGCTGGTGTTCTACGCCTGGCTCGGCTGGGCTGGCGGGGCAGGGCGTATCGACCTCGCCTACGACGGCATGGTACCGGACGTGACCGGCCTGCTGCTGATCGACACCGCCCTGGCGCGTGACTGGGAGGCGTTCAGCAGTGCCTTGCGCCACATCATTTTGCCGGGGCTGATCCTGGGCTTGAACTCGGTGGCCTATATCAGCCGCATGACGCGCAGCTTCATGCTCGAGCAGTTGTCGCAGGAATACATCATCACGGCGCGGGTCAAGGGCCTTTCGCGGCGCCAGGTGGTGTGGGGCCATGCGTTTCGCAACATCCTCGTGCAACTGCTGACCGTGGTGGCGCTGGCCTACGGCTCGCTGCTCGAAGGCGCGGTGCTGATCGAGACGGTGTTCGCCTGGCCGGGCTTTGGCCAATACCTCACCAGCAGCCTGATGCTCGGTGACATGAACGCGGTGATGGGCTGCGTGCTGGTGATCGGCCTGATCTTCGTCGCCCTCAACCTGATCAGCGATGCCCTGTACAAGGTGTTCGACCCAAGGACCCGCTAAGCCCCCAGGGGCTGCGTGAACACATTGCATAACTATAAAAAGAAGGACGCCCACATGAAGACTGCACTTCCCCCGCTGCATATGAGCCTGCTGGGTGCAATCCTGGCCTTGGCGCCGATGGCCGCCGTGCAGGCCAAGACCCCTGCCGACCAGTTGATCGTCGGCATGAGCATGGTCAACCTGTTTTCCATCGACCCGGCCAATGCGCCGGGCCTGGATGCCTCCGGGGTCAACGCCAACCTGTACGACACCTTGGTCAAGCGCGACCAGGGCAACCCGGAAAAACACCTGCCACAGCTGGCCGAACGCTGGGACATCAGCGAAGACGGCAAGCAGATCACCTTCCATTTGCGCACCGACGTCAAATTCCATTCCGGCAACCCGCTGACCGCCGAGGACGTGGCCTGGTCGTTGTACCGGGTGATGAAGCTCAACTTCGGCCTGGCCACCACCTGGAAGGCCTACGGCTACAACGTCGACAACATCCAGGCGCTGATCCGCGCCACCGATGCACAGACCCTGGTGGTCGACTTGCCACAACCGACCGACCCGCTGCTGCTGATCGACTCGCTGGCGACCTCGCCCAGTGCGGTCATCGTCGACCGCCTAGAAGTGCTGAAGCACGAGAAAAACGGCGACCTCGGCGCCGCCTGGCTAGTCACCCATGAAGCGGGTAGCGGCCCGTTCACGCTGGCCAAGTGGAGTGCCAACGATGCGTTGGTGATGAACCGTTTCGACGGCTACTGGGCTGGCCCGGCGAAAATGAAGCGGGTGCTGGTGCGGCACATGACCGAGTCGCAATCGCTGCGCCTGATGCTCGAACGCGGTGACCTGGACCTCGCCTACGGCATGGCCGCACCGGATATCAAAGCCGTCGAGCGCTCTGACCAGTTGCAGGTGCAGCCGTTGCAGCGCGGCACCATGTACTACGTGGCGATGAGCATGAAGCAGCCCGAGTTCGCCAACCCGAAGGTGCGCGAAGCTGTGCGTTACCTGATTGATTACAAAGGCATCGACGAACAGGTCATGCCGCATTACGGCATGCTCAACCAGCAGCCGATGCAACTGGGCCTGGACGCGCGCCTGCCAGACCCTGGCTACCGGCTCGATGTGGCCAAAGCCAAGGCGTTGCTGAGCGAAGCCGGCTACCCGCAAGGCTTCAGCACCACCCTGCGGACGCTGTCCGAACCGCCCTTCATCGACATTGCCGCGCGCATGCAATCGACCCTGGCCGAAGGCGGCATCAAGGCCAGCATTGTCACCGGCACCGGCAACCAGGTGTACGGCGCCATGCGTGCGCGCAACTTCGAAATGATCGTGGCCCGTGGGGCCGAGCGCTACCCGCACCCGTACTTCAGCCTGCGCACCTTCGTCTACAACCCCGACAACAGCGATGCCGCCGGGCTGCCCAACTTCCAGGGCTGGCGCGCATCGTTCTTCGACCAACAGCTGAATGCGCTGATCGACCAGGCTGGGGTCGAGCGTGACGCCGGCAAGCGCCTGAACCTGTACCACCAGGCACAGCAGCGTTACGACCAACAGGTCGGCCCGATCATGATGATCTCGCAGATGACCGACACCGCCGTCAGTGCAGTGGACGTCAAGGGCTTCACCGGCGATGACGCCGAGGCGACCCGTTACCTGGGCGTCTACAAGCAACGCTGAACACTGCCGAGGGCGTCTGCGGGCGCCCCAGGTGGCCATGATTTCACATCGAGAACATGCCGATGATTGCCAACCTGTCTTCTACCGTTTCAAGCGACAAGCCGCAGGCCGACAACACACCTGCGTCCAGTGTCGATGCGCTGTACAAAAGCAGCCTGCGGGTGCTGCGCCACCTGCTGCGCAACCCGATGACCCTGGCTGGCCTGCTGGTGGCCTTGCTGCTGGTGGTGGTCGCCGCCTTCGCGCCGTGGATCGCCACCCATGACCCGGTCGTGCAAAACCTCGCCAACGCCCTGCAGGCACCCGGTGCCGCGCACTGGTTCGGCACCGACGAGTACGGCCGCGACATCTTCAGCCGGCTGGTGTATGGCTCACGTATCACCCTTTACATCATCACCCTGGTGACCGTGATCGTCGGCCCGATCGGGTTGTTCATCGGCACGGTGTCGGGGTATTTCGGTGGCGTCGTCGACACCGTGTTCATGCGTATCACCGATATTTTCATCTCGTTCCCAAGCCTGGTGCTGGCGCTGGCGTTCATCGCCGCGCTCGGCCCTGGCCTGGAGCATGCCGTGGTCGCCATCGCGCTGACCTCATGGCCGCCGATCGCTCGCCTGGCGCGGGCCGAAACGCTGTCGCTGCGCAAGGCTGACTTCGTCGTTGCGGTCGAGCTGCAAGGCGGGTCGTCGACGCGGATCATCCTGCGCCACATCGTGCCGATGTGCCTGTCGTCGGTGATCATCCGCCTGACCATGAACATGGCCGGCATCATCCTTACCGCAGCTGCATTGGGCTTTCTTGGCCTGGGCGCGCAGGCGCCGTTGCCGGAGTGGGGCGCGATGATCTCCACCGGCCGACGCTACATGCTCGAATGCTGGTGGCTGGTGGCCGTACCGGGGGCCGCGATCATGCTGGTGAGCCTGGCGTTCAACCTGTTGGGCGATGGCCTGCGGGACATTCTCGACCCGCGTAGCGAGTAACTGGAGGCTTTATGTCGACGCTCAAACTCACTGTCGATTCGCTCAATGTGCGCTTCGTCAATGGCAAGAAAGAAATGCACGCGGTACGCGATGTGTCGTTCACCTTGGGCCGCGAGAAGCTCGCCATTGTCGGCGAGTCCGGTTCGGGCAAGTCCACCGTCGGGCGCAGCCTGCTCAAGCTGCACCCCAATAGCACGCAGATCACTGCCAAGGCCCTGCAGTTCGGCGATGTCGACTTGCTCAGTGCCAGCGAAAAGGCCATGCAGAAGATTCGCGGCCAGCGCATTTCGATGATCATGCAAGACCCCAAGTACTCGCTCAACCCGGTGGTCAAGGTGGGCGATCAGATTGCCGAAGCCTACCTGGCGCACCACAAGGCCAGCCGCAGCGAGGCCCGCGAACGGGTCTTGCTGATGCTGGAAAAGGTCCATATCCGTGACCCCAAGCGGGTCTACAACCTGTACCCGCATGAAGTCAGCGGCGGCATGGGCCAGCGCATCATGATCGCCATGATGGTCATCACCAACCCGGAGGTGATCATCGCGGATGAGCCGACCTCGGCACTGGATGTGTCGGTACGCCAGCAGGTGCTCAATGTGCTCGAAGAACTGGTGGTGGAACAGCAGATGGGGCTGATTTTCGTCAGCCACGACCTCAACCTGGTTCGCAATTACTGCGACCGGGTGCTGGTGATGTACGCCGGGCGGGTGGTCGAGTCGCTGGCCGCCTGCGACCTGCAATATGCCGAACACCCCTATACCCGTGGCCTGCTGGCGGCCCTGCCGAGCATGGACAACCGCCGCCCACGCCTGCCGGTCCTGCAACGCGACCCGCTGTGGCTCACCTGCTGAGGGAACTGACATGAGCATGATCCAAGCACAATCGCTGAACCTGAGTTTTGGTGTGGGCGCCGCCTGCAACCAGGTGCTGCACGATGTCGACCTGACGGTCGAAGACGGCGAGTCGTTCGGCCTGGTAGGCGAGTCGGGCTCGGGCAAGACCACGGTCTTGCGCTGCCTGGCAGGGCAGTACCGGCACTGGAGCGGGGCGCTGAGCATTGCCGGCGTCCCGCTGCAGCACAAGTTGCCCAAGGAGCACTTTCGCAAGGTGCAGATGGTGTTCCAGGACCCTTACGGTTCGCTGCACCCGCGGCACACCATCGACACCGCGTTGCGCGAGCCATTGACCATTCATGGCCTGGGCGAGCGCGATGACCGCATCAACGACATCCTGGTCAAGGTCGGCTTGAACGACAGCTTCCGTTACCGCTACCCGCACCAGCTGTCAGGCGGGCAACGCCAGCGCGTGGCGATCGCCCGGGCGCTGATTCTCGAACCCCGGGTGTTGCTGCTGGACGAGCCGACGTCGGCGCTCGATGTATCGGTGCAGGCAGAGATTCTCAACCTGCTGGCGGACCTGCGTCAGCGCGAGAAACTCACCTACCTGATGGTGACCCACGACCTGGGTGTGGTCAGCCATTTGTGCGACAAGGTCGCGGTGATGCAACAGGGGCGGATTGTCGAGCGCCTGGACAGCCAAGCCTTGAGCCAGGACCTGGCCAGCCACGACTACACCCGCATGCTGGTGCAGGCCAGCCGCGATTTCAGTGCTGAATCAGTACGTAACGTCAGCTGACACACGCTTTGTGTAGGAGCAGCCTTGCGCTGCGAAGAGGCCGGTATTACCCACCGTTTTCTTTGGCTGGGATGGCCTCTTCGCAGCACAAGGCTGCTCCTACAACGACTGTGCATAGCGCTATAACAAGGAAGATAACCCCATGCCGCATGCAAACACCGCGACCACCCGATCACTGCTGACTGTCCTCGCACTCGGCTTCAGTTCACCCCTTTGGGCACTCGAAGCGCCGAGCAAAATCCTGGTCCCGACGCTGGCCTACGACGACCAGCAGATAATCCTGGTCTGGGAGAAACCCGCCGACCTTGCCGACATCGCCGATTACCACGTCTACGCCAATGGCAAGCTGCTCGGTGGCAGCAACGCCAACAACGGGCTCGTGTCCCCGGCCAAACCCTATATCGACCGCTTCTACGAGCAGGACACGCGCAATTTCCACCACCGTATCGCCATCCACAGCTACACCGCAGTTGGCCTGGCGCCCGACACCGAATACCGCTTCACCGTGCGTTCGGTGGACCACGCCGGCAAGGAATCGGCCGACAGCCCGGTAATCGTCCAACGTACCACCGCCGTGCCGGCACTGTTCGACGTGCGCCACTATGGCGCCAAGGGCGACGGCCAGACCCTCGATACCGCCGCCATCCAGAAGGCCATCGACGCCTGTACCGTCGGCTGCAAAGTGCTGCTGCCAGCAGGTACCTACAAAAGCGGCTCGCTGTACCTCAAAAGCAACATGACCCTGGAAATCGCCGAGGGCGCGACCCTGCTCGGGTCCGAGCGCGCCGAAGACTACCCCCGCGATGGCTATATCCAGTACCCGTACTCCACCACCGTACGCCCGGCCTCGCTGATCAACGCCTTGCCGCGTGACCCGCGTGCGCACCAGGCATTCGAGAACATACGCATCGTCGGCAAGGGGGTCATTGATGGTAATGGCTGGAGGCGCAACGCCGACATCGTTGATGAACGTGGCCAACCGCTGCCGTTCTACCTGCCGAGCGACAACACCCGCTACCTGCAGGACGGCGTGCTGGCCAAGGCCCAGGTCGCTCGCGCCGTGGCCGAAGGCATGAACGTCAAGGACGCCTATGGCCAAATGCGCTCGTCGCTGGTCACCTTGCGCAACGTCAAGAACGTGTTCTACGGCGGCTTCACGGTCCTCAACCCGGCTTATCACGGCATCATGAACCTGGAGACCGAAAACGTGGTGCTGGCCAACACCACGCACAAGACCTACGACGCCAACAACGGCGATGGCATCGAATTCGCCAACAGCCGCGGCGCATTGGTGTTCAACAACTTCTTCGACACCGGCGATGACTGCGTCAACTTCGCAGCCGGCACCGGCGCCGATGCGGTCAAGCAAAAGCCCCAAGAAGACGCGTGGATCTTCAACAACTACTTCCGCAAGGGCCACGGCATGGTCGTGGCCGGCAGCCACACGGGGGCGTGGATCCAGAACATCCTGGCCGAAGATAACGTGTCTGACGGCACCGATACCGGCTTACGCATGAAGAGCACCAATTTCATGGGCGGTGGCGCGCGTAATGTGGTGTTCCGTGATTCGGCGATGCGCAATACGGTCAAGCAGGCGTTCATCTTCACCCTCGACTACAACGACCCGAACGCCAAGCTGGACTACAAGAAGTCGACCATCGCCGGCCAGTTCCGCGATGTGCGGGTTAGCAATGTCACGGTCGAGAATGCCCAACTGGCGGCGATCGAGGTCAAGGGCGACAGCCTGCACGGCGCTTACCACCAAGGCCTGTCCTTCGAGCGGGTGCGTTTCAGCGGGCCGGCCAAAGCCAAGATCGATGGTTTGAAGGGCTCACGGTTCGACACGGTCCACTTCAGCGAAACCGGCAGTGCCAACCCGTGGCAGGTCAGTGCCAGCGACGGGTTGGTCTTCGAGGATGTGCAACCGGCGCCTGAAGCGGCTCACTCGCTGTAGACCGCCTGGTGTTTCTGCGCCTCGCGCAGGCGCATGCGGCTATTGCTCAAATGCAGGAACATGGCTGCACGCGCCGCATCGACCTGCTTGCTGACGATGGCGTCGAAGATTTGCTGGTGTTCGGCGTTGATCCCCGCCAGGTAGGTGCTGCGGTTGCTCTGCCCGGTATAGGCGGAGTTCATGCGGGTGCGCGGGATCAGCTTGGTGCCCAGGTGTTTCATGATGTCGATGAGGTACGGGTTGCCGGCCGCTTTGGCGATCTTCAGGTGGAACTGGAAGTCGGCGTTGGTGGTACTGCCCGACTTTTCCGGGCCTTGCAGCAACGCGTGCAACGCTTGCTCCAGCTCGTCGATGGCCTGTGGCGTGGCCCGTTCGGCGGCCATGCCTGCAGCCTGGACTTCCAGGCTTAGGCGGAACTCCAGCAGGTCGAGGACGTCGGACAACAGCACAATGGTAGCGGGCCCGACGTTGAAGCCTTCGGGGGCCGGCATGTCGAGGACGAAGGTGCCGACGCCATGCTGGGTCTCGACCAGGCCTGCCGCCTGCATGCGCGACAAGGCATCACGCACTACCGAGCGACTGACGCTTTCGGCGGCCATGATCTGCGTTTCGGTGGGCAGTTTGTCGCCGCGTTTGAGGGTGCCATCACGCATGCGTTGGGCAAAGCGTTCGACCAACGATTCGGCCAGGCGGCGAGGTTTGATTCGGGCAATAGCCGTGAGGTCAGACATCATCGTGCTCTTGTGAGATCAGCGGGCATTATAGTGCGTTTTGACGTAAAACTGCGGTTACAATCGTTCATCGTCTGGTTTTTGAATGGATCCTCTGATGGAGCGTGTCAACCCTGAACGACGTGTCAGCCTGGCCCAGCAACTGGTGCTTGAACTGTCGCGTAGCATACTGGCCGGCGAGCTACCGGCGGGCACCAAGTTGCCGACCGAACAAGCCTTTACCGAGGCGCGCAAGGTCAGCCGTACCGTGGTTCGCGAAGCGATGTCGCGGCTGCAGGCAGAGGGCCTGGTCGAGACCCGCCGAGGCATCGGCACGTTCGTGGTCGACACCACCCGGCCAGGCGACTTTCAGGACAGCCCGCATGAGAAGGGCAGCGCCCTCGATGCGGTGGCGCTCATCGAATTGCGCCTGAGCCTGGAGGTGGAGTGCGCCGCGCTTGCTGCGCAGCGTGCTACGTCAAGCCAGTTGCAGGCCATTGCCGACGCCTTGGGCGAAGCCAATGCCGTGGGGCCGTTGCACCAGGACAGCACGCGCATCGTATTCGAGTTTCACCTGCAAATTGCCCTGTGCACCGGCAACAGCTTCTTTATCGATGCCATGCGCCACCTGGCCGATACCCTGATGCGTGGCCCGCAGAGCAACGTTACCCAACAGCAACGCGCACAACAGGTGCGTGAGCGCGAGCAGATTCATGCTGCACTCGCGCACCAGGACGCCGATGCCGCCCGGGCAGCGATGCGGCTGCACCTGACCAATGAACTGCACCGTGCGCAACAAGCGGCCCAGCCCCCGGCGTAAAAACTCTGAATTTTCCCGTGGTGAGCGCAGTCGACCGTGTATAGCCCACTGACGGAGTACGCACATGTCTCGCCCCGATGAACCCAAGCTTTACACACCTACCGAAATCGACGACACCGAAGACCGCATGGGCAGTGTCCATGAGCTGGACTTCAGTGACCGTCACGACGAACGCGAAGGGCGGGTGGGCGACGAACGACCTGCCCGTGAAGATGAGCAGGAGTTTCCGCCACAGCGCGTCGCCGAAAGCGGCATGACGGGTGGCGAAGCGTTGAGCGACAGCCTGCACGAAGACAACGTCACTTATGACGACATGAGCCCGGATACCTTGCTGGACGAGACCGGTGCTCGCGACCCGTTTGAAGAGGGTGACGGCGAAGGGCCGGCAGACCAGTCGTTGCGGCAGGTCAATGCTAATGAGATTGGCGGTGGTTTTGGGCTGGATGAGGCTGAACTGGCGCGTTCGGCGCCATTGGACGGTGAGCCGTGGACCGATGATGTGGTTGATGAGGAAGATAAGTCCTAATTGATTGGGGCCGCTGCGCGGCCCATCGCCGGCAAGCCAGCTCCTACAGGAGAACGAGATTCCTTGTAGGAGCTGGCTTGCCGGCGATGGGCTGCGCAGCAGCCCCAATTCCCCGCGCCGATGCCCTGTAGAGCGCTAGGCCGGATTATCACGCTGGCGCATCGCCTTGGCGCGTTTCTCCAGAATCAGGTACGTGATCACTGCCAACAGTAGCGGAAGCAGGTAATACAGCGTGCGATACCCCAGCAACGCCGCTACCAGCGTGCCCTGTTGCATCTGGCCATGCAGCAACGCCAGAAACACCGTCTCAAGCACGCCAAGCCCAGCCGGGATGTGCGCAACCACGCCCGCCACGCAACTGATGAGCAGTATCCCGAGGATCGACGGGTAGAAGGCTTCGCCAGGCAGCAGCCAGAAGATCAACAGGGCCATCAACGCCCAGTTGCTGGCGCCAAGGGCAACCTGGGCCAGCGCCAGACGCCAGCCAGGCAAGGTGACTTCGTGCTCACGCCATTGCCAGGTGCGTTTTTTCGCAAAGCCGCAGGCCAGCAAGTAGCCGATGGCGATTGCCAGCAAGCCAAACCCGATCAGTTGCAACCCCGTTGCCCCGACTGCCCAGCTGTCCGGCAGGTCTACTAGGCGCAGGGCAAACACTGTACCGGCCAGCACCATGTAGCCCATCCAGTTGGTGAGTAAGCCAAGGGTCAGGATGCGGGTAATGGTCGCGGTATCCAGACCTAGCCGGCCGTACAGCCGATAACGCAACGCGACGCCGCCCACCCAGGTGGTGAAGTTGAGGTTGAACGCATAACAGACGAAAGCCACAGGCAACACCTGCCTGGCAGGCAGGTTGTGGCCTGTATAGGCACGCGCCAGCAGGTCGTAGCTGGCAAACGTCAGGTAGCTGAACAGCGCAACCGCCAACCCGATCGCTAAAGTGCCAGGCTTGTAGGCCAGCAGCGACTGGCGCACCTCGTTCCAGTCCAGGTTGCGCGCAAGCATGAACAGCAAGGCTGGAATCAACAAAAGGAAGAGCAAGGTGAACAGGCGCTTGGCCCAGATTTGCCAACGTTTACCCGCCATCACGTCTGGCCCTCATGCATATCGCCGTGGGCTTCCACCTCCGGCTGCACCGAGCGCAGGCGCTGGCGGTGCGCCGGGAACCAGCCGGCAATGCGCGGAAAGTGACGTATGGCGTGGAAGCACAGAAAAATCAGCGGCGCCCGCCACCAGTAACCGCGGACCATGCGCTCCAGGGTGACGGCCTTGCACTGTTCGCTGGCCAGCGACTGCAGGTGCTGATGCAATTGTTGGTTGAAGCCGTGATCGCGGATGAACAGGTTGGCTTCAAGGTTCAACGACAGGCTCAAGGGGTCGAGATTGCTCGAGCCGACAGTGGCCCACTGGTCATCGACCAGCGCGACCTTGCCATGCAAAGGCCGGCGGCAGTATTCATGAATGTGCACACCGTCACGCAGCAGGTAGTTGTACAGCAGCCGCGACAAGGCCCGCACCCAGCGCATGTCTGGCTGGCCTTGCAAGATCAAGGTCACGTCCACCCCACGCCGCGCCGCATTGCGCAGCTCCCGCAGCAACCGGTAACCCGGAAAGAAATAGGCATTGGCCACCACGATACGCTGCCTGGCAGCGCGGAAGGCTTGCAGGTACTGGGCTTCGATGGCCGTTCTGCGCTGGCCATTGTCGCGCTCGACCAGCAGGGCAGTGATAGCCCCGGTGGGCTCGGTGACAGGCCGCACCTCACTGGGTGGCTGCAGCACAGGGGACATCAGGCGACGGCTGGTGGCATGCACCTGCGCAACCACCGGGCCGGTAACCTCCACGGCATAGTCCTGCTTGGCCATGGGGCCGTAGTCGCCCAGGTGATCGGCACTGTAGTTGATACCGCCGATGAACGCGCGCTGCCCATCGATGACCACGATCTTGCGGTGCAGGCGGCGGAACAGGTTGGTGCGCATGCCCACCAGCCTGGGCTGTGGGTCGAAGGCATGAAAGTTGACGCCGGCTTCGGTCATGGCCGAGATGAACGTGTCGGGCAGGTCGGCAGTGCCGTAACCATCGACCGCCACTTCGACGCGCACGCCGCGCTGCGCGGCGTCTATCAGCACCTGCTGCAACTGCTGGCCGACCTTGTCATCAAAGATGATGAACGTCTCCAGCAAAATTTCCTCCCGCGCCTGGGCCATCGCTTCAAACACGCGCGGGTAATACTGTTCGCCATTGATCAACAGCTGCACGCTGTTGCCCTCTAGCCAAGGTCGGTTCATAGGCTGATCTCCGCAGTGAGGGGGGCATGGTCGGAAAGGTGCGACCATGGGTACTTCGACAGCACCTGCGCCTTGCTCGGCATAGCATTGCGCAGGTAGATGCGGTCAAGCCGCAGCAGCGGCAGGCGCGCCGGAAAACTGCGCGCCGGGGTGCCGAAACGCTCGCCAAAGGCTTCGACCAGGTGTTCGGACAGCGCCACATCCGCTTTCAGGCGCCAGTCATTGAAATCGCCGGCAATGATCACCGGCGCATCGGGCGGCAAGCTGTCGAGCAGCTCCAGCAACAGGCGCACCTGGCGCTGGCGGTGTGATTCCCGCAGGCCCAGGTGCACGCACACTGCATGCACCTCTTTATGCCCAGGCACCTCCAGGCGGCAATGGAGCAGGCCACGCTGCTCATTGCCGTCGATGGAAACATCCCGGTTGTCGAACTGGCTGATGGGGAATTTCGACAGCAAGGCATTGCCGTGGTCGCCATGGGGGTACACAGCGTTACGGCCATAGGCGAACTGCGGCCACATGCTGTCGGCCAGAAACTCGTACTGCGGCGTTTCCGGCCAGGCTGCGTGGCGCTCGGCATGCTGCTGGTGGCTGCCGTGCACCTCCTGAAGAAACACCAGGTCGGCGCCGGTGGCGCGCACGGCATCGCGCAGCTCAGGCAGGATGAAACGCCGGTTGAAAGCGGTGAAGCCCTTGTGCACGTTGAGAGTCAGCACGGTCAGCCTTTGCACCGTGGTGACGTTGTCGATGATGCAGCGCGGTGTGGGCAAGGTCTTGTTCACAGCTCAACCTCCGGGTCGACACCGGGTTCGGTGAGCAGGTCATAGTCCAGCTTCAACTTCTCCAGAAGGCGCCGGGCATCGTAGGGCGCATGGACCTTCTGGTCGTTGTCGAAGTAGCAGTAGATATCACGCGTGGCCCGTTTGGGCGGTGCCCCCGGTAGCACGGTGTGTGCGTCGTCTGCCTGGCTGCCTTGGCTCCAGCGCAGAATGCGCTGTTTCCAGCGGCGCAAGGCCTGCGCCGTGTAGCCACTGCTGTAGAGCTCCACATCACCGTGCAGGCGCATGTAGACGAAATCGGCCGTGACATCTTCGACATAGGGCCATTTCCCTGCACTGTCGGCCACGACCAGCGCCACACGGTGTTTGCGCAACAGCTTCACGAAGGCTTCGCAAAGAAAGCTCTCGTGGCGGATTTCCACGGCGTGGCGCAAGCGTGCGTTGCCTTTGATGTCAGTTCCGCCATTGCCCTTGAGCCGCTCGTCACACCCTTGTGCGCATTCGCGCGCCGCTTTTCGGTTACGCGGCAGCAGCGCCAGAAACCGCGCAAAGCGTGCTTCGTCGAACTTCATGTTGGGTGGGAACTGCCACAGAAACGGGCCCAGCTTGTCGCCCAGCAACAAAGGCCCGGAAGCAAAGAAATTGGCCACCGGCGCTTCGATGTCCTTGAGCCGCCGTACATGGGTGATGTAGCGCGGTGCCTTTACCGAGAATACAAAGCCGTCTGGCGTCTCCTCACGCCACCCCCGATACCGTTCGGGCGTCTGCAGGCTATAGAACGAGCCATTGATCTCGATGCTGTTGACTGCCCGCGAGGCGAACGCGAGTTCACTGTCCTGGCGCAGCCCTTTGGGGTAGAAATCCTTGCGCCAAGGGCCATAGCGCCAACCTGATATACCAATACGGATCTCGCTCACGCTGCCTTCCTCATTGCCAGCTTTTTGAGAGGTCGCTCTGAAGGTGCGACTGATGCGCGGCTGTGAGGTTCAGCACGGTTGACCAACGGGGAATACACGCAGAGTTGAACTTTGCCGCAGTTGGCGTCTCCACCGCATAGCGGGTGCAAAAGACGACTACACCCCATGACGGATTGGCCATTCACCGGCATGAACCGCCAACCCTGGAGGCAAACATGGCCAGACACATCATCCATTTCACCGGGCCGATCAACTCATCCACCTGCGGCAACCTGATCAACACCTGTTCGCGCGCCATGCAGCAAGGCGCACAGCTGCTGCAACTGAACATCGCGACCATGGGCGGGGAGTGCAGCTATGGGTTTACCTTGTACAACTTCCTGCGGGCGCTGCCGATTCCGCTGCATACCCACAACCTGGGGACGGTGGAATCGATGGGCAACATCCTGTTTCTGGCGGGCGAGCATCGCACCGCCTGCGCGTTCAGCAAGTTCTTGTTTCACCCTTTCCATTGGACGCTTCACGGGTCGGTCGACCACGCCAGGATGGCCGAATACGCCATGAGCCTGGATTACGACCTGCGGCTGTACGCTCAAATCGTGGCAGAGCGAACCCAAGGCAGTGCCGAAGTGCTGGACGTGCCACGTTACCTGATGGCCTACCCGCGGATACTGGGGCCCGAGGAGGCACTGGAGAGCGGGCTGATCCATGCCATCGACGAACTGCCGATCGAGTCCGATTCCACCCAGTGGAGCGTGCATGCCTAATGCCACCACGCAAGCATTTGGCCTGGGGGCGTTTGGCACCACCCGTCAGCCGTGTGCAATTCGATTGAGCATTGCCCGTATTTGCTGGCTCGGAATCAAGGTACGGCCCAGCAACCTTTCCATCGCAAGGAGATATCACATGGCGCGTGATCAAGAACGTACCAGCCAGCGCGGCGGCACCAAGGAAACCAACTCGGGCAATTTCGCCAACGACCGGGAAAAAGCCTCCCGCGCAGGGCACAAAGGCGGCAAGGTGTCGGGTGGCAACTTCGCCAATGACCGTGAACGCGCCGCTGAAGCCGGCCGCAAGGGTGGCCAGAACAGCCATGGCGGCGGACGGCGACCGTAGCGATTGACCTAGGTTGGCAAATTTTTTGAATTTTCTGGCACTGCCCAGATCAATCAAAAGGTCATCCATGGAGAAGAGGAGGCCCCTGCGATGCCTGGTCCACAGCTGTACATCATCGACTACCAACTGCATGGCCAACCGCGCAGTTTCATCATCCGCCTGGAACGGTTGGACAATGCCGAGGCCTGGCATTGGGCCAGCTGTGATGCGGGCATCGGCATCATTCCGAAATTCGGGCGGGAAAAGATCAAGAAAGTCAGCAGGCCAATGGCCGAACGGTATGGGATTACCGCCGTGAGCTGGCGTATTTCCGGGAGCAAGCCCAATCAATCGGTGGGTGACCCAGCCGTGGTGGGTTGATGAATGAATGAGCGATGGGCTGCGAGGCAGCCCATCGTTTGGCAGGTAGGCTACTCAGTCAACCTTCTTCAGTACCAAGGTCAGAATGTCATAGCTGGCCACCAGCTCACCCAGCTGGTTGGTAACCTCAACGTCCCACGCCACCACGCCTTGCGGCTGCCCCAACGGGCTGGCCTTGCCCTGGTCGATCTTGCGCTTGCAGGTCAGGCGCGCCTGGATCGTGTCGCCAATGCCTACAGGGTTGATGAAGCGCAGGGTATCCAGGCCGTAGTTGGCCAGCACCGGGCCGGCGCCAGGGGATACAAACAGGCCTGCCGCTGCCGACAGCACGAAGTAGCCATGGGCGATACGCTTGCCAAACTGCGATTCCTTGGCGGCGATCTCGTCGAAGTGCATGTAGAAGTGGTCACCCGACAAGCAGCCGAAGTTGACCAGGTCTGCCTCGGTTACCGTACGGCGGTGGGTTAACAGTGACTCGCCGATACGCAAGTCCTGGAAGTAGCGACGGAACGGGTGCACTTCGCTCTCGATCACTTCTGCGCCGCGCACGTACTCGCCCGTTACTGCCGTGAGCATGCTCGGTGAGCCTTGTACGGCCGCACGCTGCAGATAGTGCTTGACTGCGCGCAGGCCGCCCAGCTCTTCACCGCCACCCGCGCGGCCGGGGCCGCCGTGCTTGAGTTGTGGCAGCGGCGAGCCATGCCCGGTGGATTCCAGCGCGGCTTCGCGGTCCAGCACCAGCAGGCGGCCGTGCCAGGCAGCCGCCACCGGGATGGCTTTGGCGGCAACGGCGCGGTCGGCAGTGACCAGGGTCGCCACCAGGCTGCCCTTGCCGCGGGCAGCCAGGGCCAGGGCTTCGTCAAGGTCATCGTAGGCCATCAGCGTGCTGACCGGGCCGAACGCTTCGATATCGTGCGCACCGCCTTCAGCGTGTGGGTCGCGGGCCTGCAGCAGGGTCGGCGCAAAGAACGCGCCTTCGGCAACACCCTCACCACGCGGCGCGAAACCGTCGCTGGCGCCGAACAACTGGTCGCAGCTCTGCAGCAGGCTGCGTACACGCTCGCCGACGTCGCGCTGCTGATCATGCGAGGCCAAGGCGCCCATGCGCACGCCTTCCACTGAAGGATCGCCCACCACCACCTTGCTCAGGCGCTCGCGCAGGCGGGTAGCGACGGCATCGATATGCTTGGCAGGGACGATGGCGCGGCGGATGGCGGTGCATTTCTGCCCGGCCTTGGTGGTCATTTCGCGGACCACCTCCTTGATGTACAGGTCAAACTCTTCGCTGTCCGGGGTCACGTCCGGGCCGAGAATCGCGCAGTTCAGCGAATCCGCTTCGGCGGTGAACGGTACCGAGTTGCGGATCAGGTTTGGCGTCACGCGCAGTTTGGCGGCGGTATCGGCGGAGCCGGTAAAGGTCACTACATCCTGGCCCTGCAAGCGGTCGAGCAAGTCGCCGGTGCTGCCGATCACCAACTGCAAGCTGCCGTCGGGCAGCAGGCCCGACGCGTTCATCAGGCGCACCACGGCTTCAGTCAGGTAGCTGGTCGAGGTAGCGGGCTTGACGATGCACGGCATGCCGGCCAGGAAGGTCGGGGCGAACTTCTCGAGCATGCCCCAGATTGGGAAGTTGAACGCGTTGATGTGCACGGCGACCCCGGCACGCGGCACCAGGATATGGCTGCCGGCAAAGTGGCCTTGCTTGCCCAGCGGTATGGCCGGGCCTTCGTGCACCAGGTTGCCGGAGGGCAGTTCGCGGCTGCCGATGCCGGCATAGGCGAACAGTGTGGCGTTACCGCCTTCGATGTCGATCCAGCTGTCGGCGCGGGTGGCGCCACTGTGGTGGGACAAGGCGTACAGCTGCTCTTTGCGCTCGGCCAGGTACAAGGCCAGGGCCTTGAGGCGGGCGGCGCGCTGTTGGAAGTCCATGGCCATGAGGGCGGCCAGGCCACGGGCGCGGGCGAAGTCCACGGCTTCGGCGAAATCCGGGCGCTCTTCATGGCTGTAGGCCAGAACGTGACCGTTCAAGGCGCTGCGCAGGGCCTGGGCGCCGTGCTGGCCGATCCAGCGACCGGCAATGAAGCTTTGCAGGGTTGGGGCGTCAGACATGCTGTTCTCCATGCTGTTCTAATGGGGGAAGGGCGCTGTTACCACAGCGCCAAGGTGTAGCCGATGATCAGGCGGTTCTCGTCCACGGCATTGGTCAGGCCATTGCCGGAACGGAAGGTGACGTTGCGCCAGCGCAGGCTGACGTCTTTGAACGGGCCGCTCTGGATGACGTAGGTGAGGTCGGTGTCGCGTTCGCGCTCACGGCCGTTGCTGACCGTGGCGGTCTCGGCGTGGCGGCCGTCGGTGTAGCGGGTCATGAAACTCAGGCCCGGGATGCCCATGGCGACGAAGTCGTAGTCGTAGCGCACCTGCCAGGAATCGAGCCCGGCGCGGGTGAAGGTGTTGTAGGTCACCAGGTTGACCGTGAACGGGTCGCCGCCGTTGACGAAGGGGAAGGCGCTGTCGCCGGACATCTGTTGCCAGGTGGCGGTGAACTTGTGCGCCCTGACGCCGAGGGTGAACATGGCGTTGAAGTTACGGTTGTCGATGTTGCCGGCGCGTTCGGCGCCGTCGTTACGGCTGTCGAAATAGCGCAGGTCGCTGCGCAGGCTCAGGCCTTCGCCCAGTGGGCGGGTATCGACCAGGCCGACGAACTGCTGGCGGTAGATGTCTTCGAGCTTGGCGTAGTAATAGCTGACGCTGGTCTGCGGGGTGATGGCGTAGCTGCCGCCGCCGAAATCCAGGTGGTCGCTGCTGGCTGCGCCGTAGCCCATGTCATCGCGGCCGGACGAATCGCGCAGGTTGGCCTTGGTGAGGCGCCCGGCGTTGACGGTGAGGCCATTGAGCTCCTGGCTGGTCAGCAGGCCGCCCTGGAACGTGGAAGACAACAGACGGGTGTCGTTGTACACCACCACCGGCAGGATCGGCTGCAGGGTGCCCAGGCGCAGGGTGCTCTTGGAAACCCGTGCTTTACCGGTCAGGCCCAGCTCGCTGTAGTCATCGACAGGCTCGTGGCTGTTCGGGCCAAAGGGCAGCAAGCCGGTGTTGCGGCGCTCGCGGCTGGAATCGAGCTTGAGACCCAGCTGGCCCATGGCGTCCACGCCGAAGCCCACCGGGCCTTCGGTGAAGCCGGACTCCACGCGGGCGGTAAAGCCTTGGCCCCATTCCTCGGCCTTGGCCTGCGGGGCATTGCTCTGGCGGAAATCGCGGTTGATGTAGTGGTTGCGCAGTTCCAGGCGTGCATGGCTGTCGCTGACGAAGTCGGCCATGGCCGGCAAGGGCAGGGCGAGCGTGGCAAGCCAAGCGGCAGTAGAGAAGCGAGTGCGGTTCATTGTTGTTATACCCGACATGGTTGTTCTCGAAGTCAGTGCTTGCTGGCGCCGGCAGCGCCGATACCGGTCATGGAGCGAATGAACTGCGCCAGGTAGCGACCACGCTCCTCGCTGGCACGCGCGGAGGTGTCGGTGACCGAGAACACCCAGGCGCCGAAAAACGCCAGGCTCATCGAGAACAGCGCCGGGTTGCTGTAAGGGAACAGCGCCTGTTCGTTGTGCAGCACGTTGACCCACACTGCCGGGCCGAGTACCACCAGCACCACGGCCGAGAGCAAACCGGCCATGCTGCCGCACACTGCACCACGGGTGGTCAGGCCCTTCCAGAACATCGAGAGCAGCAGCACCGGGAAGTTGACCGATGCAGCCACGGCCAGTACCAGGCCGGAGAGGAAGGCGATGTTCTGCGACTCGAACACCAGCCCCAGCACCACTGCCAGCAAGCCGATCACCAGGGTGGCGATACGCGAGACACGCATTTCTTCCTGTTCAGTGGCCTGGCCTTTGCGTACCACGCAGGCATAGAGGTCGTGGGAAACCGCCGAAGCGCCGGACAGGGCCAGGCCCGCCACTACCGCAAGAATGGTGGCGAAGGCCACGGCAGAGATGAAACCCAGGAACAGGTTGCCACCCACTGCCTGGGCCAAGTGCACCGCGACCATGTTGCCGCCGCCGATGATCGCGCCTGCCGCATCGCGGTAGGACGGCTCGGTGCCGACCATGACGATGGCGCCAAAGCCGATGACGATCAGCAGCAGGTAGAAGTAGCCGATGAAACCGGTGGCGTAGAACACACTCTTGCGCGCCTCCTTGGCATCGCTGACGGTGAAGAAACGCATCAGGATATGCGGCAGGCCGGCAGTGCCGAACATCATGCCCAGCCCCAGGGAAATCGCATCGATCGGGTTCGACAGCAAGCCACCCGGCGCCATGATCGCCTGGCCCTTGGCATGCACGGCCACGGCGCTGGCAAACATCGCTTCGGTGCTGAAGCCAAAGTGCTTGAGCACCATGAACGCCATGAAGCTGGTGCCGGACAGCAGCATCACGGCCTTGATGATCTGCACCCAGGTGGTTGCCAGCATGCCGCCGAAGGTCACGTAGGCGACCATCAACACCCCGACTAGCATGACCGCGTACAGGTAGCTGATGCCGAACAGCAGCTCGATCAGCTTGCCGGCCCCGACCATCTGGGCCACCAGGTACATCAGCGCGACGACCAAGGTGCCGAATGCCGAGGTCAGGCGGACTGGGGTTTGCGCCAGGCGGTAGGACACGACGTCGGCAAACGTGTACTTGCCCAAGTTGCGCAGGCGTTCGGCGATCAGGAACAGGATGATTGGCCAGCCGGCCAGTACACCCAGGGCGTAGAGCAAGCCGTCGTAGCCGTTCATGAACATCATGGCCGAGATGCCCAGGAAGGACGCTGCGCTGATCATGTCGCCGGCGATCGCCAAGCCGTTCTGCATGCCGGTCAGGCCGCCGCCCGCGGTGTAGAAGTCACTCGCCGAGCGGGTCCGCAATGCGGCCCAGCGGGTTACCAGCAGGGTGAAGCAGACGAACACCATGAACATCGAAATGGCAGTCCAGTTCATTGCGCGCACTCCTGCTTGACCTTGTCGTTGAGCGGGTCGAGCACGTTGTTGGCGCGGTGCACGTAGATGCCGGTGAGGGCGAACGACAGCAGCACCATGAGCACGCCCACCAGCATGCCAACGGTGGTCACGCCACCGCTGAGCGATTGGCCGAGGGTGCTGGGGGAGAACGCCACCAACAGGACGAAGCCGTAGTAGATCACCAGCATGGCCAGGGTCAGGGTGCCATTGAGGCGACGTTTGCGCCGGACCAGGTGCTGGAAGTCGGGATGGTTGGCGATGCTTTCTATGCGTTCGGGGGTCATGGCAAGCGATCTCTTGGTGTTGTAGTTGTTTTTTGAGGTCACACAGGTGTTGCGGTGGTGCTCAGGGCCTCTTCGCGGGCCAGGTATCAGAGCTGGTCGAAGTCGAGCACCACTTTGTCGCTCACCGGGTAGGTCTGGCACGACAGCACATACCCCGCCGCCACTTCGTAGTCTTCCAGCGCATGGTTGCTGTCCATCTCGACCTCGCCTTCGATCACCCGGCACTTGCAGGTCGAGCACACGCCGGCCTTGCACGAGTACGGCAGTTCGGCGCCGATGGCGTTGCCGGCGTCCAGCACGTTCTGGCTGTTGCGCGGCAGGTCGAAGCTCAGCGCCCGGCCATCGCTGATCACGGTGATATGGCTGAGCGCCGAATCCACCTGGCGCGCAGCTTCACGGGCTTCGCGGCGCGCTTCGCTGCCCGCGGCGGCGAACAGTTCGAAGTGGATGCGGTCCTTGGCCATGCCGTTGGCCTGCAGGCTGTCACGCACGGTTTCAGTCATGGCCTGGGGGCCGCAAATGAACGCAGCGTCCAGCGTGGCGACGTCCAGCCAGCGGGAGAACAGCTGGCCGCACTTGTCGGCATCGATCCGGCCGTTGTACAGGTCGACGTCCTGCTGCTCGCGGCTGAACACGAAAATCAGGTTCAGGCGGTCCAGGTAACGGTTTTTCAGGTCTTCGAGCTTGTCGCGGAACAGCGCACCAGAGCTTGAGCGGTTGCCGTAGAGCAGGGTGAAACGGCTGTGCGGTTCAGTGGCCAGGGTGGTGGCGATGATCGACAGGATCGGCGTAATGCCGCTGCCGGCGGCAACGCCCAAGTAGCGGCCTTCGCGGGCGGGGTCGAGCGGCACGAAGAAGCTGCCCGACGGCGGCATCACCTCCAGTTGCTGGCCAGCCTTGAGCACTTCATTGGCAAAGGCCGAAAAACGCCCGCCTGGCACGCGCTTGACAGCCACACGCAGCTCGCCGTCCTGCACGGCGCTGCAGATCGAATAGGAACGACGCACTTCTTCGTCATCCAGCTGGGTACGCATGACCAGGTACTGGCCCTGGGTGAAGCGGAATTGCGTCTGCAGGTGCTCGGGTACGTCAAAGACGATGGACACGGCGTCGCGGGTCTCGTTGCGTACTTGCTTGATGGTCAGGCTGTGAAACTGGCTCATGGTGTTCTCCACGGCTCAAATGCATTTGAAATAGTCGAACGGCTCCAGGCACTCGCGGCAGCGGTACAGCGCCTTGCAAGCCGTGGAGCCGAACTGGCTGAGCAGTTCGGTATGCGCGCTGCCACACTGCGGGCAGCACACTTGGGGCGCCTCACCGAGCAGGCTGCGCTTGCTGGTGCTGCCTTCGGGCGGCGCTATGCCATAGGTGCGCAAGCGTTGGCGGCCCAGGTCGCTGATCCAGTCGGTGCTCCAGGCCGG
Organism: Pseudomonas sp. ITEM 17296; assembly: GCF_028895205.1. Lineage (NCBI taxonomy): Bacteria > Pseudomonadati > Pseudomonadota > Gammaproteobacteria > Pseudomonadales > Pseudomonadaceae > Pseudomonas > Pseudomonas sp. ITEM 17296. The sequence continues at coordinate 179,948 of NZ_WJRS01000006.1, read as the reverse complement.
GGTCAAGCGCCGCTCCAGCGCGGGGGCAGCAAAACCGGCCTGTTGCAGCGCGTCACGGATATCGGCCTCGATCACCTCGGTCGCCGGGCAACCGGAATAGGTTGGCGTGACGACCAGGTGCAGGTGGCCGGCGCGCCAGTCCAGGTCGCGGACAATGCCCAGGTCAACCACGCTCACCACCGGCACTTCCGGGTCCATGACCTGCTCCAGCACCGCCCAGGCCCGGGCCAGGTCGTCGCCTCGGGCGGCACGGGCGCCGAGGTCGCTGGCGATCAGCTCACCAGGTCGCATCGGGGTAGGCCCGTGGCAGGAACTGCATTTCGGCCAGCAACAGCCCCAGGTGCTCGGTGTGCAGGCCTTTGCGACCGTCCAGGTAGAAATAACTGGCGGCCTTGGGCAGTGGCAGCTCGACCGAGTCAAAAATCGCGCTTACCTGCTTGAGCCAGGCCGCGCCGACGGCGGCCGGGTCAGCTGCGATGCCGGCTTCGGCCAGCTGAACTTCGCTGTCGCTACCCGCGGTCAGTTCAACGGTGAAGCGCCACAGCGCCGGGATGGCGTCTAGCATGCGCCGACGGCTTTCGTCGGTGCCGCCGCCCAGGCGTTGCACCCACTCACCGGAGCGACGCAGGTGGTAGGTGACCTCCTTGAGTGCCTTGGCAGCAATGCCGGCGATACGCTCATCGCGGGACGCAGCCAGGCCCTGCAGCACCGCGAAGTGCCAGGCGTCGTATAAAAACTGCTTGGTCATGGTCACGGCGAAGTCGCCATTGGGTTGTTCGACCAGCAGCAGGTTGCGGTAGGCGCGTTCGTCACGGCGGTAGGCAAGGGCATCGGCGTCACGGCCGTCGTCGAGCAATTCGGCGGCGTAGTCCAGCCAGTTGCGGGCTTGGCCGACCAAGTCGAGGCCGACGTTCATCAAGGCCAGTTCTTCCTCGATGGCCGGTGCGTGGCCGCACCATTCACAGAGCCGCTGGCCCTGCACCAGGGCACTGTCGCCCAGGAGCAGTAAATAGGGGATAAGCGCTTCTTTATGCATGGCCAACCTCACATGTGTCCGACTTCGTCGGGCAGCTCGTAAAAGCTGGCATGGCGGTAGACCTTGTCGTCCGAGGGGGCGAACAGCGGGTCTTTCTCGTCAGGGGAGGAGGCGGTGATCAGCGCTGATGGCACCACCCACAGGCTCACGCCTTCGCTGCGGCGGGTGTACAGCTCACGGGCATTCTCGATGGCCATGGCGGCGTCGGCGGCATGCACGCTGCCGACATGCTTGTGGTTCAGGCCGTGCTTGCTGCGCACGAACACTTCGTAGAGGGTCCAGACAGACATTTTCGATCTCCGCATCAATCGCCGCTCAGGCGGCGTTCTTGTTCTGTTGCTTGCGCGCATAGGCCACGGCGGCCTCGCGTACCCAGGCACCGTCCTCGATGGCCTTGCGCCGGGTGGCGACACGTTCCAGGTTGCAGGGGCCGTTGCCCTTGATGACTTCGTAGAACTCGTCCCACTGGATGTCGCCAAAATCGTAGTGGCCGCGGGCTTCGTTCCACTTCAGGTGCGGGTCGGGCGCGGTGCAGCCGAGCAGCTCGAGCTGTGGCACGGTCTGGTCGATGAAGCGCTGGCGCAGCTCATCGTTGGTCTGGCGCTTGATCTTCCACGCCATTGACTGGGCGCTGTTGGGGGAGTGCTCGTCACTGGGGCCAAACATCATCAACGACGGCCACCACAGGCGGTTGATGGCGTCCTGAACCATGTCCTTCTGAGCCTGGGTACCGTGGCGCATCATGGTCAGCAGCAGCTCGTAGCCCTGGCGCTGGTGGAAGCTCTCTTCCTTGCAGATGCGGATCATGGCGCGGGAGTAGGGGCCGTAGGAGGTGCGCTGCAGCACCACCTGGTTGACGATCGCAGCGCCATCGACCAGCCAGCCTACGGCGCCCATGTCGGCCCAGCTCAGGGTCGGGTAGTTGAAGATGCTCGAGTACTTGGCCTTGCCGCTGTGCAGCTTGGCGATCTCTTCGTCGCGGTCGGCGCCGAGGGTTTCCATGGCGCTGTACAGGTACAGGCCGTGGCCGGCTTCGTCCTGGATCTTGGCCATCAGTTGCAGCTTGCGTTTCAGGCTTGGGGCGCGGGTGACCCAGTTGCCTTCGGGCAGCATGCCGACGATTTCCGAGTGGGCGTGCTGGGAGATCTGCCGGATCAGCGTTTGGCGGTAGGCCTCGGGCATCCAGTTCTTGGCTTCGATCTTGATCTCGGCATCGATCTTTTCCTGGAAGTCGCGCTCTTCGGGCGACATTTCGTCCAGGGACTTGACGCGTTTGACGCCGGTTTCGACTAGCTGTGCGTACATGTTCCGACTCCTGCTAAGGCATGAGTCATTTGTAAGCGATACAAAACATAACGTCAAACAGTTTTATATGTATCGAATAAGATTTGTGTATCGCTTTGCGGCCCTTTCGCAGCACAAGGCTGCTCCTACAAGGGCGCGCACCACCTGTAGGAACCGCCTTGTGTTGCGAAAGGGCCGGCAAAAACCCAAAAAAAAGCCCCGGACTGAGCCGAGGCCGTAAAAGGCAGCTGATATGTCAGCTGGCCAACCGTTTGTCGAAGACGTGGCATGCCTTGCCTTCAGAACGCTTGAGCGTGCCGCAGGGCTGCAGTCGCACCTGGGTGCTGATGCCGATGTAGGTCTTGATCTGCTTAGTCAGTTCACCGATCAGCAGCTTGCGCTGGCCCTCGTCCATCGCCTGGCATTCGCCACGCAGCTCCACGTGCACCTCAACGCTGTCCAGGTTGCCATTGCGATACAGATGAATCTCGTACATCTCTGAAAGCTGTTTTATTTTGAGTACTTGCTCCTCAATCTGGGTCGGGAACACGTTGACCCCACGAATGATCAGCATGTCGTCACTGCGCCCGGTGATCTTGCCGATCCGCCGCATCGGCCGCGCGGTGCCTGGCAGCAGGCGGGTCAGGTCGCGGGTACGGTAGCGCACCATCGGCAGCGCCTCCTTGCTTAGCGAGGTAAATACCAGCTCGCCCAATTCCCCGTCCGGCACCACCTCGCCGGTAACCGGGTCGATGATTTCGGGGTAGAAGTGGTCTTCCCAGATGGTCGGGCCGTCTTTGGTTTCGATGCACTCCATTGCCACACCGGGCCCCATGATCTCCGACAGGCCATAGATGTCGAGGGCCTGGATGCCCAGGCGCTGCTCAATGGAGCGCCGCAGTTCGTCGGTCCAGGGCTCGGCACCGAAGATGCCCAGGCGCAGCTTGAGGTCGTGCGGATCGATGCCCTGGCGCTCGATCTCGTCGGCCAGGTTGAGCATGTAAGAGGGCGTGACCATGATGATGTCGGGCTGGAAGTCGCGGATCAGTTGCACCTGCTTCTCGGTCTGGCCACCGGACATGGGGATGACCGTGCACCCTAGCCGTTCGGCACCGTAATGCGCGCCGAGCCCGCCGGTAAACAGGCCATAACCGTACGAAACGTGCACTTTGTCGCCTTTGCGCCCGCCGCCGGCGCGGATCGAGCGGGCGACCACATTGGCCCAGGTGTCGATGTCGTTCTGGGTATAACCAACAACGGTCGGCTTGCCCGTTGTGCCACTGGAGGCATGCAGGCGAACGACCTCTTCCTGGGGCACGGCAAACATGCCGTACGGGTAGTTGTCGCGCAGGTCGTTCTTGCCGGTGAAGGGGAACTTGGCCAGGTCGTCGAGCGACTTGAGGTCATCGGGGTGCGCGCCGCATTCGTCGAAGCGCTTGCGGTACAGCGGCACGTTGTCGTAGGCGTGTTTCAGGCTCCAGCGCAGGCGCTCCAATTGGTGCTGGCGCAGGGCGTCGACGCTGGCGGTTTCCATAGGGTCAAGCAGGGCACGATCGGCATCATGGTACATGTTCATGGCTTCACTCGAATTGTTCTTGTACGCCGACCGGCGCGGGTTCGCAGCCGGGCGGTGAGTGTCATGGGCGCAGCATAACCGGCTGCGTTGTGTTCGGTAACAAGCCGTTGGTCAGAGGCGCTCGATGACCATGGCGATGCCTTGGCCAACGCCGATGCACATGGTGCACAGGGCGTAGCGTCCGGCAGTTTCTTCCAGTTCGTGCAGTGCGGTGGTGACCAGGCGCGCGCCACTCATGCCCAACGGATGCCCCAGGGCAATGGCGCCGCCGTTCGGGTTGACCCGCTTGTCGTCGTCGGCCAGGCCCAGCTCGCGCAATACCGCCAGGCCTTGGGCAGCGAAGGCCTCGTTTAGCTCGATGACATCCATGTCGGCCAGCGAGAGCCCGGTGAGTTCGAGCACCTTGCGGGTAGCCGGCACCGGGCCGATGCCCATGATGCGCGGCTCGACCCCGGCCACAGCCATGCCGACAATGCGCCCGCGGGCTTTAAGGCCATGGCGCCGGGCCGCTGCGGTGCTCGCCAGCAGCAGTGCACAGGCACCGTCGTTGACGCCAGAGGCGTTGCCAGCGGTGACACTGCCACCCTCGCGGAACGGCGTGCCGAGCTTGGCCAGCTGCTCCAGCGTGGTGTCGCCACGCGGGTGTTCGTCGTGCTCGACGCGCTTGGCCGGGCCTTTGCGCTGGGGGATTTCGACCGGCACGATCTCCTGGGCCAGGCGGCCTCGGGCCTGGGCGGCGGCAGCCTTGTGCTGGCTGCGCAGGGCAAAGGCGTCCTGGTCTTCACGGGAGATACCGAAACGGGCAGCGACGTTCTCTGCCGTCTCAGGCATCGAGTCGGTGCCATGTTCGGCCTTCATCAACGGGTTGACGAAGCGCCAGCCGATGGTGGTATCGAACAGTTCGGCGGCGCGGCCAAAGGCTTGCTCCGATTTGCCCATGACGAACGGCGCGCGCGACATCGACTCCACGCCGCCGGCCACCATCAGCCCGGCTTCACCGCAGCGCAGGGCACGGGCCGCGTTGCCAATGGCGTCCATGCCAGAGCCGCACAAGCGGTTGAGGGTGGTGCCCGGCACCTCGATCGGCAGGCCCGCCAGCAGGCTGGCCATGCGGGCAACGTTGCGGTTGTCCTCACCGGCTTGGTTGGCGCAACCGAGGATTACGTCGTCCACTGCTGCCCAATCCAACTCCGGGTGGCGGGCGATCAGGGCCTTGAGCGGGATGGCGGCCAGGTCGTCGGGGCGCACGCCGCTCAACGTGCCGGCGTAGCGGCCGATCGGCGTGCGCACGGCGTCGATGATCAGCGCATCGGCCAGGGTGTGTTCAGTCATCTTGTGTCTCCTGCGCGAGCACCGTGCCGCGTACTTTGTAGGATTTGCCATGGAACATCGCCACCAGCTCACCGCGCTGGTTCTCGATGCGAACGTCATACAGGCCGGTACGGCCTTTGCGGCTGACTTCGCTGGCCGTGGCGGTCAGCACGTCGTCGCGCAGTGCCGGCGCCAGGTAGTCGATGCTGCAACCCAGGGCCACGGTGGCCTGGTCGTAACTGTTGCAGGCGAAGGCGAAGGCCGAATCCGCCAGGGCGAACAGGAAGCCACCGTGGCAGGTGCCATGGCCCTGGATCATGTCGGCGCGCACCGGCATGCGCAGGCGCGCCTGGCCAGGGCCGGCCTCGAGCAGGCTGATGCCCAGCCCTTGGGTGGCGTGATCGCGGGAAAACATGGCATCGGCACAGGCTTGTGCCAGCTCGATTTCAGTCATGCAGATTGCCTCCTTGGGCTTCGCAGCGGCGCAATAGCAGGGAAGGGCGATAGCGGCTTTCGCCGTAGCTGCGCTGCAGGTTGTCGAGTACACGCAAGGTCTGGCTTATGCCGATGCGCGAGGCCCAGGCCAGCGGGCCGCAGGGGTAGTTCACGCCGGCGCGCATGGCCAGGTCGATATCGGCTGCCGAGCCAACACCTTGCAACACGGCATCGGCGGCTTCGTTGGCCAGCATCGCCACCGTACGCAGCACGACCAGGCCAGGCAGGTCGGCGACTGCGGTCACTTTCAGGCCGGCGCGGGTTAACAAGCCAACGGCCTGGTCGCGGGCCTCACGGGTGGTGTCGGCAGACCAACTGATCGCAATGCGGGAAGCCGTGCTGTAGTCCAGGGCCAGATCGACCAGCACCAGGTTGCGCAAGCCTTCTTCGCGGGCACGCTGCGTGGCCAGGCGGCCGTCGGAAAGCGCCAACGTGGCATCACCGACCTGGATCACGCCACTGCCGGCGCGCTCGGTCACGGCGACGCCGCTGTCGCGCAAACGCTCGACCAAGGGCTGCATGGCGCCCAGATGCCCCTCGATAACGCAGGACTCAACCTGCGCCGTGCTTTGCAGCGCTGTAGGTTGCGGGCGCTCGGCGCCTTCGGCGTAGCTATAGAAACCTTGGCCAGTTTTGCGGCCAAGGCGCCCGGCATCCACCAACTCCTTTTGCACGAGCGAAGGCTGGAAGCGGAAATCGCCATAAAACGCCTCGAACACCGAACAGGTGACGGCATAGTTGACGTCATGGCCGATCAGGTCGGTGAGCTCGAAGGCCCCCATGCGAAAGCCGCCGGCGTCACGCAATAGCGCATCCAGGCTGGCGCAATCGGCTGCACCTTCCTGCAACAGGCGCAGGCTCTCGGCGTAGAACGGCCGGGCTACACGGTTGACAATAAAGCCCGGCGTCGAGCGGGCATGCACCGGCTGTTTGCCCCAGGCTTTGGCGGTGTCGTAAAGGCAGGCAGCCACGGCTGGGTCGGTAGCCAACCCCGAAACGACCTCGACCAGAGCCATCAACGGTGCCGGGTTGAAGAAATGCATGCCCACCACTTGCTGTGGGCGCTTCAAGCCAGCGGCCAGGCTGGTGATCGAGAGTGACGAGGTGTTGCTGGCCAGGATGCAGTCGTCTGCGCACAGCGCTTCAAGCTCGTGCAACAAGGCCTGCTTCACTGACAGTTTTTCAACGATGGCTTCGATCACCAGGCGGGCATCGGCCAGGGTGTCGAGGGTGTCGGCTGGGCACAGGCGGGCGACGATCGCTTCCCGCTCGCCCGCAGGCAACTTGCCTTTTTCTACCAAGCGGGCGAGCTGACGATCGATACCCGCCACTGCCTGGGCGGCGGCGCCGGGGCGGTTGTCGTAGAGCTTGACCGGGTGGCCGGCTTGCGCCGCCACTTGGGCGATACCTGCGCCCATGGCGCCTGCACCGATCACGGCCACTTGGGTGTTGCGGTCGAGTGCGCTCATGCTCAACGCCCCTTGAACGCAGGCGTGCGCTTGTTCATGAAAGCGCTTACGCCTTCGCGGTAGTCCTCGCTGCGGCCAGCCAGGCGCTGCAGGTCGCGCTCCAGTTCCAGTTGCTGGTCGAACCCGTTATCGAAACTGGCATTCAGGCTGCGTTTGATCAGGGCCAGGCCGTAAGTGGGCTGCGTGGCGAGGTGGCGGGCGAGGGTGAGGGCCTCGTCGCGCAACGCGGCATCGTCGACCACGCGATGGATCAACCCCCATTGCTGGGCCTGTTCGGCCGTAAGGCGTTCGCCCAGCATCGCCAACGCCTTGGCCCGCGCCATGCCGACTAGCCGTGGTAGCAGCCAGGTGCCGCCAGAATCTGGCACCAGGCCGATCTTGCAGAAGGCCTGGATGAAGCTGGCCGAACGGGCGGCCAGTACCAGGTCACAGGCCAGCGGAATATTGGCCCCGGCGCCCGCAGCCACGCCGTTGACGGCGCAGATGACCGGCAGCGGCAAATCGCGCAGGGTGCGCACCAGTGGGTTGTAGAACTTATCGATGGACTCACCCAGGTCCGGCATGTCGGCGCCTGGCGCGACATTGCGATCAGACAGGTCCTGGCCTGCACAGAAGCCGCGGCCTTTGCCAGTCAACAGCAACACCCGTGCATCTTTGCTCTGGCGTACTTGCTTCAAGGCTTCGCGCACTTCCAGGTGCATGGGCGTGTTGAAACTGTTCAGTTGCTCCGGGCGGTTCAGCGACAGGAGGGCAACGCCGTCCTCGATGGAAAACAGGATGTGTTCGAACGTCATGGCAGACTCGCTTGGTCAGTCGAATGGGGAGGTGCTCAGCAGCCTTTGAACCGGGCCTGGCGTTTTTCCTGGAAGGCGCGAATACCCTCATTGCGGTCGGCGGTGCCGGCGAGCAGGGTGAACGCGTGGCGCTCGAAGCGCAGGCCACTGGCAAGGTCGGTATCGCCGGCCTTGAGCAAGGCTTCCTTGGCCAGGCGCACTGCCAGCGGCGCCTTGGCCGCGATAATGCGGGCCACTTGCACGGCACGCTCCACGGCCAGTTCCGGCTGGGTGATTTCGCTAATCAGGCCGGCTTGCAAGGCGTGCTGGGCGCTGATGGCTTCACCGGTCAACACCATGTGCATGGCCAGCGGCTTGCCGACCGCGCGCAGCAGGCGCTGGGTACCGCCCGCGCCGGGGATGATGCCGAGGTTGATCTCCGGCTGGCCGAAACGGGCGTCGCTGCCCGCAATGACGATGTCGGCGCACATCATCAGCTCGCAACCGCCGCCCAGGGCGTAGCCGTTAACGGCGGCGATCAGCGGTTTGGAGAACGCGGCGATCCGTTGCCAGCAAGCAACGCGAGGGTCATTGAGGATGCCGACCAGGTCGCGCTCGGCCATCTCGCCAATGTCGGCGCCGGCGGCGAACGCCTTGCGGCTGCCGGTAATCACCACGGCATGGGTCTGATCATCACGCTCGGCGGCATCCAGCTCGCTGGCCAGCTCGGCCAGCAACGCTGTGCACAGAGCATTCAGCGCTTCTGGCCGTTGCAGGGTGATGAGCCGGACGCCGTGCTCCGGCGCTTGCGCATCGAGATAACGAGGCATATCGGGTTCCTCTGGCTGCTCGCACGGCACATCGATTGGCCGGCATTTCTTGGAATTGTTTGCAGGGACGTGGGCTGCACCACGTTCAGGTGCGGACAGTATATGCCTTATGCGATACACCAAAGCAACATCAAAAAGTGTTTCACGTATCTCTTTGTGGTGATTTCTGTGCGAAATGTGAGCGCTTCAAAAAAGTGATTTAACGATTCATCCTCAGAAAAATAGGGCTTATTTTGCAAAAAACGGATGCAACTAAGGATGACAACAAAGCGATACAGCCATTCGCACAATTGACGCGCTACATTTTTGTGATACAAGGATTCGTCACATTTCAAATCATTTCAGGAGCTTCGCCATGCCTTGCTACCGGCTAGACGGCCTGACCCCCGTGGTTCATCCAACTGCCTATGTGCACCCGAGCGCGGTGCTGATTGGCGATGTCATCGTTGGCCCTCGTTGCTACGTCGGCCCGCTGGCCTCACTCAGGGGCGACTTCGGCCGCATCGTGCTGGAGGAGGGCGCCAACCTGCAGGACACCTGCGTGATGCATGGCTTTCCGGGGGGCGACACGGTCATAGAACGCAATGGGCATGTCGGCCACGGCGCGGTGTTGCACGGTTGCCGCGTGGGTGAAGATGCCCTGGTAGGCATGAATGCCGTGGTGATGGATGGCGCCCATGTAGCCCCGCGCTGCATCGTAGCTGCCACGGCCTTCGTCAAGGCGGGGTTCGAATGCGCCGAACAAAGCCTGGTGGTGGGTAGCCCGGCACAGGTAAAGCGCCCGGTGACCGACCAGGAGCTGGCCTGGAAGCAGCGCGGCACGGCGGAGTATCAGCACCTGACGCAGCGCTGCATGACCGCGCTGGTCGAATGCCCACCGCTGACCGAAGCCGAGCAGGGTCGCCCGCGTATGGGTGACTCCGGCATCCGGCCCAAAGGCAAGGCGCCGGCATGAGCCTGTCCGTGTCACGCAATGGCCAGGCAACCCGCCGCGCAGGTATAGTCGGTGCTTTCCCCGCACACAGTTCCTCCATGAGCACACTTGCCCCACTGAACAACCTGATCACTCGTTTTCAGGAACAGACGCCGATCCGCGCCAGCTCGCTGATCATCACCCTGTACGGCGACGCTATCGAACCGCATGGTGGCACGGTGTGGTTGGGCAGCCTGATCAACCTGCTGGAGCCGATCGGCATCAACGAACGGCTGATCCGCACCTCGATCTTCCGCTTGACCAAGGAAGGTTGGCTGACCGCCGAAAAAGTCGGCCGACGCAGCTATTACAGCCTGACGGGCACTGGCCGTCGGCGCTTCGAAAAAGCGTTCAAGCGTGTCTACAGCCCCAGCCAACCCGCATGGGATGGCGCCTGGACCCTGGTGCTGCTGTCACAACTGGAAGCCGGCAAGCGCAAAACCCTGCGTGAGGAGCTGGAATGGCAGGGCTTCGGGGTGATGGCGCCCAACGTGATGGGCTGCCCCCGTGCTGACCGCGCGGACTTGGCCGCAACCCTGCGCGAGCTGGAGGCCAGTGATGACAGCATCGTGTTTGAAACGCACACCCAGGAAGTGCTTGCTTCCAAGGCCATGCGCGCGCAAGTGCGCGAGAGTTGGCGTATCGACGAGCTGGGGCAGCAGTACAGTGAATTCATCCAGTTATTCAGGCCGCTGTGGCAGGGCCTTAAAGAGCAGCCGCAGCTCGATGCGCAGGATTGCTTCCTGGCACGCACGCTACTGATTCACGAGTACCGTCGGCTGCTGCTGCGCGACCCGCAACTGCCTGATGAGTTGCTGCCAGGTGATTGGGAGGGCAGGGCAGCACGGCAGCTGTGTCGCAACCTGTATCGGCTGGTGTTTGCCAAGGCTGAAGAGTGGTTGAACAGTGCACTTGAAACGGCTGACGGCCCATTGCCTGACGTGAATGAAAGCTTCTACAAGCGCTTTGGTGGCCTTGCATAGGGATTTTTAAGATTAACCTTGGTTAACCTTATCTTCGATAATACTTACCATGGTGAGTATTATGCATCAATTATAAAATCTTTAAGTGTGCTATGGTTAACCTTAACTCAGTTAATGTTAACCATGGCGTGCCTTATGACGACTTATTTTCCAGTCGCTTGTGCCGATACCCTCAGTAAAATCGGCCTTTTGGTCAAGGCACGGCGCCTGGCACTCGGCCTGCGCCAAGCGGACCTTACCGCTGCCATCGGCGTCTCCGCGCATACCCTTCGCAAGATCGAAGGCGGCTCGGAGCTCGTCGACCTGCGTTCATTCATGCTGGTGTTGTGGCGCCTGGGTATCAGCGAAACCGTTTTCGCCTCGCTGGAAGGCATAGAGCAAACCTCCCAGATCACTCGGTTCAGTGATGACGATGATACCCACCAGAGCCTGGCATCCCGCCGCGTGCGGCTGGCCAAACCCAAGCCTGAGGAGTTCTGATGTCCCGTGCCTACATCTATATGGAGCACCCCGAGACAGGTGAAGTCATCACCCTTGGCCGGCTGACCCTCAAAGGCAAGCTCGGTGAATTTCTTTATGCACCTGACCACGTCGCGCGCGGCGGCTGGGTCCCCGACCCAATCAATTACCCGTTACGCGCCGAGGCCTACACCGGCATCGCCAAGAACCGCGGCATACCCGGCTTCATCAATGACGCCATGCCCGATGGCTGGGGCGAGCGGCTGCTGCATCGGGCGTACGGCCAAGAACTCGGCCCCCTCGACTTCTTGCTCAAGTCACCCAACAACGACCGCGTAGGCAACCTGATGGCAGGCGGCGCAACAACACCCGCACCCGGCTTAGGCGATGGCGCAGTACCGACCTTGAAAGGCCTGGCCAAGTTCGTCGCTGCGTGTGAAGCGGTGTACGACGGCCAGCTCGACGCCGAGTCGGTGGCCACACTCAACGTGCGCCAACAGCGTTCGGCTCTGGGAGGTGCACGGCCAAAACGTACGCTGCAGGATAACGGTATGCTGATTCTGGCCAAGCCGCGGGATCGCTTCGACCATTACGATCTGCCCTCGATCGAATACGCCTGCATGACATTCGCCGCAGGGAAGGGCTTGAACGTGGCCAAGACCGCGCTGCATGCTGAAAACCCTTCGACGTTGTTGATCGAACGCTTCGACCGCACGCCCATAGCACAAGGTGCCCGACGTATCCCGATGCTCAGCGCGCTGACCTTGCTGGATTCGGAGTGGAACGGCGCGCACCATCGGGATTGGCGCTATGCCGCTGTGGCCGATGAAATGCGCCGCCGGGGTGTGCCCGATACCGACCTGCAGGCGCTGTTCAAGCGCATGTGCTACAACGCCCTGGTGGGCAACTCCGACGACCATCCACGCAACCATGCGGTGATCTGGGTTGACGGCGGATGGCGCCTGTCGCCCATGTACGACGTGCTGCCCATGCTTGAAGAAGGCCCCGCACAGACCTTGGCCATGGCAGTTGGCCGGGAAGGCAGCCAGATTAGCCGCGCGAATATGCTCAGCCATCACGCGCACTTTGCCCTGACGCGGGAGCATGCAGAGCATCTGCTGGTGGAGGTGGCGGGGTGGGAGGACGAACTGAAGGCGTATTACGCGCAGGTGCTTGCCGGCAGCGACCTGGACATGGCGGTTGATGCGGTGAGCTCGGTTCGCATGCTCAGTTAAGAAGTAGGCGGAGGCGGGTGACACTGCTTTCAAATGACATGCATTCCCATTTATACTTGCATCTCATTTCCTCTCTGTTATCGCTACCGTGCAGGCAGATCCTCCAAAGCCATCCTTGCTCGCCACCTTGGTCCGTCACTACGACGACCTGGTCGATCATGTGCGCCGACGCTTCGGCGAGCGGGTGTTCGCGCGTGAAGTCGTTCACGACCTGTGTGTTCAGTTGCTGGAGGATGACGAGAAAGAAGGGGTGCGCAAGCCCCTGGCGCTGTTACGCAAGATCGCCCACGACAACGCCATCTCGCATTGCCGCCGCGAGCGTCGGCGCAGCAGCTTGATCGTCGCCGTGGCAGAACTGCCCGACGTCGCCTGCAACGCAGCGCCACAGGAGCGCCATGTCGACGCGGCGAAGACACTGGACAGGCTGATTGCGGCTATTTCCCGATTGCCGCCGCGTTGCCAGGCCGTGTTCATCATGCACAAGCTGCATGAGATCCCCCAGGCTGAAGTCGCGCAGCGCCTGGGGATCTCGCTGAAAACCGTAGAAAAGCATTTGCGCGTCGGTATGATCGCTTGCCGTGAACATCTGCAATCCGAGGTGGCGCAGTGAGCCGTCCACGAAACAAAGACGATGCTGCAGTCGATGACGCGCTGGCCGCGTGTCGTGAGACCTTGAAGCAGCGCTTCCCTTTACCCAGCTCGCCACCTGCCCGCAAGCCCCGCAAAGGCAGCAAGGTACTCCCGCTTGTATTGCTGGCCCTCGCCGCAGGTGTGGCCTGGAAGGATCCTGCGTACCGCAATGAACACTTTGTCACGCAGGTGGGACAACGCCAGGCGGTACAGCTGGCTGATGGCAGCAAGATCAAGCTGGATGGGGGCACTGAGGTACGCGTCAGCTGGCATTTGCGCACCCGGCAAGTGGCACTGGTGCGTGGCCAGGCCTTATTCGACATTTCGCCCATGCAATATCGGCCGTTCTTGGTCGATGCAGGCAACGCCGACATACGCGTGGTCGGCACCCGATTCAACGTCAACATGTACGCGGGTGACGTGCGGGTTACCGTTGCGCAAGGCAAGGTGGCAGTCACAGGGCGCGCGGCGGACCGTACCTCGCTGCTCATGCCTGGGCAGCAGGTGCTCGTGCAACAGGGCGTCCCCGGTGAGGTGGTCAAAGGCAATGCCGAAGACGCTAGCGCCTGGCAAGAAAGCCGCTGGGTTTTCGCCGGTACGCCACTGGCTGAGGTGGTTGCTGCACTGCAACGGTATTACGCCCAGCCGATCGAACTGACGGACCCTGATGTCGGCAAATTGCCGCTTTCAGGTGTTTTCAGCAGCGACAGCGTCGAAACGCTATTGGCGTTACTGCCGGAGATTCTCCCGGTTAAGCTGAGCAGGGAAGGCGGGGCCGTACGCATTCAGCCCCAAGCGGAAAAAAATAATTCTCCAACGAGGTAGGGTTGGGGCCGTCGCGAAGCGGCTAACTCTCTGCACCTCATCTAGTGGAGAATAACAAGTGAGTCAGCTCTTCCTGCGTACACCTTGGCACGTCTCGATTTTGACCAGCACCTTGATGGCCAGCCAGTGGTCGTTCGCGCAAACCATGGTAGTAGTCGATTTCAATATTCCTGCATCAACGCTGGAAAGCTCGCTGAATGCAGTGGCACGCCAAACAGGTGCTCAAGTGCTGTTTTCCAGCGAGCTGACTGCGGGCAAGCAGGCGCCGGCGCTGCACGGACGTTACACAGTGGAGCAGGCGCTGGGCCAGGTGCTCGAGCAGAGTGGGCTGGTCGTCCAGCCGCGTGATGAGCGGACTTTCATCGTTTTACCATCAAACGAAGCAGCGTCAGGTAATGCGCCGTCTACGACCGCCAGCACCATTGAACTGGCAGGCACGGAGATCACGTCCTCTCGGCTTTCTAGCGGTGTAGTACCGCAGGCACGCCAGGTCAATGTGATCGAACGCGAGCAACTGAAGCAATTGCGACAGGGCTCTGATGGGCTGGCGACGCTGCTGGCCAAAAGCATCCCTGGGATGGCCGACTCCAGCCGTACCATCACCGATTACGGGCAAACGCTGCGCGGCCGTACGATGCTGGTCCTGGTCGATGGCGTGCCGCTGAACACCAACCGCGACTCTTCGCGGAACTTGGCCAATATCGACCCTGCATTGATCGAGCGCATCGAGGTGATTCGCGGCAGTAGCGCTATCTACGGCGCCGGTGCGACGGGAGGGATCATCTCCATCACCACGCGGCCCGCTGGCGGCGAGCAAATGGCCGAGACCACGCTAACGGGCGTTTCGCCCTTGAGCCAAGTGGACAGCGATGGCCTGGGAGGGCAGTTGCAGCATCATGTTGCCGGCGCCCAGGGTGCCCTGGATTACGCATTCGATTTCGGTGCACGCCATATCGGCGCCTCTTACGATGCCAAAGGGCACCGCATTGCGCCCGAGCCTAGCCAAGGTGACCTGTTCGATTCCAACACCTACAACATTGGCGGGAAATTGGGTTGGCGCATCGACGAGCTGCAACGTATTCAGTTGTCCCTCAGCCATTACAACGCCGAGCAAAACAGTGACTATACCGCCGACCCAGCGGTCAGCCGATTGCCACCTGGTTCCGTACCCGCACAACCGTTGTCCGGGTTGTCCCTCGACGAACAGAACCAGATCAAGAACACCTTGGTGAACCTTGAATACGGTCACTCGGAAGTGCTCGGCGGAACCTTCAATGCCCAGCTTTACTACCGCGACTATTTCACCCGCTTCACGCCCTTCGATGCCCGTGGCGTTGCCACACGTGGGCGCAATGTCGATCAAGTCATGCAGAACAGCGAAGTCGTTGGTAGTCGCATTACCTTGCGAACCCCGATCGGCGGGGCAGATACCGAACTGTTGTGGGGCGGCGACTTCAACCAGGAGCGCAGCGACATGCCGATCGATATCTTCGACCCGCAAGCGTTTGATGCGAGCGGCGGAACGGTATTCAATAAAATCGGCAAGTTGAGCTACATGCCTGACCTGACGTCACGCAGCGTAGGTGCGTTTGCACAGTTACAGCACCGTTTCAACGAGCAGTGGTCCATGGAAGGCGGCATCCGTTATGAATATGCCACCGCCGAATACGGGGACTTCATTCCGCTGTCTGAATCAAGCACCGCCAACCCCGCCACGGTGGAAGGCGGCACAGTGCATTACGATGCATTGCTGTCCAATATCAGCCTGACTTACTCGCCCGTCAGCGGCCAGGCGGTTTATGCCGCCTTCAGCCAAGGCTTCCAGTTACCTGACATTGGCGTGCAGCTGCGTAACGCACGCCGTGGTTTCGATATTGGCTCGTCCAACCTGGAGCCGGTCAAGACCAATAACTACGAACTCGGGTGGCGCGGCGAGCTGGGCGAGGAGACCCTGGCGTCGCTGGCTGTTTTCTACACCGCATCAAAACTGGGTGATGTTCAGAGCTTCAACAATGGCCTGATCCTGACCCGCACTCAGGAGCGAATCTATGGCGTTGAAGGCAGCGCTGACTGGTTGACCAGCGACGAGCATTGGGGGGCAGGGGGGAGCTTCACCTGGATGAAAGGGCGCGAGCAACCAGACGGTGGCGATTGGCAAGACATGACAGGCTATCGCATTCCACCTGTGAAACTGACAGCGTATCTTCAATACAAGCCAGACGAGGATTGGAGCCATCGCGTGCAGGCGACTTACTTCGGTGCAGAGGATTACCGCCTCAAAGGTGTCGAAAGCTTTGGCAGACGCAGGGTAGATGGCTACACCACGGTGGATATCATCAGCCAATACCAGCTGAGTGAGCATGATCAGATCAGCGTGGGCATCCAGAACTTGTTCAATCGTTATTACTATCCGCTGTACAGTCAACTGATGCGCAACAGTAACAACACCAGCCATTTGCCTGCGCCTGGCACCGTTTTGACGGCAAGTTATACCCACCAGTGGTGATCGGCAGGGCCTCTTTAGGCGGGTTTAAACATAACTACACTAAATGAATATTTAGCGTAGTTATGTCACGAAGTTGCGAACATCAAGCTGCCGTCGCTTGCCTGAAAGGCGTAGGCGGCGGGCTTTGCAGGCTCTGCAACCAATCACAATACAGACCTACGCCTTGTTCGACCGTCAATGTTGCCGTCTTGTAACCTGCATCGCGTAAGCGCTCCAGGTCTGCACAGGTGTAACACTGGTATTTGCCGCGCAAATGTTCAGGAAATTCACTGTATTCCAGTATGCCTTCCAGCAAGGCTATCTCCAAGGACAATGGGGGTTGGCCCTGGTATTTGCGCAATCGGTTGATCACCGCCAGCGCAACATCATTGAACGACTGGGCGCGTCCGCTACCCACATTGAAAATGCCGCTCAGTTGCGGGTGATCAAGGAAGAATAAATTGACCCTGACCACATCATCCACCGAGACGAAATCACGCAAATGGCTACCGCTGGGGTAGCCGCCGTAGCTGCCGAACAGGCTGACTTTGCCGCGGGCCTGGTACTGGTTGAAACAGTGCATGGCGACCGATGCCATCGCGCCTTTATGCTGCTCATGGGGCCCGTAAACGTTGAAATAGCGCAATCCAACGACCTGACTGCGCGTAGCTGACAACTGCCGGCGCACATGCTGATCGAACAGGAATTTGGAATAGCCGTAGACGTTCAATGGGCGCTCACAATCGCGCTGTTCACGGAAGTCCTGGCCAGCACCGTAGACTGCTGCCGATGAGGCGTACAGGAACGGAACCTGTTGCGCCTGGGCAATCTCCAGCAAGTCCCGGCTGTAGCGATAATTGTTGTCCATCATGAAACGGCCGTCGGCTTCGACGGTACTGGAACATGCGCCTTGGTGCAGCACCGCGCGTACGTTGCCAAATTGTCCGCGCCGAAACCGGTCCAGGAAGTCATCCTTGTCTAGGTAATCAGCGATGTCACAGTCAGCCAGGTTGAGGAATTTGTCGCCTGCGGTAAGTTCATCGACGGCGATGATCTCGGTTTGGTTGCGTTGGTTGAGCGCCTGTACGAGGTTGCTACCGATGAATCCCGCGGCGCCGGTTACGATGATGGTCATGCCAGATCCCCATAAGGGTGCGGAGATCGGATTTTAGTGGAGGGAATCTGCAGGGATGTTAACCAGGGTCAAAGGATGGGATGGTTGGGTGGGTTGCTGGCGTGGTACTGGTTTTGAATCTGGGTAACCACGGGCGTGTGGGTTTATACGAGTGTGCGCATAATGCATATTATGTTAAATGAAGTGTTGCGGAGAGGTGCTCATGTTTGTCACCAGCCCCCGAAAACCAAACTTGCCTCGATTGACCATACAACCCTCGAATCAAGCCGTTACGCTCCTTCTCATGCCTGTGCTCTGCTCGACGATCGGCACAATTGCGTAATCCAGCGTACAAGCCAATTCACAATCAAGCCTCACGGCTACTGCCTCCGCCAGCATCCTTTGGCGTCTACAATTTCTTTTGTTAATTTGGCACTCCACAGCCTAGGCCCCAGCGTCGGCTCACCTTGGGCCAAGCCCGGATCCCAGCAAGCAGCTCAATGCCGGCGGTCTTATCACGCCGCGTCCTAGAGACCTAAGTGCGTCTCACGGCCACCGCTATGTTTTTCAAAACGCAGACCTGCCTAGCACTAGTCGCTCTACTAGCGCCTGAGGAGCTTTAAGTCATGATGAAATCAGCGCGGACATCGATTAAGAGACTCACGTTTTCAAACTTTAAAGCCGACGGCGCGGGTTCCCGAGCAACAGGCAAAAAACAGACCTCACCGGCTCAGTTCGCGGCCTATTTCCGTCGTTACGCCCAGTTCAGACGCAGTCAGAATTCAGATATTACCCCTCAGAGTCCGCTGCTGCCTTTGATGGATGGTACTGGCGGACTCGGCTGCCGACACAGCGGGCAAGTGAGATTGTAAAGTTGTTACCCCAATGCTGGAGTCATTCATCGTCTCAAGCGATCAGTCATTCTTGAGCTTGCTCCATGCTCAGCAAAAAACCTTAGTCGAGTGGATTGAATGATCGATTCATGGCTATCACGTCGCCATGGGTCGGGTTCGGCCCGAGCCACTTGAAATGCTCAGGCAATTGATCTCGTTTAGCGGCTGCCTGCCCCCTGATAGCTGCTGATAAAGCTCTGCGCATAGTCTCAGCATCGTAATCACAGCAATAGCCTGGTGTAGACGGCTGTTGCTTCCAGGACTCCTCAAGCGAGCCTGCGTCAACCGGATCGAAGCCTACCTGATCTACCAGAGTCATCACTGTTTCTTTGGCTTTCTCATCATCACCCGCTACCGCCGCTGCCAAACGACCTGGTGTCCCGTCCGGAACGCCCAACTCTGCCAATGTGTACGCGAGCACATTGTTGAAAGCCTTGATTACCGGTCGCCCAATCTGCTTCGTCACCCAAACGCTTTCCGTCATCCCTTGATCAATTTCAGCAATGCGCGGGTCACGCAAACCAGGGTAGTAGTTGCTGGTATCCACAACAGGGATGCTATCCGGTACGGAGATAAATAAGTCAGGAGGGAGTGCGCTCAATGCTGGCAGAGGTATCGACAGCACTACCACATCCGCGCCGTCCACTGCGCCCCGAATGTCTACAGGCTCTGCTCCGATTTCTTCGGCGAATGCACGAACTCCGTTGACACCTCCAGAATTTGCCACGCGAATCTCATGGCCAGCAGCTCTTAACTTACGAGCAATGGTGCCGCCGATGTTACCCGTTCCAATTCAGAAGATGCTGATTCAACAGCTAAAGCAGTTAGAAAAGGATGGCATCGTGCTGCGCACGGTCTACCCGCAGGTGCCACCCCGGGTGGAGTACCAGCTCACCCAGATCGGCCATGCACTCGGGCCGTCAATCCAGGCATTGATCGAGTGGGCCGAGATGAGGCGCGATCACAATTGATTGCGGTCGAGAATCCGCCGCTCAGTACGCTCTACTCCTAGAAAATAGCTTTCGAGACGGGTTTGCCGGACGCTTACCACCTTTCCGCTGTTTCCCCTACTAGAGCCCGCGAGAGTGACCGAAAAGGGACACTACTTAGGCTGGCCTTCAACCCATACGATCAAGGCCGAGATCGGATGTGGAAAGGGTACAGGAAGCCCGTAGCCGATGAGGGGTTTTCCATGCCTCAGATCCAACGGTTCGTCACGAACTCATCAACCAGGTAGGTGCGGTTTTCGAGCTGATTAGTCATGGCTGAGCTGACGATCTTGGACACGCCGGACGCATAGGAAGCACCGCCCAATACACGGGACTCCAAGGTGATGTCGCATATACCGTCTATGCCAAAGTCAATCTCACCAGAGTGTACCCGTTGGTAAGCGCTTGCTGAGCTGCACACCTCAAAGAATACAGGCACATCGAGCTTCTGACGAAAGCGTGCAATGGCCATTGGAGCCAGGAAATTTCCATACGCGGGATGCACTGCCAGTCGCAGACTCGATTTAACACTGCTCTTCAGCGACCGAAGCTTGTGATCAAGCATCGCCAAGCCGTTGAAGAAGGTCTCAACCTCTTCCATCAAGGCGTGTGATACACCGCCATGCTCTGCATTTCTGGCAGCTGCTGGGTACACCGTCACTGCCGCCACCGGAAAATCCAGCGAAGAAGCGTATCTGAAGAGCCTGGGGGCGACGACGATCATAGGCTGACCTTCGACGACAAAATAGCGTCCGTCTAGTGTCGTTGGATGCATAGAGCAGATCTCTTGAGCGATACGTCGAATTCAAGTATCAGAACTTCCGCCTTACTGTAGCGAAAGCCCTTTCTCCACGCCCTCCTGCGCTGCCTTTGTCAGCCAATGTGTGTCATCCGAGGGATACGGCAATGCCATCAGAACTCGATTACATAGCCAAGGATCAACCGATTCTCGTCTGCTGCATCGGCAAAATTAGAGCGCATGCTTGCATTGCGCCAACGTAGAGATAAGTTTTTCAAGAATCCTGACTGCACCACGTAAGTGATGTCTGTGGTGCGCTCCCATTCCTCGCCCTCCCCCCCGCGCGCCTTGAGCGCCCTGCCCTTTGCTGTGGCAATGCGCTGCGGATCAACCTGGTCACCCTTCACGTATCGCACGTTAAAGGTAAGACCCGGAATGCCCAAGGCAGCAAAGTTGTAGTCATAGCGCAACATCCAGGCGCGCTCTTTGGCCAGGGCGAAGGTGCTGACCTGTTGTTCGCTGAACAGGTAGGTATCGGTGCCGCCCACATAGGCGTAAGCGGTATCGCCGCTGACTTTCTGATAGCCGCCGCTGAAGGTATGGCCGAACAGGTTGTAGCCGAAGTTGGTGCTCAGGGTGCGGCTGTCCACCTCCCCTAGCAACGCCCTACCCTGATCCTGGGCGTTGAACCAGCGCCACTCAGTGAATACCTCACCTGGCCCCGCAGCGACGCGATACTTGAAACTAGCAAAATCACGGCGGAACAGGTCTTCGAGGTCGCTGGTGTGTAGGCTCACGGTGAGGTTCTTCAGCGGCTGGTAATCCGCCCCGGCGTAATACAAACGGTCACTGCTCACCGTCGCTGGGTAGGCGCCCTGTTGCGCCATTGCCGTCAGGTCTTCGAAATCGGTGGAGTCGCGCAGCTTGGTCGCATTCACCTGCAGCACGGTGAAGGTGAAGTCGTCCAGATCCTTGCTGACCAATTGCACCCCGTTAAACCACTGCGGGAATAGGCGACTGTAGTTCGCTGCTAGCAGCGGCAGTTGCGGGCTTAGCCCACCGACCAGCAGTTCAGTCTGCGACAGCTTCGCCTTGAACGTGGCAATTGCCTTCCCGTAGTCGTCCGCTGCACGCTTGTCGCTGCCACGCGGCAAGAGGCCGGTGCCGCTGCGGTCGGGCGAGGAGTCTAGCTTGATGCCCAACATACCGACTGCATCCAGGCCAAAGCCGACAACGCCATCGGAATAACCGGACTGCCACTTGAGCATGAAGCCCTGGGCCCACTCGGCGCGGCGCGACTGGCTGGCGGTATCACCATGGAAATCGCGGTCGAAGTAGAGGTTGCGCAGCTCCAGGCTGCCCTTGCCGTCGTCGGCAAAGCCTGCCTGGGCCGCCTGGCACGCGCAGCCAAGCGCCGCGAGCATCAGCGATGCCCGCCGGGAGGAGGATACATTCATGGTTACGCCTTGTTGTTCTTGTTGGAAAGCGCTGTTGTTCAAGCCTTGGGATTTCTGACGCAGCGCATCACCACCAGGCAAGCGATCAGGATCAGCGGTGCAATCGACAGCATGCCCATGTAGTTACTGCCGGTTAGGTCATTGATTTTACCAACCATCACCGGCGCGACGATGCCGCTCAGTTGGCCAACCGAGTTTATCGCCGCAGTGCCCGTGGCGATGGCCAGCCCTGAGAAAGTCGATTGGGGAATTGTCCAGAAGATCGGGATGGCGATGAATGTGCCTGCGGTGGCCAGCACCAGCGCAGCCATCATGGCCACCGACGAGTCGGAGTACAGGCAAGCCAACAGATAACCGCAAGCGGCCGCCAGAAGGCAGTACACCAAGTAGCGCTTAC
Source organism: Pseudomonas sp. ITEM 17296 (assembly GCF_028895205.1). Lineage (NCBI taxonomy): Bacteria > Pseudomonadati > Pseudomonadota > Gammaproteobacteria > Pseudomonadales > Pseudomonadaceae > Pseudomonas > Pseudomonas sp. ITEM 17296. The sequence goes on along the minus strand of NZ_WJRS01000006.1, from coordinate 157,995 downwards.
GCTCACCCGTGCGGTCGGATCGGCGGGTCAGCCACACCATGCCAATGCAGGCCACTGCATACGGCAATGCCGACAGCACGCCGACCCACAGCATGTCCTGCACGCCGGACGACTTGATCAGGTGTGGCATCCAAAAGTTCAGGCCGTAGGAAGCAGTTTTCACCACGTAGTAAATGAACGCCATGATCGCCACTTCGCGGGTCAGCAGCACCTGCCAGATCGACCCCAGCATTGGTTTCTGCACGCGCCTGTCCTGAGCCAAGTTCTCCGCCAGCAGGTCTTTCTCCTGGCGGCTAAGCCATCTGGCCGACTCGATGTCGCGGTCAAGCTTCCTTAGCACCAGCAGCCCCAGAAACACGCATGGCAAACCCGACATCAGAAACAGCCAGTGCCAGCCCGCCAGGCCCAATACACCATCCATGGTTCCCAGCAGGAAGCCCGCAGCCGGCCCGCCCACCGCCCCGGCCAAGGGCACGGCAAGGAACCACAAGCCGTTCATTTTTGCCAAGTGTTTCTTAGGGAACCAGCAGGCCAAGTAGAACAGGATCGCCGGGCCGAAACCCGCTTCCATTACCCCGATCAGAAAGCGCAGGAAATACAGCGTGTAATGGGTGTAGGCGAATACCAGGGCCGCCGTGGCCAGGCCCCACGACACCATGATCCGGCAGATCCAGGCCGGCGCCCCGTAGCGCTTGAGGCCCAAACTGCTCGGCACTTCGAACAGCACGTAGCCGATGAAGAACATGCTCGCGGCCAGTCCGTAGGCGGCGTCGCTCAGGCCCAGCTCAGCCTGCATCTGAGTCTTGGCGAAACTGATGTTGATGCGGTCGAAGTAGGAAAAAAGGAAACAGATGATGGCCAGCGGCATGATGCGCCAAGCCACGCGGCGGTAAAGCAGCAGTTCGTCGATGTGGCTGTCGGCGCGCTCGCGCGCCACTTCGCCAGTCAAGGCAACCATGGTGAATCTCCATTTTTGTAATTATTGGAGAGCGACGGCGCCCGTTGAGGGCGCCGCGTACAACGTGTCAGCCAATGCGCACGAGCTTTTCCTTGAAGGCCTGGCCCTTGCGCACGTACTCGGCGGCATTGGCGTGCATGCCGGCGACGGCTTCGGGGCTCAGCTCACGCACCACCTTGGCCGGCGCGCCGAGAATCAGCGAGTTGTCGGGGAACACCTTGCCTTCGGTGACGATGGCGCCGGCTCCGACCAGGCAGTTGCGGCCGATCACCGCGCCATTGAGCACCACCGCCTGGATCCCGACCAGCGCGCCATCGCCGATGCTGCAGCCGTGCAGCATGGCCTGATGGCCGATGGTGACGTTGCGACCCACGGTCAGGGCAAACCCTGGGTCGGCATGCAGCACCGCCCCTTCCTGAACATTGCTGTGCTGGCCGATGCGGATCGGCTCGTTGTCACCGCGCAACACTGCCTGCGGCCACACGCTCACGCCCTGCTCCAGGGTGACATCGCCGATTACCGTGGCGTCCTCGGCGATGAAGGTTTCCGGGTGAAGGGTCGGGGTCAGTGTGTCGTATCGATAGATGGCCATTCAGTGCACTCCCTGGGCCGGGTCGTCGGTTTTCAGCACCCCCGCCGCACACAGCTCGGCGATGCGTTCATCGCTATAGCCCAGCTCGCGCATGACCTTGTGCGTGTGTTCGCCAATCCGCGGGATCGGCCGGCGCGGCTGCAGGCGCTGGCCATCCAGCGACAGCGGCAGCAAGGGCATCGGCGTGCTGCTGCCATCTTCCAGCAGCAGGTTCGCCATGCCACCGCTCTGGATCAGGTGCGGGTCGTCGAACAGTTCTTCTGGGCGGCGGATCGGCGCGAACGGAATACTGTTCGCCTCCAGTTCCGTAGCCAATTGCTGGGCATCGAGATTGGCGAACACCTCGGCCAGATGCGCCAGCAGCCGCGGCCGCTGCAATACCCGGTCATTGTTGGTCGCCAAGGTCGGGTCGTCGAGCAAGGCGGTCTGGCCCAGCAACTGGCACAGGGCCTGCCACTGGCCTTCACCCGTGGCAGCGACGAACATCTGCTCGCCGCCCGCGAAGGTGAACACGTCGTAGACCGCCCAGGCACTGATGCGGTTGGGCATCGGCGCCGCTGCCTGGCCGGTCACCACGTACTGCTGCATGTGCTGGGCCGCGAGCAACACGCAGTTTTCGTATAGTGCACTCTGCACTTCGCGGCCCACACCCGTGGTGTTGCGCTCGTTGAGCGCGGCCAGTACACCAATGGCGCCGAACATGCCGCCCATGATGTCGTTTACCGAACTGCCGGCGCGCAAGGGGCGGCCCACCGGCCCGGTCATGTAGGCCAGGCCGGCCATCATCTGCACCACTTCGTCCAAGGCTAGGCGGTTGTCGTACGGGCCACTGAGGAAGCCCTTGTGCGAGGCATAGATCAACCGTGGATTACGCTGGCGCAGCGTGGCGTAGTCGAAGCCCAGTGTGTGCATGCGCCCGGGTTTGAAGTTCTCGATGAATACGTCGGCGCTGTCGATCAGCGTCAGCACCGCCTCACGGCCCTGGAGGGTGTCGAGGTCGACGGCGATGCACTGCTTGTTGCGGTTGAAGGTGCGGAAGAACCCCGCCCCCGCCCCGAGCAAGCGGCGAGTGCCGTCCCCGCGGGTGGGTTCGATCTTGATCACTTCGGCACCCAGGTCACCCAAGATCATGCCGCAGGTGGGGCCCATGACCATGTGCGAAATCTCGACGACACGAATGCCGTCCAAGGGGAGTCTGGACATTACGCGTTCCTTCGGTAGTTGAGCGGCAGGCCGGCGCGGGCAATAGCGCCGTAAAGCGGTTCATCCGGGAGCACCTCGCGCAGCAGCTGGCGGGAAGCGATCAGCGCTGGCAGGTCGATACCAGTGTCAAAACCCATGCTCTGCAGCATGAACACAAGGTCTTCGGTCACCGTATTGCCCGACGCACCTGGTGCGAACGGGCAACCGCCAAGGCCGGCAAGCGATGCATCCAGCTCGCGAATACCCTGCTGCACCGCCACCAGGCTGTTGGCCAGGGCCAGGCCACGGGTGTCGTGGAAGTGCGCGGCACGCAGTCGCTTGCCGGCAATGGAGCGAACGGCCTGGATCACAGTAGCCACCTGGCCGGGGTTGGCGTAGCCGGTGGTGTCGCCCAGCGAGACCAGGTCGCAGCCCGCCTCGATCACCTGGCGGGTCAGCTCGCACAGGTCGGCCAATGGCACATCGCCCTGGCGGGTGCAGCCAAAGGCCACTGACATGCCGGCGATCATCTGCACATCGTGACGCCCCAGCTCGCTGCGCAGTTGGCACATGCGCCCCAGTTCCTCGACCATTTCCTGCGGCGTACGGCGCACGTTGGCCAGGCTGTGGGCGGTGCTGACGGATACCGGCGCGACGATACGCTGGGCGCCTGACTCCAGCGCATCCTGCGCACCACGCAGGTTGGGTGCTAGCACCGTCACCAGCAGATCGGGGTACGTCAGGGCATGGCCCACCACCTGTCTGGCATCGGCCATCTGCGGCAGCAGCCGGGCCGGCACGAACGAGGCGACTTCCATATGGCGCACGCCAGCGGCATAGGCGCGATCAATCCAGCGCAGCTTGGCGGCAGTCGGCATTACCGTGTGCAGGCTTTGCAGGCCATCGCGCATGCCGACTTCGTTGATTGTTATTGTTGTCATCGCGGTCTCTCTGTCTGAAGCGTGGGGCCAGACTAAGAGCAGGACGACAGGCAGAAAAGACGTGTTTCACGGGCTGATCCATCGTCAGCCGCGATGGATCAGCTCCGTGTTTGCCAAGCCGGCGCACGCAGTAGCAAATGGTCGAGCAAGCGACGCGCAGACAGGCTCAAGGCATGCCGGTCGCGCATGCAAATGACGAACTCGCCAAGCGCCCAGTCATCGGTCAGCGGGATCACTCTCAGGTCGAACAGCTGCGCATAGCGCGCCACCGCCTCCTGCGGGAACACTGCGAGGCCCAGGCCGAACTGCACCAGACGATAGGCCGCGTCAAATGACGACACGTACGAGCGAAAACGCAATTCCTTGCCCGCCGCCTCAGCGCTGTTGCGCATGAAGGTATTGAGCGTGGCGAATGCCGACAAACCCAGATGCTCGTAATCCAGCGTCTCTTCGAACGCGATACTGCCCCGCCCGGCCAGCGGGTGATCGGCGCCAACTACCACGGCCAGATGATCCTGCCGGTACGGGACGAACTCCAGGTCGCCAACGGCCATCGACTTGCGGCAGATGCCCAGGTCTGCATTGCCCTCCGCTACCCCGCGCACCACATCCGGACTGAAGCGTTCTTCGATATCCGCCTGAATCAACGGATTGTCGAGCATGAAGTCCGATAATTCCTCGGGAAGGAACTCCATGATCGACGAGACATTGGCTAGCACACGCACATGCCCGCGTGCGCCGTCCGCGTATTCACTCAGTTCGCTTTGCAGAGATTCGATGGCGCGGGTCAGTCCTCGTGCATGGCGCAAAAGTGCGACACCCGCCGGGGTAGGTTCGACGCCACGCTTACTGCGTTTGAGCAGAGTAATGCCAAAGCGCGCCTCAATATCCGAGATTCTCTTGCTGACAGCGGAGGGCGCCATGTATGCACGCTCGCTGGCTCGGGCGATAGTGCCTTCTTCGCAAATGATTACGAACAGGTGCAACGATAAGTGATCGAGGTGCTGCATCACATTTCCCACTACTAGAGACGACGAGCATAGCTGCCGCAGCAGCCGAGCCAGGGTGCTTGCATTTCCTTCATCGCCTTAGCTTGACTCCGCCGGCGGGGATTTCCAAGAAGCCAGTGCACACCGTCTGATTCTCCAGTGTCAACGCCTTGGGCTTCGGCAGCTCAAATTGCTTGAGCCGATAGTGCTTTGAACATCCACTGCTTAAACTGAGAAACTGCATGAGGCTGCCTAGGTCGGCGTGGATGCACTAGGTAGTGACCAACGTACCGAACGCTATTGCTGACATGGCGAAGCGGACTGACCAAGCGACCGCTCGCCAATTCCTGCTCGGCTAACAAATCAGATTCAAGTACTACGCCCAGACCTCCTGCAGCAGCAGCTATGCCCATAGAGCTCCGGTCAAACGCCAAGCCGTAGTTACTCGGTGGCTGCATTCCATTCGCTGCAAACCAGCCTCTCCACTGGACGGACTGACCGTCGCTTTGGATTAGGAACTGAGAATATAAATCCTGAGGGGTGCGCAGATGCTTGGCTACCTCCGGGCTGCACAGCGGTGTTAACTCCTCGATGCGCAGCGGCGTCTTCTCATGAGGCGACGGTCTGGGCTCACCGTAGACGATGTCCAGGTCGAAATCATCGTTATCGAACAGCGCATAGTCTGTGCTCGCTGAAATACGCAGATCAATTCCTGGGTGGTCTTCTAGGAAACTCGCTAACCGCGGCACCAACCACTGGCTGGCGAAGGTGGGCGCCGTGTGCAGACGTAGAGGTACCGCAGGCTCGTTGGTCGCGATCGCAAGGCCTCGACTCATTTCTTCGAACCCGCGCTGAACGTGATCCAGCAGCATGGCGCCTTCTAGCGTCAGGGATGTGTGGCGCGTGTTCCGCGTGAAGAGGGTAAGTCCTGCGGCCGCTTCCAGTTTGCGAATCGCATGGCTGACCGCGCTCGGGGAAAGATCGAGCTCCTTTGCTGCCTCGACAAAAGAGCAGGTACGACCCGCTGCTTCAAAAACTCTGAGGGCAGGGAGAGGCACCCGTTTCAAAAGCTTCATTGATGAATCCAGTTCATTAGTTGACGAATTTAAACCTTTTGTCGAGCCACTATTTTTACATGAATATCATGGCATTACCCAATACGGTTGCTGACTGATGAATAGGTTGCGTCAGTAAACCCGGATCGCTGGTCACCAATGGAGAACAATATGACCGAGATTCACCACCCGCTTTTGGCCAGGATGTCGGAACACGCGTGGCGTATTCGGCGTTTCGCCTTGCGCATGGGAGAGGTTCAAGGCCAAGGCTATGTGGGCCAGGCGCTGGGCTGGGCCGACGTGCTTGCTGTCGCCTACTGCCACGCCATGAATATTCGTGCTGATGACCCGGAATGGGAAGGTCGTGACCGCTTCCTACTGTCACACGGGCATTACGCCATTGCTCTATACGCCGCCCTCTTGGAAGCAGAGGTTCTTCCAGAAGAAGAGCTAGAAACCTACGGCTCCGACGACAGCCGACTGCCGATGTCCGGGATGGCGACCTATACGCCCGGCATGGAGATCTCGGGTGGTTCACTCGGTCAAGGCTTGGCGATCGCGGTAGGCCAAGCTCTTGCTCTGCGCATGAAGGGCAACGATGCCTTCGTCTACAACTCGATGTCCGACGGAGAACTGGATGAGGGGGCGGTGTGGGAAGCAGCAATGTCGGCATCGCATCATCAGTTGGGCAACCTGATCAACTTGGTAGACATCAACCGCCAGCAGGCTGATGGCCCCTCCCATGACATCCTCCAGTTCGAACCCCTGGTCGATAAATGGGCAGCGTTTGGCTGGCATGTACAGCGTGTAGACGGCAACGACCTGCAAACCGTGATCGAGGCGTTCGACATTGCTCGCGGTTTTACGGGGGGACAAACCTCGCGTGATCCTGTTCGACACGCTAATGGGTAAGGGTGTGCCTTTCCTGGAGCAGCGGGACAAGAACCACTTCATCAGGGTCGAGCCCGAGGAGTGGCAGCAAGCACTTACAGACCTCGACGAGATCTATGCGACCCGGAGCCCACAATGAACGCCGCCTCCTCTACAAAGCCGAAACTCACCACTTCGTCCATGATCGCCTCTATCGCAAGCGAGGGTCAGCGCACCACGTCAGCACCGTTCGGCCACGCCTTGATAAAGGCAGGCCAAAAGAACCCACGCATTGTCGGCATGACTGCAGATTTGGCCAAGTACACTGACTTGCACATTTTCGCCCAGCGCTATCCAGAGCGTTTCCTGCAGATGGGCATGGCTGAGCAGTTGCTCATGGCTGCTGCCGGCGGCATGGCCAAGGAAGGCTTCGTGCCTTTCGCCACCACCTACGCGGTATTCGCCACCCGACGCGCTTATGACTTCATTCATCAAGTGATCGCTGAGGAAAACCTGAACGTCAAAATCTGCGCAGCGCTGCCGGGCTTGACGACTGGGTACGGCCCGAGCCATCAGGCTACAGAAGATCTGGCGATGATGCGCGCGATTCCGCAGATGATGGTTATCGATCCTTGCGATGCATTGGAAACCGAGCAGTGCGTGGCCGCGATCGCCGAGCACGACGGCCCTGTCTATATGCGCCTGCCTCGTGGGCGGGTACCGCTGATTCTCGACGAGTACGATTACCGATTCGAACTCGGTAAAGCCCAGCTCCTACGAGATGGCAACGATGTGCTGGTCATTTCCTCCGGCCTTATGACGATGCGTGCTCTGGAAGTCGCAGACGAACTGGCCAAGCACAAAGTGGACACCGCCGTTTTGCACGTTCCGACAATTAAGCCGCTCGATGTCCAGACCATCCTGGAGCAATGCCGGCGCGAAGGCCGTCTGGTGGTCATTGCGGAAAACCACACTCAAATCGGCGGCCTGGGTGAGGCCATCGCCATGGCGTTGTTGCAGGCCCGCGTACAGCCTGAAGTACGTCACGTTGCGCTGCCCGATCAGTTCCTGGATGCAGGCGCACTGCCGACATTGCACGACCGCTACGGCATCTCCAAAGACGTCATGGTCGCCAACATTCAGCGCTGGCTAGGCTGACCATTCTCTGACCATACGGTGGTACCCGCTCACGTTGAACGCCCTTCTGCCTGGGCTCGTTGAGCGGGCTCGTGCCGTACAGCCCGATACTCCTCTGGATCGTCCCAATAAGTACAAAGGTGATGGCGATGCAAAAAGGCACCAGTCTCCTGAAGAAAAAACGTGTATGGATCTATGCGTTTCTCTTCACCCTGACCTTGATCAACTACGTCGACCGGGTCTCGCTCTCAGTCGCATCCAAAGTCCTCAAGGAAGAATTCGATATCTCGCCAGTTGCGATGGGATACCTCTTCTCATCGTTCGTGTGGCTCTATTTCCTCGCTCTCATCCCCATGGGCTATCTGGTGGGCCGCTTCGGCCCCAAGAAGGTTAATGGTTATGGGATCGGTGTTTGGTCGGTTGCAACGGCCTGCACTGCATTGTCGACTGGTTTCATCTCTTTGCTCAGTTGCAGGCTGATCATGGGCATGGGAGAAGCTACCACCTACCCCGCCGGTGCCCGGGTCATTCGCGAATGGATGCCGCTTAAAGAGCGCGGTATGGCCACTGCGGTCTTCCACAGCGGCAGCCTGGTTGGGCCGGCCATTGGTGCAATTGGTTTCGGCTGGCTGATCAGTACATTCGGCTGGCGCATCGCATTTGTCGTGGCCGGTGCATTGGGCTTCGTCTGGCTGGCTGCCTGGTTGAAGTGGTACAGCCATCCCGCTAAAGCGCCGTGGCTGGGGGATGCCGAACGCGCAGAAATTGCCGCTGGCAGCGTCTCTTCCAGTGCAGACCCTGCCCGGACTGTTTCCCTTGGTCTGAAAGGCCTCGCTCGCTCTAGCAGCATGTGGGCCATCGCCTTGTCCCATGGATGTGCGGTCTATGCCACCTACTTCTTCCTGACCTGGTTGCCAAGCTATCTGCAAGCCGAGAAAGGTCTGACGGTGATGTCGAGCGGTATCTACACCGCGATTCCGTATCTGGGCGCTGCAATTCTTGCCATCGTCATTGGTCGCTGGAGTGACAAAGTGATGCGCCCAGGGGCCGCAGAATCGGGACAGAGGCGCATGGTCGTTGCCAGCGTCTTGCTGGCGTCTTCGATCATCTTCCTGGTTCCTGCAATCGACAATACCTGGGCAATTCTTTTCGTAATCACGCTTTCGCTAGCCACTTGTGCCTCAGCGATTTCCCTGAACCTCTCGCTGGTCAACGATCTGGTGCGCTCGGAAGACGATGTCGGCACTGCAGCTGGCTTTATCACTGCAGTCGGCAATCTGTTCGGTCTCCTCGCTCCGATCGTGACTGGCTACGTGGTGGCCGGCTCTGGCAGCTTCGCCTTGGCCTTCGTCGTCGTCGGCGCATTACTTGTGATCGGCTCAGTCCTCTCGATGTTCTGCACACGTCGGCCCATCGGCTTTACAGCCTCCGGCAAACAGGCCGTGGCCTGAATCAATAGCAAATGAAGGAAGTAGTGGCGTCATGAATCAACGTAGTAGTGAATCCCGCAGCAACGGCCGGGCCTCGGCTGGTCACAGCGGGAAATGGCGGCTGGCGACCGTCGTGTTAGCCCTGGCGCTGGGGGCATTTGGCATGGCCCTTTTTGGCGGAGGCGTATGGCTGATGGCTTTGGGCGGTAGCTGGTATTACGCCCTCACCGGGGCGGGATGCGTAGTAACCGCTGTTCTGCTGTGCAGGCAACGATTAGCAGCTGTGTACCTGTTCGCCGTGATCTGGGGCCTGACACTGGTCTGGGCTTTATGGGAAGTCGGACTCAACTGGTGGGGGCTTGTACCACGTCTCGTGGCAATCACCGTCATCCTGTTGTTGATCCTTGCCGTGTCGCCGTCATTGCGTCGCGCCCCCCGCTCTGCTGCGTAAAGAGGTTTGTAATGTTCCTAACAGTCAAATGCAGAAGCGCGCTGGCGCTCGCCATTTCTTGCGTGCTTCAGATGCAGTTCGCTCAAGCTCAGCAGATGCCTCAGGTAGGCAGCGATTGGCCATTCTATGGCGGCGATCACAACGCTCAGCGCTTCAGCCCACTCAAGCAGATTACCCCAGAAAACGTCGGGCGCCTGGAGCGCGCATTTGTGTATCACACACGGGACTTGCCGAATCCTGGCAGTCGGTACTCGCCTGAAACAACCCCGGTCAAGGTCGGCAACGACCTGCTGATGTGCTCTGCTAAAAACATCCTTATTTCGATCAATGCTGCAACCGGCAAGGAAAACTGGCTTCACGACCCTGGAGTTCCTGATCAGGCCATTCCTCACGCAGCAGCATGCCGCGGCGTAGCGGTGTATACCGCGCCAGAGATCCCTGAGTCCGCACAATGCCGCAGCCGTGTGGTAGAAGCGACACTGGATGCGAGGCTGGTAGCTGTAGATCTGCGCACGGGCGAGCCTTGCAAGGACTTCGGGCAAAACGGCACCGTAGATCTTTGGGAAGGTCTGGGCAAAAAAGTCCCCGGCTGGTATGCGGTTACAGCGCCACCTACCATCGTCAATGGCGTGGTGGTCACGGGAGCACAAATCCGCGACGGTCAGGACGAGGATGCACCTTCTGGGGTGATTCGCGGCTACGACGCGATCACCGGGAAAATGGCCTGGGCTTGGGATCTGGGTAACCCTGAAAACGTTCATGGCCCAGCCGAAGGCAGCACCTACACCCGTGGCACCCCGAATATGTGGACGGCTGCAGTGGGCGATGAGCAGCTTGGCTACGTCTACCTGCCGATCAGCAACTCCTCAATTGATTACTTCGGCTCCAACCGTAGCGAGGAAGAAAACACGTATTCGACCTCACTGGTGGCCGTCGACGTGAAGACGGGCAAGGACGTATGGCACTTCCAGACCATCCGCCATGATGTGTGGGATTATGATCTGGGCAGTCAGCCAACCCTTCTTGATTTCCCTGATAAGGACGGAAAACCAGTGGCTGCAGTGCTGCTGCCGACGAAGCAGGGTGACATCTACATCCTGGATCGCGCAACTGGCGAGCCTCTGGTTCCGATTGGTGAAGTCAAGGCACCAAAAGGCGGCTCCGTTGAACCCCAATTCCTGGCTAATACTCAACCTACCTCCGAGTGGCACACTCTACGCAAGGCGCCGAAAACCGAAGCGGACATGTGGGGCTTCTCACCACTCGATCAGTTGATGTGCCGCATCCAGTTCCGCCAGGCCAACTACGAAGGCTACCTGACGCCGCCATCGGTGGATCGTCCCTGGATTCAATACCCAGGCTACAACGGTGGCTCCGATTGGGGTTCGGTCGCGATCGACCCAGTTCGACGACTGCTAATCGCCAATTACAACGACATTCCTAACCTCAACCAGCTCATACCGCGTGAACAAGCAGACAAGATGGGGCTCAAACCTATCTATGCGCCAAAGGTTGATGAGACCTCGCTGAACAAGGCTGGCAGCAAATCGGGCAAGGGCGAAAGTGGAGCATCGACCTATCCGCAGGTCAACGCGCCTTACGCGATCAGTGTGAATGCGGGATGGCGTAACTGGGGCACCGGCGTACCGTGCTCGGCACCACCGTATGGCGGAATTCGTGCAATCAGCCTGGATACCGGCAAGACCGTGTGGGACGAGCCGCTGGGTACCGCGCGTCGCAACGGGCCGTTCGGCATCCCGTCGCATCTGCCACTGAATATCGGCTTGCCAAACAATGGCGGAACGGTGGTCACCGCAGGTGGACTTACCTTCGTTGGCGCTGCGACTGACAACTTGTTCCGTGCTATCGACACGGCTACCGGTGAGGTGCTGTGGGAAGACGTATTGACGGCGGGCGCTCAAGCCAACCCGATCTCTTACGAGGTTGATGGTGAGCAGTATGTGCTCGTCTCAGCGTCCGGCCACGCCTTCATGGAAACCGGCACCAGCGACGAAATCATCGCATACAAGCTGCGTAAGTAATGCCTTGATGGGGCCCGCGTGGGCCCCGTCTTGACACTGATTCAGACTGAAACTTTTTCAGATATCCGAGACTGAGCGCACCCAATAAGCGTATGAAATGAGAAAAGCCACCCAAGCCGCTGGGGCAAAAGTGGCTTTTTTCCCTATCAACACGCCCCACTGTCGGGCATCAGGTTTGCCCCCAGCACGCCGGCAATCGCACAGCGTTCGTCGTTGTCGGAGCTGTCACCACTAATACCGATAGCGCCGATGACCTCCCCTGCCCCGTTACGCACCAGCACCCCGCCGGGCACCGGAACCATGTTGCCGCCGGCCAGGTCACTCAATGCATTGAAGAATGCAGGTAGCGCGGCAGCACGACGGGCAAGTTCGCGGCCGCCAAAGCCCATGCCGAGCACTGAGGCGGCCTTGCCCGACGCGATTTGCGGACGCAGCAGGCTGGCGCGCTCGTCGCGTTTGAGCGCCAGCAGGTGACCACCGGCATCCAGTACCGCAGCACAAAGTGGCTGCAAGGCTAACCGCCGGCCCTCTGCCAGCGCCGTGTCGACCATCCGCGACGCCAGTTCCAGGGTGAGCTTATTCATGCCGGCCTACCTTCTGCTCTGGTACAGATCCAGGTGTGCTGCGCTTACCCATTTCCATAGCCCGTTGCCGGGTGTGAAGTTCGGCCCATTTCACCGTGTTGAAGTCACTGACCTTGTAGGGATCGTAGCCCGGCACCTGGGCCTCCACGCGATGCCCGCCGAGGTACACGTCACGTATGCGCTCGCGCTCCTGAAGAATCGAGACGTTCTGCAGGGGGGAGCCATCAACACAGATAAAGTCGGCGCGACGGCCCACCTCGATGGCACCCACCTGCTGCGACACGGGCATCATCCGCGCGGCAACCGAGGTTGCCGCGCGCAATGCCTGGGCAGGGCTGAAACCCAACCAGTCGACAAAAATCTCGATTTCACGGGCGTGCCATTCACCGTAGGGAGTGATGGCGAAACCGCTGTCACTGCCGGTCATGAACGGCACACCGGCTTCGCGGGCGCGGCGCAAGTTGCGACAACCCACCTCGATCACACGGCGCTGCATCGCAGCGTAACCACAGCGGGTCGAAGGCTCGTAATCCTCGGCAAATTCGACGTTGTTGGCGAGCATGGTGAAGGTCGGAGCGAGGTGACTACCCGATTCGAGTATCGCCTCGATGCAGGCATCGTCCAGGAAAAAACCGTGGAAGATCACGTCCACCCCCACCTTCGCCGCATACAGCACCGCTTCGCGGCCATAGGCATGCACGGCGACTTTTTTTCCGAGGCGATGGATTTCCTCGACCATCGCGCGGGTTTCGTCCTGGGTGAACGCGGCGATATGTTCCCCGTTGGGACGCATGTGCGGGCCGTCCATAGCGATCTTGATCAGGTCCACGCCGTCCTTGGCCTGGCGACGGATTTCCGCAATCTGCTCGTCGCGGGTAGCGCACAGGCGGCCAGAGAAATACTCAGGCGTACCGACCCAACTGGGGAACCAATCGTTCAGGCTCTGCCGGTTGGCGATTACATTGCTACTGGCGGCAATGCGTGGGCCAGTGAACATACCGGCATTGATAGCGTTGCGTACGGCAATGCTGCAATGCCCGGCGTCACCCGGCACCACCACCGAGGTGTAGCCGGCGGCCAGTACATGCTGGGTAAAAAACAGACCGCGCAGGGCGCGAAATTCCGGCGAGACGTGCAGGTCGATGTCTTCCTCGCTCTTGGCGTTGCCGAACACCAGGTGGGTGTGGACATCCACCAGGCCGGGCATGACGAAGTGTCCGCCAGTGTCAATCACGCGTTCGCCAGGCAATGGCTGAGGAGCGGTCTGACGAGGGCCGACATGGGTGAACACACCCTTTTCGATGATCAGCACCTGGTCGTGGCGAGCCTGGTCCTCAAGGCCAGTAAAGAGGGTTTGGCAGTGAACGTGGCGTCTGGGCATGGCGGTCTGTCCTGTTGTTGTCGTACCGACACGGTATTGGGCAGCCAATGCCTGAGGAAGTGAAGTTTCCTGCTAGCCGGCCATGACAGAAATTGATAGCGGTCGTGGTCAGCCCGCCAACTCCGCCAACAACTGGCGCAGCCAGACCAGCGCCGGGTCACTGTCTTGGTAGGCGTGCCATTGCATCACCTGCAGAGTGGCGGGAATGGCGAGTGGTGGTGGCAGCAGGCGCAGAGGAAAGCGCTGCGCGTAGAGGTACGCCAGGCGACTGTGCAGGGTCGATAGGCAGGGGCCGCCAACGATGAATTCCGGTATCAACGCAAACTGGTCCACAGCCACAGCCACCCGCCGCGTCAGCCCCTGGCTTGCGATAAATTCCGCTTCCATGCTGCCCTGGGCGCCTGCGCCGGTCTCGCGGACCACATGTGGCGCTGCCAAGTAATGCTCCAGCGTGAGGCCGTCCATCAGGGCGCAGTTATCCCTGCAGGCAATGACGCTGAAGCTGTCTTCGAACAACGGTTGTTGCGGATGACGCGCCGAGCCATGGGCAAGCGGCAGGATCACCAGGTCGCAGTGCCGGTGCTCCAGGGCCTCATCCACCAGGCTGCCCGGCTCGGCACCGCGTAGCGGCACCAGCGTGAGAAGTTGCAAGTCGACCTGGGGCGCAAGGCTGGCCAACCGTCGCATTAGCGCCGGCATGAGCACCGCGATCACATAATCCGACGCAATGATGCGGAATTTGCGGCGCGCCGCTCCCGGGTCGAAGCTTGCATTGGCGAAGGCAATGCCCCGCGCGTTTTCCAGTACCTGGTCGATACGTGGGTGCAGTGACTGCATCAGCGCCGTGGGCAGCATGGCGCCGCCCACGAGGACAAACAGCGGATCGTTAAAATGCTCCCGCAGGCGACCTAGGGCCGCGCTGACCGCTGACTGGGTCAGGTGCAGGCGCACCGCGGCACGCGTGACGTGCTGCTCGACAAACAAAGCGTCCAGCACCACCAGCAGGTTCAGGTCTAGTCCATGGAAGCGCACGCAATAGCCTCATCGTTTGCCCGAGGGCCACCCTCCTCCAGCCATACGTTTCCCGAAACGTCGACCTTTACCCTCAGTGCTTGCAGCGACTGGCCCTGACAGGGGCCGAGCACGCAGAAGCCGTTGTCGGGCTGAAACAGCGCACCATGAGCAAAGCAGACGATGTGCCGGCCATCGCCAGACATGAAGCGGTCCTTGCGGTACTGCATGGCCACGTCCAGGTGCGGGCACAGGTTTCGATAGACACGCACCTGGCCACGCCAGCGCAACGCAAGCACGGTGTCACGCCCCTGGGCCCAGGGGTCGAACCCACGTGCTAGGCCTTCCTGCAACTGGGCGTCGCGGCAGAGCAATGTCAAATCCTGGGACACAGAGACCTCGATAACTCAGGGGGTGAACGCGTAAACACCGGAATAGCCGCCACGGCTAGCAGTTTCAGATCGGTTCGGCGGTCAGCTTGAGCATCGCCTTGGTCAGCCCGATGCGATCGAACGTCGCGTCACGGGCCATTTCCCTCTCCCCGGCCATGATCGAGTTCTCGCTGATGTACTTGCAGCGCTCAAAGCGGCGCGTCATGAAACGCTCAAGCCGCTCCTCCACCGAACCGCTGCCGCACAGCTCCAGGCTCAGAACCAGCGCGTCTTCGATTGCCATCCCGGCCCCCTGCCCCAGATGCGGCGTGGTTGCATGAGCCGCGTCGCCAATCAGCAGAACACGACCTTTGAACCAAGGTTCGTCGACGAACACCACTTCCATGGGTTTGTAGACCACCTGGCTGCTGTCGGTAATCTGCTCGCGCAACTCGCCCACCAGGCCTGCGATCTTACTGATGCGGTCACGCATCAGTTCGGCCAACTGTGCCGGCTCATAGCGCGGGTTACCCGGCTCGTGAGAGGTGGAGAACATGTACATCAGCTCGTCGGACAGCGGTACCAGGCCGGCGTTGCCCTCAGCACCGACATAGCTCGCCAGATGATCAATGGAAGGATGTCTAGGAAAGTTGTAGCGCCACACGGCCTGCCCGGTGAAACGCGGCTTGTAGGTGTCGCCAAAGAGCATGCCGCGAATCTTCGAATAAACGCCGTCGGCCCCCACAACCAAGTCGTAGCGAGCAGCGCTGCCATCGGTGAAGCTCACATCCACGCCGGCCGCGTCTTGTTGGAAGGAATCTACCGACAAGCCAAGGCGTACCTGGGTGCCAAGGTCGATCGCAGTGGTGCTCAGCACCTGGTGCAGAGACAGGCGCGAGATACCGACGTTGGCGGGATACTCCGGGCCGGCCAGGCGCTGGCCTGGGATGCGTACCAGGGCATTGCCCTGCAGATCGTAGATGCCAACATCCTCGAAGGCATAGGCTGCTTCGAGGTAGCCTTCGAGCACGCCGAGGCGGGCCATCTCTCGCACCACGTTGCTCTGCTGAATGATGCCGACACCATAGACGGTCCACTCGGACTTGATTTCCACCAGGTCCACCGCGATGCCCTGGCGGCGCAATGCGATGGCCGCGCAGAGGCCACCAATCCCGCCGCCGACTACGAGTACCTTGCTGATATCGCTGCTCATGGATGAATCCTTGTTCTTGTTGTGGGAGCGCAGGGTCGATCGCGAGCGTGACAACCCGAGCATTAACAGTGTTTTGACCGGGACCACGCCAGCGCGGCTGGGTAGCACAACAACAGAGGGGCCCTTAGGAGCACAGGCTAGGAAGGCAGGAACAATTTGACTAATCGTTAGTCGGGATGCAGGGTATCGCGAAAATAAATACAACAAGAGATGCCCGTGATGCGCTTTAAACACCTGGATTTGAACCTCCTGGTGGCGCTGGATGTACTGCTGGAAGAGCAGAACATCACCCGTGCCGCCGCCCGCCTGCACATGACCCAATCGGCCACCAGCGGTGTGCTCGGACGCCTGCGGACCTACTTCGAAGATGACCTGCTAGTGCAGGTGGGCCGCAAGATGATGCCCACCCCACTGGCAAAGGAACTGGCATTACCAGTTCGCGACGTACTGCTGAAAATCCAGACCTCCATCACCGCCAAACCAGTGCACGACATCTCCGAGAGTAAACGTCACTTCCGCATCATGGCCTCGGACTACCTGATCAGCGTGCTGTTCGCCGAGGCGATTCGCGAGATCAACCACGAAGCCCCGAACATCACCTTCGAACTCATCAGCCCCGGCCAGACCGCCATGGAAATGCTCATGCGCGGCGAAGTGGACCTGATGATCGCGCCAGAGCACTTCATCGTTAAGGAGCACCCCTCACAGCTCCTGTTCGACGAACAGCACGTCTGCGTGGTGTGCGCCGAGAACCACAGCATCGGCGAGCGCCTGACACTGGAACGCTACCTTGAGCTGGGGCATGTCGGCGTCGCCTTCGGGCGCAGCCGTACGCCCGGCATAGAGGAGTGGTTCATGAGCCAGTACGGCTGCAAACGCCGCGTGGAAGTCATCACCCACGACTTCAATACCTTGGCGCAACTGGTCATTGGGACCCAACGCATCGCCACCATGCACAGCCGCCTGGCACGGCTTTATGCACGCAACCTGCCGCTGCGCATCCTGCCGCCGCCGGTGGAGCTGCCGGCCATGCAGGAATACATGAGTTGGCACCGCAGCCTGGACCGTGACCCCATGCTGCGCTGGCTGCGCGAAAAGCTGACGGAGATGGTCAGCCGCCCAGAGTCTGCCGTTACCGCTTGAGCCCCTCGGCATTCGGGGCCCTGCTACGGCCCCATCCCGGATGCGCCAACCAATCGATACTGGCGATGCGTGCCCTCAGCGTTCGCCATGCCTGCCGTCACGGCGGCACGCCAGGTATCTCGCAATCCGATAGCTGGCATCCGAACAAGCGATTTGTCCAATCCTTTGGCCCATGCGAGCTTGCGCAAGCTGCCCCAAGGGGCGGCCGACGCCCGCGCCACTGCTTGATGCGGGAGCGTTCACACCGGGTTGCCCGACTTGAGCCCTGCCGATCTGCGAACAGCGCCTCGGGCGATAGCCCTCGCTATGCAGGGTCGATGGCGGCCAGGACCAGAAGAAGGAAAAACAACAATATGTTCCGCTATTTCCCCACCAACTACGTTTGGAACCTCTCGGTAAACCTCGCTATCGAGATGGGCGCGCGCATCGGTGAAATCGTCGAAATGTGCGAACCGCTTCAGGAAGCCGCCAAGCAACCTGACGCCGACGGAACCCGCGCCTTTCGAGAAGCCTGGTCGAAAACGGCCGACAAACTCTGCGACCTGGCCCGCGAGGACGAAGAGAAAGGCCGCCTGCTTTCGGCCGGCGAAAAGTACAACCGTGCCGCAACCTACTACCTCACAGGTGAACGCCTGCAAGCTCACGGCGCCCCAGGTCGCATGGAGCTTTACCAACGCTTCCTCGACACCTTCGCCCGCGGCATCGCGCTGTACGGGGAGAACTGCGAGCGGGTCGAGATCCCCTATGAGGGCAAAGTCATTTCCGGGCTATTCATCCGTGCCGAAGGCGTACAGGGGCCGGCGCCTCTACTGCTGCAACTCAACGGCCTGGATTCCACGAAAGAAATGAAATACCGGGTTGGCCTACCGGCCTGGCTCGCCAAGCGGGGCGTGTCATCGCTAGTGATCGACCAGCCGGGCACCGGCGAAGCGCTGCGCCTGCACGACCTGAAAGCCCGTTATGACGCCGAGCATTGGGGCAGCCGCGTGTTCGACTGGCTGGAAACCCGTGCGGATGTGGACCCCAAGCGCATCGGCTGCGAAGGCGTGTCGCTGGGCGGCTACTACTGCCCGCGTGTGGTGGCTTTCGAGCCGCGCTTTGCCTGTGGCGTGGTGTGGGGCGCCAACCACGACTGGCGCGACGTGCAAAAGCGCCGCCTGGAACGCGAAGGCAGCTTCCCGGTGCCGCATTACTGGGAGCACGTGCGCTGGGTCTGGGGCGGCAAAAACATCGACGAATTCATGACCATCGCCGAAAACGTCCACCTGGACGGCGTCGTGGAGCGGATCAAGGTGCCGTTCCTGGTCACCCATGGCGAGCAGGACTCACAGATCCCGCTCAAATGGGCCCACCGCACCTACGAACAACTGGTCAATAGCCCCAAGCGCGAACTGAAGATCTTCACCCCGCGCGAAGGCGGTGTGCAGCACTCCAGCTTCGATAACTCCATTAACGCCGGCCAGTACATCGCCGACTGGGTCGCCGAAAACCTCGGTGGTCGTACCGCCTGATAGACAAGAAGAGAAACCGACCATGAAAATCATCGGACCTGATTACCTTGTATTCGGCGTCGACAACGTCGACGCCTGCGTGCAATACCTCACCGACTACGGTTTGAAGCCGGGCAAGCTGGACGAAGCCGGCGGCTACCTCGAGGCCCTGGACGGCACAGGTATTGAAATTCGCCACCGCGACGACCCACGCCTGCCCAAGGCCATGGAGACCGCGAACACCCTGCGCGAAACCGTTTACGGCGTAGCCGACGAAGCCACCCTGCAGGCCATCGAGGCCGAACTTTCCAAGGACCGCACCGTTGTGCGTGGGGAGGACGGCGTTTTGCGCGTGGTGGACGACATGGGCTTCGCCCTGGGTTTTCGCATCACCCTGCGCCGCCCTTTGGCGATGCCCGGCGAAATAAGCAACGCCCCCGGCGCACAGCTGGGCCGTGCCATCAACTCGCTGGGCGCCAGCGACGACATGCCGGCTTTGCCACGCAGCCTGTCGCATGTGGTCTATTTCGTGCCTGACCAGGCCAAGGCTGAAGCGTTCTACACCCGCCTGGGCTTTGTCTGCACCGACCGCTTCGTCGACACCGGCCCCTTCCTGCGCCCAGCTGGCACCCAGGACCACCACACCCTGTTCCTGATCCAGACGCCGCCGTTCATGAAAGGTATCGAACACTTTACCTTCCACATGGGTGGCCCAACCGAGGTGATGATTGCCGGTACCCGCTTCGTCGAGAAAGGCTATGAGTCGTTCTGGGGGCCAGGGCGTCACCAGCTGGGGTCCAACTGGTTCTGGTACTTCAACAGCCCCATGGGCTGCCACGTGGAATACGACGCCGACATGGACCTGCATGACGAGCGCTGGACCGCGCGGGTTGCAGCGCCCGGTGCCGATAACTCGCAGTACTTCCTCTTCCACTACCAGGAAAAATGGGCCCCTGGCGGCCCGCCACCCAAACATTGAGGGTGGGTGGCTCCACGAACGCTGACACACCGTGAGCGGGTCGCCCCCTATACCCTGGGGCGACCCGCTCTTCGTTTCCCGGCAAACCGGTTGGCGAGGGGGCATTCAGACTGCTTGTACTACCCTACCACTCGGAGTGGGTCAAGGTTGTTGGCGGGATACGGCGAATGGTGCGAAAGCCCACATGAGAGGTCGCCAGGTCCGCATCCTGGCGCTCACGTGCCGCCGTGCGATAGCGGGCGCAATAGGACGCGGCGCAAAGGTAGGAGCCACCCTTGATGACCTGGGGACGCGACGGTGCAAGCGCGCTACGCAATTGGCTCGGATCGCCATTGGCGTGGCTGATCAGCGGCCCCCATTGGGCATCTGCCGTCCATTCCCAAACATTGCCGATCATGTCGAACAGCCCAGTGGCGTTGGTGGCAAAACAGCCCACTGGGGCAACGCCAGCGAAACCGTCCTCGGCTGCGTCATGCACTGGGAACACGCCCTGCCAGTAATTTGCGGCGGGCTGGCCGTTGCTGTCGCGTGGTTCCTCGCCGAGACGTTGCGAGGGGGCAACGCCGCGCGCTGCATATTCCCACTCGGCCTCGCTGGGAAGGTCGTTGCCGCGCCACTGTGCGTAGGCCTGGGCGTCCGCCAGGGTGACCAAGGTCACTGGGTACTGGTCTAGGTTGGCCAACGGCCCGCCCGGGCCCGATGGGTGGCGCCAGTCAGCCCCCCTTACGTAACGCCACCAAGGCAACGCCGACCCGTCGCTGGCCGTGTCCAGCGGTACGTGGAACAACGCGGCGCCACCGGAGCGCTCAGCCTCGGTGATGTAATGGGTAGCCTCGACAAAGGCGCCGAACTGCGCGCGGGTAACTTCGGTGCGATCGATCCAGAAGTCGCCGACGTGCACTGCGGCGAACGGTCGCTCATCCGGGTAACCCCCATCAGTGCCGGGGGTAAAACGCCCGCCGCTGACGCGGACCATCCCGGCCAGCGGGTCGTTGCCCCAACCCGCCGGCAAGCCACCGTAGGCCTCGCAGCCGGCGACATTGCCCAAGGGCAGGCTGGTGGGCGGCCGCGCAGCTACCGTCGCCAGGGCCAGCACACTCACGCAACCGACAACGATCAGCTGGCGCCTCATGGGGCCTTGGCCAGAGGCGGTGCGACCACTCCGACACGGCGGGCGTAGTCCTGCCAGGCCTGCTGCAAGCGTTGCGTCGTTTCCGGCTGGCTGGCGGAGAGGTCGTGCTGCTCGCCGCGATCGTGCGACAAGTCGAACAACTGCCAACGCAACGGTGGCTGGGGCTGGCCCGGCATGCTCCAGGGCACCAGGCCAAGGAGTTTCAGGTTACCTTCGCGGTAATAGCGGCTGCCAAACAGCTCACCGGCCATTACCGGCTCAGCCCGGCCTTTGCCTTCGAGCATCGGCAGCATGGAGCGGCCGGTGATGGGATGCTTGGGCTGGCCTTGGTACTGGTCACCCGGGTCCGGCAGACCCGCCAGAGCGAGGAAGGTCGGCGCTAGGTCATCCACCCGTGCCACGCCACGCTCCAGCCCCTGGCGACGCAGGCTGGCCGGCAATTGTACGATGGCCGGCACGCTGATACCGCCTTCGGAGGTGCTGCCCTTGAACAGCCGCAGTGGCGCCGCGCTCACCTCTGCCCAGCGCAGCCCGTAGTCGATCTGCGACCCGCGTCGGCCGAGATTCTCCAGGCGGTTGTCGGTATTCGGACCGGCGGGGTAGTACTGCTCGTGGCGTTCGCCAGCGGGGCCGTTGTCGGACATGAAAACGATCAAGGTGTTGTCCATCTGGCCGCTGGTCTGCAGGTATTCCAGCAGGCGACCGACGTTGTGGTCGAGGTTGTCCACCATCGCGGCGTAGATCTCCATCTTGCGCGCCTCGATGCGCTTGCGCTGGGGGTCCAGTTGGTCCCAGCCAGGCAACTGCGGGGTGACCGGGAGCGGCGCGGCGCTCTGGAAGTCGGCAGGCAGCAGGCCTTTTTCTTTCATGCGCTCGATTCGCGCCTGGCGAACCGCGTCGTAGCCGCCGTCGTAGCGACCGCGGTATTTATCCAGGTAAGCCTGCGGTGCTTGCAACGGCCAGTGTGGCGAGGTGTAAGCCGCATACGCGAAGAAGGGTTTGCCACTGCCCTGCCCCGCCTTCAGGTACGCCAGCAACTTGTCGGTATAGAAGTCCGTGGAATAAAAGTCATCCGGAAGCTCCACTGGCTTGCCATTCTCGCGGTAAGAGAGTTGTTCGATCTTCGCGGTCGAGCCAGGGGCGGGCTTGAAGTGCACCCCACCCCCTTCAAGCAGGGTGAAAGACTGCTCGAAGCCACGACGGTCCGGGCCCTGCTCCGGGGCCAGGCCCAAGTGCCACTTGCCGACCATGGCGGTACGGTAACCACCATCGCGCAACAGGCCGGCGATGGAGTGCGCCTGTTGGTTGAGGTAGCCCTCATAGCCTGGCTTGCCTCGCTGGAATGGCTGCATACCTTCGGCCATGGTACCCAGCCCGGCCAGGTGGTTGTCGGTGCCGGACATCAGCATGGATCGGGTCGGCGAACAGGTCGGCGCAGCGTACATGTTGGTCAGTTGCAGACCACTGGCCGCCAGGTGATCGAGGCTCGGTGTGGCGATTTCACCACCGAAGGCGCCGAGGTCGGAGTAGCCCAGGTCATCGGCCACGATCAGCAATATATTGGGGCGCTCGGCCGCATCGGCGAGCACTGGCGCAAGGCACGCTAAGGCCGCCAACAGTATGCGTAATCGCATGGGGAGTTGCTCCTGTTCTTATTCTTCGAAGATGGCCACGGCGCGGACGAAGCCGGCCGAGGCATGCTTGATCTTGTAAGGGAAGCAAGACACCAAAAAGCCGCTGGCCGGCAGGCTATCAAGGTTGGCCAGTTTCTCCATCTGGCCGTAGCCGATGTCGCGCCCAGCCTTGTGGCCTTCCCAGATAATCGACGCATCGCCACTCTCGGCGAAGCGTTCGCGGGTGTACTTGAAGGGTGCGTCCCAGCTCCAAGCGTCGGTACCCACGACCCGCACGCCGCGCTCCAGCAGGTAGAGGGTGGCTTCACGGCCCATGCCGACGCCTGCTTCCAGATACCCCGGCTCGCCGAACAGGCTGCCGGCACGGGTGTTCACCAGCACGATGTCCAGCGGCTGCAACTCATGGCCGATACGCGAAAGCTCAGCGTGCACCTCGGCGCCAGTCACCACATGGCCATCGGGCAGGTGGCGAAAGTCCAGCTTCACTCCCGCTTGCAGGCACCACTCCAGCGGCAGCTCATCGATACCGAACGCCGGCTTGCCGCCGTCGGTGGTAGAGGCGTAGTGCCAAGGCGCATCCATGTGAGTGCCGCTGTGGGTGGTGATGGACAGGCGCTCTGCTGCCCACGACTCGTGCCCCGGCATCTGGTCCAGGGACAGGCCAGGGAACATCGCGACCATTTCTGGCCAACCCTGCTGGTGGTCCATGTAGTCGATCTTGGGCAGCAGCGGCGGCGGGTCGGTGTAGGGGTTGTTGTCCAGCGTTACCGAGAGGTCGACGAGGCGGCGTTTACGGGCAAGGGTCATGGCAGCAGGTCTCAAAGGGTTTGTAATGACGCGCGCGCATGGCGCGGGCGTTGGCTCAGGCTAAGGGCGTTACGCACCAGGGTTTGGGCAGAGCCATCGTGATGAAATCCCAGGGCTCGCGATTGCGGGGTACGCAAAGGCGGAAAGCGGCCGAACAAGGCCTCCAGGTCCGCGTTCGGCTGGTAGCTCACCAAGGCCCGACGGTCGTCGCCGAAGGCCTCGGCCAGAGCCTCGACCACTTGGTCCATGGCCAGGTGCAGCACTGGCAACTGCCACACCCGCTGAGGGCCGGGGTTTTGCAGTTCGGCGGCATGCAGCAGGTTGTCGACGCAGCAACGCGCCGACATCCACCAGGCGGTGGCCTGCGGCGATACCGGGCAGCAATAGTTTTCTCCCGCGGCAAGGGCGTGCATCAGGTCGCTCATGAAGGCCGAACGCAAGCCGTTCGGCTCGCGGGGCCTTGCGACGATGCCCGGTAGCCGCAATGCGCGGCCATCTACCTCGCCACGGCGGGCGAGGTCATTGAGCTGGGTTTCCACCATGACCTTGTGCGCGCCATAAGACAGCGCCGGACGCGGCATCCACTGCTCGTCCATGCGTGCCGGTAGTTGCGCGCCGTACACGGCCACGCTGCTGGCGTAGACCAGCACCGGTGGCCGCGCAGCGTTGCGCAACTGGTCGAGCAGTTCCAGGGTCGCCAGCAGATTCACCTGCCGGCCCAATGCATAGTGCTCCTCGGCTGCGCCGCCGGGGACGCTCACCAGATGGAACACGACATCCACGCCATCGGCCAGGGCGCGGCGTAACAGGGTCGGTTCTGCGATGCTGCCGGCGAGCAAGCGCAGGCGCGGGTCGGAAGGAAAACCCTCCAGTTGCTGATCCAGTAACACCAGCGCTTCCAACGGCTGGCCGCGCAGTTGGCCTTTGTGCAGCAGTTGTTGCACCAGCAAGCGTCCAAGGAAACCGGCAGCTCCGGTAATCATCACGCGCATGGCGGGGCAGCCTGGACTACCTGCTGGTCGATGGCACCGAACAACGGCGAACCATCCGTGTTGCGGGCCTCCATGCGAATGCGGTGACCGAATTGCAGGAAGCCGGTGCGCGGCGCGCCATGCTCGATCATTTCAATGGCGCGGCGCTCGGAAATACACGCCGACCCCACGCTGCGATCGGCATTGGAAACGGTGCCAGAGCCAATCACGCTGCCGGCGCCAAGGCGACGGGTCAGTGCGGCATGGGCGATCAACTGGTGGAAGCCGAAGTGCATGGCGCCGCCATGCGGGTGGCCAAACCACTGGCCGTTCCACTCCACGTTCAGCGGCAGGTGCACGCGACCGTCGCGCCAGGCACCTCCCAACTCGTCTGGGGTAACGGCCACCGGGGCGAAGCTGGAGGAGGATTTGGCCTGGACGAAGCCGAAGCCGGTCTTCATCTCCCGTGGTGCCAACGCCCGCAGGCTGACGTCGTTGACCTGCAGTACCAGGCGAATATGCGCCAGTGCCTGCTCGGCCGTGCAGCCCATGGGCACCTCGTCCACCAGCACAGCGAACTCGCCTTCGAAGTCGATGCCGTGGGCCTCGCTGGGCAGTGCAATGTCTTGCTGCGGGCCAAGGAAGTCGTCGCCAGCGCCCTGGTACATCAGCGGCGTGGACTCTACGCCTTCGATGGGCGCAAGGTTGAACGCTCGCTGCATCAGCTCGCCGTGGCTGAGGAAGCAAGAGCCGTCCAGCCATTGCCAGGCACGCGGCAGCGGCGCCATCACGCGGTTGGGTTCGAAGTCGAAGGCACAGGCGAGTTCACCTTTGTTAAGGGCATCATAGCGGCCGCGCAAGTCGGCCTCCACGTTCGGCCAGTCATCCACGGCCGCTTGCAACGTGGGGGCGATATCGGCGGCGTCCACCGCACTGCTCAAGTCACAGGAAACCAGTAGCAGGCGGCCGTCGCGGCTGCCGTCGTCGAGTGTGGCAAGCTTCATTGCAGCATCTCCTTGAGTTCGGGGGCGTAGCGGCCGTCAAGCAGGATGAAGACCATCCGCGCCATGTTCTCGGTGCGGTTGCTCCAGGCATGGTTGGTGCCGCGCTGGACCACGATGTCGCCGCGTTTGAGGTGGACTTCCTCGCCGTCGAGCACCAGCCACACCTCACCCTCGGTGACGAGGCCGTAGTCGAGGGTTTCGGTGCGGTGCATGAGCTTATGTCTGGAGTCCGCCTTGCCAGTGCCTGCATGGGCTTGGCCGATCTCGGCGAAGGCCGCGGCGGCATCCTCGGCGCTAACTTGGTTCTGCACGCTGTCTGGCGGGATATCCACCACACGGATAACACTGCCCTGGGCACCCGGGGAAAGTTGCAGGGGCTTGTCGGTTGGGTCGGCGCCATTGTCCAGCAGCGCCGGGCTGACGCTGCTGTTCCAGACCTCATAGAACAGGGTGCCGGGCACCGCCTTGAGCGGGAAGTTGTTGGGCGTAGCGCCTGCCAGGGTGACCACGGCGCGGCCCTCATTGTCGTGGCCGGTGACCACGCGCTGGAATGGGGGAAGTGCTTGCATGAAAACTCCTTTCAATCAATTGCCGTCACGAGGGGCATGGCTACCTCTAGATGTGATCAGGCGTGGTGGTAGCGCCAGCGCCGCGCGAACGGAAACACTTCGCCAGCACCACGCAGGCGAGCGCCAGCAGCAACTGGGCGACAGCCACCACGGTCAGGGCGCCAGGCAATTGGGCGACCACGCCGCCATTAAGGCCCAGCACCACCAGAGGGCTGATGAACTCGCCGGCGAATAGGGCCGCGGTGAAGCCTCCGGTGGCGCGGCCGCGCTGGGTGAAATCGACCTGCCTCATCACCCCGGTGATCAGGGTCGGCAGCATCAATCCGATGCCCAGGCCATTGATCAGCACCGCAACCACCACCAGCGCTGGGTTGTCGGTGGTGGCCATCAGGAGCCCACCGCCCCCGGCTGTGGCGAAAGCCAGCAGCAGCAGGTGTTGCCGGCGCTGGGCGTTGAGCAGGCGGAAGCTCAGTGCACCGGCCAGCACGCCGAGCTGGTTGGCGCCCATCGTCATGCCGATCTGCTGGGGCGAATCGACGTGCAGCAAGGTGAGCAGGAAGCCGGCTTGCACCGGCACGATGAATAGGCTGATGCCCGCCAGTACGGTGAGCAGGTACAACGGCAAGAGCCTGCGCCACGGGAAGTCCTCAGCCTTGCCAGACAACGCCGCGGCTTCAGCGACCTTCGGCTCCCAGAGCAGCATTGCCATCAGCGGCAGGAGCAACAGGCCGGCGCCGTACAGCACGAAAGGCAGACGCCAGTCGTTTTGCCCAAGTGCGCCGCCCAAGGCGATGAACACTGCCGCCGAAAGCGAAGTGGCGACCATCTGCAGGGCGAACAAGCGCTCGCGCCGCCCGCCCTGGTAGTAGTCACCCATCAGCGTCGTGCAGCAGGTCATGATGCCAGCCTCCGCCAGGCCCAGGCCTGCACGGCTGATGACGATACCCAGCAGCGACTCAAGCCACAGCGGCAGCAGCCCGCAGAGGCTGTAAAGCATCATCGAGGCCAGCAACAGCGGCTTGCGCCCCAGACGGTCGGCGATGACACCGGCAAACGGCGCCAGCAGCGCGATCACTAACGCCGGAATGGTCAGGCTGATAGGCACCAGCACTTCGGCGCCGGGTGTATCGGCAAAATGCGCCTGCATGCGCGGCAGTACAGGTGCCAGCAGCACCGCGCCCAGCACCGGCAAACAGCTGCCAAACAGTAGCAACAAGGATTGCGGCAAACCCGCCTGGCGATCAGTGCTCATTGCAATGCGCCTCCATGGCCGTCTGTAGGACGCGCGGCAGTGCGAGCCAGAGGGTTTGCAAAGTCTCGATCAGTGGTGTCATACCCATGTGCTCTTGTTGTTGGGGCGAAGGTCAGCGGGTGGCGGTATCCAGCAACAACGGGCGACCCGTGGCGGCTGCCTTGCCGGGCTGCATATCGGCGACTGGCTCGGCGCCGACGACT
The DNA here is from genome assembly GCF_028895205.1 of Pseudomonas sp. ITEM 17296. NCBI lineage: Bacteria > Pseudomonadati > Pseudomonadota > Gammaproteobacteria > Pseudomonadales > Pseudomonadaceae > Pseudomonas > Pseudomonas sp. ITEM 17296. The sequence goes on along the minus strand of NZ_WJRS01000006.1, from coordinate 130,604 downwards.
GCATCGCTGCGGCGGGTCGCTGGTAGCAGGAAATAGGCGAGCGCTGGCAACAGCAGCAGTGCGCCGACCATGTTCCAGACGAACATGAAGGCCAATAGCACGCCCATGTCGGCCTGGAACTTGATGGGCGAGAAGATCCAGGTGCCGACGCCGATGGCCAGGGTCACGCCAGTGAGCATCACCACCTTGCCGGTGGAGACCAGCGCGCGGTAATAGGCTTCGGAAAGGGAGGCGCCCTGGCGCAGGTGGCCAAGCATGATGCTCATCACATACAGCGCGTAGTCGACGCCAATGCCCACGCCCAAGGCGATCACCGGCAAGGTGGCGACCTTGACGCCGATGCCCAGCCAGACCATCAACGCCTCGCAGAGAATGGAGGTAAGCATCAGCGGAATCACCGCACAGAGGGTGGCGCGCCAGGAGCGGAAGGTGATCAGACACAGCAAGATCACCGCGCCGTAGACCCAGAACAGCATCTCGCGATTGGCTTCCTTGACCACGATGTTGGTAGCGGCCTCGATCCCGGCGTTACCGGCAGCCAACTGGAATTTGACTTCGTCGGTGTCGTTGGCAGCGGCGAAGGCTTCGACGTGCTCCACCAGCCGGGTCAGCGTTTGCGCCTTGTGGTCGGAGAGGTAGACATAGAGCGTGAGCAAGTTGCACGACTCGTTGTACAGCCCGCGCGGCGCGCTGGCGGTGATCATGTTGAGCATCGCCTGGTTGTTCTGCAGTTCGTACCACTTCGGGCTGCCTTCGGAGAGACCCACCAGCATCCGACGGTTGAGCAGCGCCAGCGAGTTGGTCGAGTCCACGCCCGGCAGGCTGCGCAGTTGCCAGTCCAGCTCATCGACCTTGCGCAGGATGTCGTAGCGTGCGCAGGCGCTGTTTGGTGTACGCACCATGATCGCGAAAAGATCGCTGCTGGCCCCGTAACTGCGGGTCATGAAGGCATCGTCCAGGTTGTAGCGCGAGTCGGCGCGCAACTCCGGGGCCCCGGCGTCAAGATCGCCGATGGCCAAGTTCAGGCTGACCAGGAAGCCGAGCACTGCCATCACCAGGCTGACAACCACGCAGACGGCGGCCCAGGGCTTGCGGGTAAACAGGTCAAGGAAGCGCCAGAATGCATGACGCACTTGGCCCCCCTCCTCGGCCCGCTCGCTTCTAAGGCTCAACGCAGCAGCGTTAGGACTGACGCCGACATAGGAGAGCAGCACCGGAAGCAGGATCAGGTTGGTGAAGATCAGCACGGCCACACCGATGCTGGCGATGATCGCCAGGTCCTGGATCACCTGGATCTGGATAAGCATCAAAACGGCAAAGCCCACGGCGTCGCACAGCAGCGCAGTGAGGCCGGCGAGGAACAGTCGGCGGAAGGTGAAACGCGCAGCCACCACGCGGTGCATGCCGCGACCGATGTCCTGCATGATGCCGTTCATTTTCTGCGCGCCGTGGCTCATGCCAATGGCGAACACCAGGAACGGCACCAGCACCGAATAGGGGTCCAGCTCGTAGCCCAGTAGGGGCAGCAGGCCAAGCTGCCAGACCACCGCCACCAGCGAGCAGAACACCACCAGCAAGGTACTGCGCACACAACGCGTGTAGCCGTAGAGCACCACCGTGGTGATCAGGATGGCAACAGCGAAGAACAGCAGGATCTGCTCCAGGCCTTCGATCAGGTCACCGACTTTCTTGGCGAAACCGGTGATGTGGATATCGACGCTGTCGCTCTGGTACTTCGCCCGCAGGGTCTCCAACTGATCGGACAACACCCGGTAGTCCAACGGCTTGCCATCGGGCGTGCGCGCCATCAGCGGCACGTAGATGATGCTGGAGCGCTGGTCGAAGGCTACCAATTGACCGATCTCGTTGGACAATTGCACGTTGCGCCGCAGTTCGCCCAGCGATGACGGGCTGCCATCGTATTCGTCAGGAATCACCGGGCCGCCGTCCAGGCCCTCTTCGGTCACCGAAACCCAACGGGTGGCAGGCGTCCACAGCGATTTCATGTAGGCGCGGTCAACACCCGGCAACAGGTAGATCTGGTCGCTCAGCGCCTGCAGGGTACGCAGGTAATCGGCGTCGTAGATATCACCGTGGCGGTTGGTGACGGCGATACGCACCGCATTGCCGATGCCGGACAACTCCTTCTGGTTGTCCAGGTAGTTGGCGATGTAGGGGTGCCCGGTGGGGATCATCTTCTCGAAGCTGGCATTGAGCTCCAGACGGCCCGACTGCCAGCCGAGCAGCACGGTGGTCAGCAGGCACAGCAACAGCACCCAATGGCGGTGATTGAACAGTGCGCGTTCGATCAGCGATCCAGAGCGAGGATCGAAGTTATCGGACGCGCATGACAGGGTTTGGCGAGCGGAATTCATTGACTCACTCCAAAGCGGAAACGGTGGGCTGTGGCAGGCGCGAAAGCCCGGAGAACCCCGCGGCAACGAGGCTGCCATCGGCGGCCTGGACGATGCCTGAGACCGGTTTGCGCAATGATTCGGAGACCGGGGTGAATCCCGAGGGAGCGCTTGCAAACAATCCGCCCGCTTGATTGGCCAGCAACACGCGACCATCGTTTAGAACACGGGCATCACTGAAGGACACCGGCGCCAGGGTCGGCAACGCTTCGGCGCGCTCGGCACCGGGCGCCAAGACAAACGCGTGGCCTTTGAGCCCGCCAATGAGCAGTGCACCGTCGCCGCGCGTTGCCAAGGTGAACAGCGTGCCGGCATAGGGGCTGCTTATCTGTTCGAAGTGTTCACCGTCCAGCGCCCGCGCTAAGTAGCCCTGCTCGCCGGCCAGCACCAAGTCATTACCTTGGTACGTCACGGCATACAGGTGCAGGCCCATTGGGTTATCGATCTGGCCCATCGCTGAATGCCAGCTAGCGCCGCCGTCATCGCTGCGCAAAGCCAGGCCGTAGGCACCGACCACCAGCACATGCTTGGTGTCACGGGCTGACAGCGCCAGGAGTGGTTTGTCGGGCCCTTCAGCGATCAGGCGTTCGGCGGTTTGTACGCGTACTTGCGCCACTTCGTCATCCGCCTGGGTCGACAGCGCGCTTTGCGCTGCCTGCAATTCAAGCTGCGCTGCACGCAGGCCATCGAGCTGAAGTCGCCAGCTTTCGCCACCGTCGCCCGTCCCCAGTACCACACCGCCATGGCCCACGGCCCAGCCGACATTGGCATCGGCAAACTGCACTGCGGTGAGCCCCACCGACACCGGCACGCTGGCTTGACGCCAATGCTCGCCGTTGTCATCGGATAGCAGGATCAGACCGCGTTCACCTACCGCCACCAGGCGCTGGCCCGCCAAGGCCAGGGCAGTGAAAACCCCGCGCTGAGGGTTGGCAACCTTGGCCGCCGGGCTCTGTAGTACGTCGCCGACCACCAGCCCTTGAGCCAGGCAATACGGCGCAAAAGGCATAAGGAGGGCCAACAACAGGCCACTCAACTGACGCAGTGTGTTCATATCTACCTCGATTCTGTCGCAGGAGGGGAAGGCGCTATGCACCCTCCCCTGAACATCGTCAGCGCACGCCGCGCCCGGCCATTGCGGCAGGTGAGAATTCAGCAGGTTTGTAACGTTCGACCGAGGCGTACTGCTGAGCTTTGCCGGTGTAAACGTTCTGGATGAACCAGGCACCGGACACCAGGTCGTAGAAGCCCGAAGACAACTGGGCCACCGCCGGCAGGTCTGGCATCACCGCAGGCAGCGACCACAGGGTCTTGGCCAACTGGCCATTGGCGTCCCAGCGGTCACCGAGCATGGCTTGCCATGTGTCCTCGTCGAGGTAGTACCGCCCTTTGGGCAACTGGTGACGCTTGCCGGGTGCAAGTTCGGCGTCTACCACCCACACACGATGGAGCTCCCAGCGCACTTGATCGGGGTTCAGGTGATGTTTGTCGAACAGGTCTTCAGGCTTGCCGGCAGCCTGGACCTTGTTGGTGTTATAGGGGATGTACATCTCTTGCTTGCCCACCAACTTCCAGTTGAAGCGGTCCAGCCGACCTTGGAATACACTCAGCTCATCGAACGACATCACGCCTGCGGTCGCCGGCGTAGGGGTGTCGCAGCAGGCGTTGGGCAGCTTGCGTACTCGTCGCTGACCGGTCAGGTAGACGTGGGCCTCTGACTTGTCGCCATTGAGGTTGGTACGTCCCATGATTTGTTCGCCTGCCCGCAATGGCGGGCCAACGTTGAGCAGGCGGAACAGCCAATAGTCACCGTCGAAGCTGGCGGCGTTACCATCCTTGTAGTAATACGGCATCTCCTGCACCGCTTTGCCGTCAGTGGTCAGTACTTGGGCGCCATCGGCGGTGATCAGGTAATGCCGGAAATCCATCGCCAGTGACGTGCCGCGCCAGTTGAGGATGTGGTTCCACATCGCCTCTGTGCCGTCTTTCGGGATCGGGAACGGAATACCGCCGTAGGCACCTTCGGGCACAAGGCCTGCACTGCTTTGCACCAGCTTGGCGTGCTTGGCATTGTTCAGGGTGTTGTCGTACACCCATTGCGGAGCTGCAGCGCTGCGCCGGGTTGGATAAACGTCGATGCGATAGGTATCCGGGTAACGCTTGAACATGGCTTTGGTGCCATCGCTGAGTTTGGCCGCGTACTGGTCCATGTTCTTGCTAGTGATGCTGAACAGCGGTTTGTCAGCGGCAAACGGATCGCCGCGCTTGCCACCCTCTTTGAACGCGGGGTCCACCTTGGTGTAGCCGCCGTCCCAGGCCGGAATGCTGCCGTCGGCGTTACCGGCGCGCTCAGCGCCCAGCGGCGTCAGTTGCTTGCCCAGATCATCCGGGCCAGCGGCTTGCACGGGTTGCAAACTGAGCGCGGCAGCGCCGAGCAGGGCCACACAAAAGTGCTTGAGTGAGAAAGGAATGTTCATGCACGCGTCCCCTCAGAATGTTGTTTTGACCGAGAAGGCCAGGTAGTCCCGGTCTTTCAGTGATTGTTTGAACGTAAACTGGCTGGCGGCGTTGAGGTTGGTGTCCTCTGGGCCGTAGTAGTGGGTGTAGGTCAGGCCGAAGGTGACTCGGTCCAGGTAGGTGGCACTCAGGCCGATGTTGAAATCGCCACCGCGGTCCGGGCCGAAGCTGCTGATCACCGCCGATTTGCCCATGGGGAAGTAGCTGACGCCCACTGGCACACTGAGGTCGATGCCAGGGAAAATCTGCCGATATGTCGGGCTGTACACCAGCTTGATACCAACGCCGTCGTCGGTAGCGCTCGGGTCAAGCGCAGCACGGTTCTTGGTGACACTGAGCAAGCGGTTCCAAGCGATTTCGCCGACCAGGCTTGCCTCATTGGCGATGAACGAGGGGCCCAGCGACGCCAGCATGTTGAGGTTCAGGTGCGCCGTGCGGCCCACGGCATAAAGCGGATGGTCGTCATTGTCGGCAACCATGCCCGGCGTAACGGTCTGGCCGTTGGAAACCAGCGGCATATTCCAGCGCATGGAGGCTTCACCGGCGAAGCTGTACTCATTCAGCGTGGTGGCAAAGCTTGCGCCCAGTGCACGGATCTCTTCGGGATAGACCCAGTAGTATTCGCCGACCTGGCCAGTGGCGAAGTTCGGTCCGGTAGCGCTTGGCTTCAAGTACAGCTTGGGGGATTTGTCGTGGTACTGGATGGCGTAAAGGCCGTACTCAACGGTGTCGGCGGTGTAGCGCAACTGCAGGCCGCCCTGCCCCGAGCTCTTGGCTTCTTTGTCGTTGCCGTGGAAAAAGGCTGCCGGGCTGCCGGGGTTGCCGCCCAGAAATGGCGGGAACGGTGCGCCGACAATCAGTCGCTCGTTACCTTCGCCAATGGTGTCGCTCACCGAAAAATAGCTGCCAGCCCCCGGCAAACGGGTTTCTTCCCATTCGAACTGGTAGTAAGCGCCGACTGACAATGCATCGGTCAGTTGATAGGTGGTCGACAGCTGGCTGACCGGCCGGGTGATTTCCTTGAACTGGGTGTTGGGTACCGACACTGCCTTGACCACGTCTACCGGTGCCATGCCGCCAGCGATACCGTTGGCGCCGAAGAACAGGCTTTCGCCCCAGATCAGCCCGTGGCGGCCCAGACGTACCGAGAGCGCGCGGTCGGCCAGATCACCGTTCCAGTAGACAAAGGCATCCAGTAGCTCGCCGTCGCCGCCGTGCAAGTGGCGGGTATCGTCGGTGAATTCGTCGTAGGCAACCGAACGCTGGTTGGCCCGCGTCGGGTCATTGTTGTCGTTGTCTTTCTGGTATTCGGTATCGAACCAGCCCGCGCCACTGATCCGCGCGCCGTATTCGCGGTAGCCAATGTCCAGTTCAGAGAGTACATCCAGGCGGTTGGAGATCAGGCCCTTGTCAAAGTTGCGGTCGCCATCGTCCTGGTTCAACGCTACCGAGCCGCTGCTGAGCTTGCTGCTTTGGTCCTTCAGGCGCCAGGCAGAGCTGTACTTGAGCGTGTTGTCCCACCGCAGACTGAGGTCAGGGTTGTCGGTCTGCACTTCAAACGCCTGGGCACATGGAAGACCGCAGACCAAGGCAGTGGCGAGCGTCAGAGTGAAAGGCGCACGCCGCGCTGCGGCGATGGAGCGAATAGCCATCGAACGAACCCTCTTTTATTGTTTTTGTTGGCAATTTTCTTTGCCACCACGGCCGGACGAGGCGAACGGGATCGATGCGATCGACCTGCCGAAGTGAAGTCAGCTGGCGGGATAGACCAGACGACGGGAACAGGTTGACCTCAGTGCAGGGCTCTGACTAATCGCTTGTTGGGATGTGACCTATCGGCAATCGCGATACTTGTGGCCAAGCATTGAATCGTGCGGTTGCGTTGGTCCGAGGGGGGTATGCCCGCGCAAAGGTGCGAAGGCAGCCTGGAAGGTTGATACCGGAAGGGGGCGCCGGTAGCCGGTAGTGTTATCTCAGGTGCAGCTTGGTCGTCGAACGGATGAAGATCATTGTCATCACGCTCAGGGGTTCTCTGGATCGTAGTCGTTGACGTGAGAGACCTGGCTGTTCAAGCGTCCAAGCAAGTTGATCAAGGTATCGACTTCGGCTGACGAGAGGCCGCTCAGCAAGCGACGCTCTCGTTCAAGCGCAACCATCAAGACCCGGTTGTACAACTGCACACCGCTCTCGGTAAGCGAAACGGTGTAGCGCCTTCCGTCAGCAGGATCTACTTCCGTACGAATTCGCCCTGCCACCTCCAGCGCCTGTAGAGAGCGGCTAACAGCACTTTTGTCGAGGCCGATCACCTGGCAGATACGATTCGCCGTTATCCCGCTTTCCACTGCCAGCATGGACAGCATCCTCCACTCCACAACGCCAATCCCGAAGTGTTTTCGATAGCACTGCGAAGCCCCTGAGGAGAGTTTGTTGGACAGAAAATTCAGCAGCGCGGGCACATAGCGGGCGAGGTCTAGCTGGGGGGCTGTGGACATAGAGAGCACACCTTCAATTGGCCTTGGAGAAAATTAGTTGACACCGCAACCAATTGATCCGAGGATTTACTCAACCGATAGCTGGGGCCAGCCCAGCATGATATGCCGTCACCGTACCTCACAAAAATAATTATCAGGTAATGCCATGAACACCCGTCACCTAGTCACTTCCCGCGTGCCTGGCTGCAAGCCAGAGCTGCCGCCCTTCGCGCCAGGCTGACCTCCTCCCGGTCGATCTTTTACCTGTGAATTTTCAGTAGCCACTTGAATGTGGAGGGATGAGTCATGTTTGAAGTCAACGTCAGCCGCAAGGCAATCGAAGCAGAAGGTGTTTGCAGCTTTGAATTGAGCCCCTTGGATGGCGGATCACTTCCGCCCTTTGAAGCCGGTGCCCACATCGACGTTCATGTACCAGGCGGGTTCATTCGCCAGTACTCGCTGTGCAATGACCCACGAGAGCGTAATCGCTATCTCATCAGTGTTCTGAGGGAGCCTAGCTCCCGCGGCGGCTCGCAGGCAATGCACTCTGCTGTAGAGCAAGGTCAAACGCTCACGATCAGTGCGCCACGCAATCTGTTCCAGCTCGACCACAGCGCTAAGCGCCATCTGCTGTTTGCCGGAGGCATTGGTATTACCCCAATCCTGGCCATGGCTTATGAGCTTTCGCATCGCAGCCTGGAGTTCGAGCTTCATTACTGCTTCCGCTCCAGCGACCGTGCAGCATTCGTTAACGCACTTGCTCATGCGCCGTTCGCGAACCGCATCACTTTCCATGATGACAGCGGCGTGCAGCAACAAAAACTGAATGCCGCCGCCATTCTCGATACGGTCGATCAAGGTTGCCATCTGTATGTGTGCGGCCCCACTGGCTTCATGAACCACATTCTGGAAACCGGCGAGGCTGCCGGCTGGCCGCAAGCGCGCATGCATCGGGAGTTCTTTGCGGGCCAGATCAGTGACCAGGGTTCGAACACGCCCTTCGAGGTAGTGCTCGCCAGGAGCGGTAGAACCTTTGAAATTCCAGTCGACCGCAGCGTTTTCGAGGTGTTGGACGACGCGGGAATTGAAGTTCAAACATCCTGCGAACAAGGCGTGTGTGGGACCTGCGTGACACGCGTGCTGGAGGGTATCCCGGATCACAGGGATCAATTCATGACCGCCGATGAACACGCCAGGAATGATTGCTTCACGCCGTGCTGCTCCCGGGCAAAGTCACCTCGACTCGTACTTGACCTCTGATCTCTAACCAACACATTCACTGCAACGGAGACTCCTATGACTGCCTCTCCCCTTCAGTCACTCGCCCAGGATATTGCACCCGCCAAGCCTTCCACATTCCCGCTCAATCAATGGTATGTGGCTGCGTTGGGCTGGGAACTCAAGGATCGTCCCGTGGGCCGAACCTTGCTGAACACATCAGTCGTGATGTTCCGCACAGCGGATGGCAAGGTGGCGGCACTCGAAGACCGATGCTGTCACAGGGCACTACCCCTGTCTGATGGAACACTTGAAGCCAGCGGCCTTCGCTGCGGCTATCACGGTCTCTTGTTCAATGAAGCCGGTAAATGCATTGAGGTCCCCGGCCAGGAAAAAATACCTAGCAAAGCAAAAGTGACAGCCTTTCACGTAGTGGAAAAAGACCAGATCGTTTGGATCTGGTTTGGCAGCCCCGAAAACCCAGAGCCTATCGATGAACCTCCTGCCTACGATGTTCACACGAATGGGCATTATCTTTTTGAGGGTGACGTGTATCACTACGACGCGCCCTATCAGCTCATACACGACAACTTGATGGATCTAAGCCATTTGGGCTATGTCCACCTACGCACCATTGGCGGCAACGCCAGCGTTCACATGAATGCCCAGATGACGGTAGAAAGCGACGACCATTCGGTTCGCGTTGTTCGACACATGCCTGACTCCGTCCCGCCTCCGACCTATGTCGCCGCCTACCCATTCAAGGGCACTGTCGATCGCTGGCAGGAAATTGAGTTTCATATCAGCCACTTGCGTATTTGGACCGGCGCTGTAGATGCCGGAACCGAGCCCCTGGACAATCCCCAGCGGGGCGGCTTCCACATGCGCGGCTTCCATGGCGTGACCCCGGAAACCGAAACCACTAGCCATTACTTCTGGACCATCGCCACCAACCCGGAAAGCAATCACGAAGAAGTCAAAGCGAAAGTAGTTGAGCAAACCATAATGACATTTGATGAGGACAAAGTTGTTATCGAATCTCAATACAAGAACCTGTGTCGATTCGGTGAACGGCAGATGATTGATATTCATGTTGACGTCGGTGCCAACAGGGCCCGCCGGATCATAGAAAGGCTTTGTCACGCCACCCGCTGAATGCCCAGTGCATTTATATCGTGCGGGTATCAGGCTACGGGGGCGAGCGGGATCGCCCCCCATCACCACCTGCTGCAGGTCAGTCGATATTGAGGCCCATCCAGTCGCTCAGTTTTGGGGCTGCACCTGAGCACACCATTGCCTCAACAGCTCGGCAAAAACGGTCGCCGCCGTGCTTCATTGGTGGCCTCGCCTTGATAGCAGCAATCGCAGCCCTGTCATCCAGGCCTGCTGCCCTCGCCGCTTCGGCTCCAACTCACAACCTGCAGGCGCAATCACAGCATTGACCCAGAGGTGCTGGCCTACCCTCACTAGAAGTCCACCCTACCCCGACCCGCCTTGACCGTACTCCGCCTGGCTTTTCCTTCGAGGCGGCGGGTCTTCGAGCCGAGGGTCGGCTTGGTGGGGCGGCGTTTCTTCTCGGTCTTGCCGGCACTGATGATCAACTCGGCAAGACGCGCCAGTGCGTCAGCACGGTTCTGCTCCTGGGTGCGATACTGCTGGCCCTTGATGATCAACACGCCGTCACCGGTGATGCGGCTGTCACGCAGCGCCAGCAGCCGCTCCTTGTAGAACTCGGGCAACGATGAGGCACGGATGTCGAAGCGCAGGTGCACAGCGCTGGACACCTTGTTGACATTCTGCCCACCCGCGCCTTGCGCGCGGATGTATGTCAGTTCGATTTCGGCATCCGGCAGATGCACGTTATTGGAGATGGTTAGCATGACTGGCCCTTGTAGTTGCCCCCATTATCACCGCCTGCGCCGATCTCCCATAGCATTTGTGATAACACTCAGTGTGGCTGCGATGAGCAAAAATACGCCACTGGCCATAAAGGTAGCCTGGTAACCGCTCCCGTCGTACAGCAAACCGCCCACTGTGGCACCAGCTGTGATCGCCAACTGAATCACCGCAACCATCAAGCCACCACCGGCTTCTGCGTTGTGCGGCAGCGCCTTGGCCAACCAGGTGAACCACCCCACGGGCGCACACGTTGCGATCAGTCCCCAAAGGCCGAGCAAAAACGCGACTGGGACCACCCAGGTACCCACCGCGATAACGGCGAATGCGATAGCGCTCATGATCAGCGGTATTCCCACCAAAATCCTGTTCAGGTTTCGGTTAACAAGCGCGCCCACTAACAGGGTGCCTAGCAGACCTGCGACACCAATGACCAACAGCAGGAGCGAGAGCGTGGGCAGGTCGACAAGCGTGACCTTCTCCAGGAAAGGCCGCAGATACGTGAAGAGTGTGAACTGTCCCATGAAGAGGAATGCTACTGCACTCATGCCAAGGGCGATCTTCCAGTCCCCCAGCAAGCGCAGGGGGCCGAAGGCCGATACCTGAGTGCGCTGGCTCGGCATAGCCGGCAGCGTGAAGGCCTGCCAGATCAACGCCAATGCAGCCAACGGCACGACGCAAAAGAACGCCCCTCTCCAGCCAATCAAGCCGCCCAGGTAGCTCCCAACGGGCGCCGCGATTGCCGTGGCCAACGCCGTACCGCCCTGCATCACGGCAATAGCCCGCGCAATAAGTGCCTCTGGCGCGATGCGCATCATCACTGCAGTGGACATCGACCAGTAACCACCAATGGCAATCCCAAGCACGGCGCGCCCTACCATCAATGTCAGGTAGTTCGGGGCAAACGCCACCATCGTGCCGGAAACCAGCATGAGCGCAGTAGTGGCCAACAGCACCGGCTTGCGGTCGATCCCCTGGGTCACGGCTGCCAGCAACAGGCTGGTGATGACAGCAAAGAAACCCGAGATGGAAATGGCCTGCCCGGCTTGGCCTTCAGTCAGTGACAGATCGGACGCGATCGGCGTGAGCAAGCTCACCGGCAGGAACTCTGAAGCCACCAGGGCAAAAGCACATAGTGACATCGCCAGGACAGCGCCCCAGACGTGACGGCTTGAGTGTTGAAGGGGTATTGCTGGGCTGTTCATAGCGGTTCTCGTTGTATCAATTTCAAAGTGCACGGGCCTCAACTGCCGCCAATATTCCTCGCTTAAACCAGCACACCAGTAGAGCAAACGGGTAGTTTTCTTGCCTAAATGTCCAGCCCCTGGTCACCGGACATGGACAGGTGAAGTGACATGAAAGTAATGTTTTGCCATACGATGATCGGAACCCACGCCATGGCCACCAACGCATTAACGCCTTCAAGCACGAACCCAATGGCTACGCTGTGCAGGGTTATCGGCGCGCACGCCCCCACTGCGGGCGATTTCCCGACAGGCATTGCAGACCTGAGCGTCTACCGACGTAACGCCCCAGCCCCACCGATCACCTGCATCGTCGAGCCGAGCATTGTGCTGGTCGTGCAGGGCGCCAAGGAAATGGTCATCGGCAGCGACGTGTTCCCCTACGATACGACTCGCTTCCTGGTCACCTCGCTGAACATACCCGCCAACTCAGCGGTGACGATGGCCAGCGATGCAGCGCCCTGTCTCGGCCTGGTATTCAAGCTCGACCTGCGCACGCTGGCGGAGCTGATCGCGCACGATGGTCGTCTTCCTGTGAACGGTCAGTCCTTCCATACCAGCGCTGGCGTGGGTGAACTGAGCCCGAAATTGTTGGAGAGCTTCGCCCGTCTGATTCAGCTGCTAGAGGAGCCGGATGCGATACCGGTGCTCTGGCCCCTGATTCAACGAGAGATCCACTATCGTTTGCTGTTGAGTAACCAGGCCCCTCTGCTGCGCTATATCGCTTCCGTAGGCAGCAAGGGCCATCGAATTGCCAAAGCCATCGACTGGATGAAGCTGAACTACGCCGCGCCTTTGCGAGTGGACGAGCTGGCCTCCCAGGTGCAGATGGGGCTCTCCACCTTCCATCAGCATTTCCGTCAGCTCACCGCCATGAGCCCGCTGCAGTACCAGAAATGGCTGAGGTTGAACGAGGCGAAACGGTTGATGCTCAACGAAGACCTGGATGCTGCCACCGCTGCCTTCAAGGTCGGCTACGAGAGCCCCTCGCAGTTCAGCCGAGAGTACGGGCGCCAGTTCGGCATGCCGCCCAAACGTGATATCGCAGAACTGCGCCAAAGTGCGGAGAGAACAGCTACCTCCACACCAATCGTGGCGTGAACCCCGACGCTGGATAAGCCGGCCAAGCTGCGATACTACAAGTACCGATTAGCAACCCTTGAGCAAAGCATTAACGTTCAACGTCAACGCTTCAAGCGTGAACGGTTTCGTCAGCACAGCCGTGTTGGGCTCTAGCTGGGCATTGTCCAACACGTGCGGCTGCGCATACCCCGTCATGAACAAGACCGGAAGCCCCGACCGAGTGCAGCGGCCGGCATCGGCCATCTGCCTGCCGTCAATGCCTCCTGGGAGGCCAATGTCGGTTACCAGCAAATCGATGCGGGTATCCGAACGCAGTAATTGAAGGCCCGCTAGACTGTCGGCCGCCTCAATGACGATATAGCCGCAGTTCCCCAGCGCTTCACTCACAAACATGCGGACGGAGGGCTCATCATCGACGACCAGTACCGTCTCGCCTGGCAAGGCCATTGGCGATTCAGGCAAGGACTCTGCGCGAGGTGCAGCTTCGACGCTGGCTGCAAGGCTGGGTAATTGAAGGAATACCCGGGTTCCTCGCCCCTCTTCCGACTCGATCCTGACCTGCCCGCCCGATTGTTTGGCAAAGCCATAAATCATGGACAGCCCAAGCCCGGTGCCCGCCCCTACGGGTTTGGTCGTGAAGAACGGCTCAAATACTCGAGTGAGCGTTTCGGAACTCATGCCGAGACCGTCGTCGGCGACACAGATTGTGAAGTAGGTTCCAGGCTCCAATTCCGGATCCAGCTCGGCCCCTTGCACCAGTTCCTCGTTGTAGGTCTTGATGGCGATTGAGCCTCCGCCTTTCAACGCGTCACGCGCGTTGATGCACAAGTTCAGCAGCGCGTTCTCCACTTGGGCCGGGTCGACCAGGCAGGTACTCGATGCCGCATGGAGCTCCACCTTGAGTTGAATGGCTGGCCCTACTGTCCGACTTATTAGCTCCTCCATGTCGCTGATGAGGGTGTTCACATTGGTATGAACAGGCATCAGTGTCTGGCGGCGAGAGAACGCTAGCAGCCGGTGAGTGAGTGAGGCCGCCCTATGCGCCGCACCTTGGGCCACCGTCAGGTAGCGCTCTACATCAGCTATGCGTCCCTGCTTCAAGCGGAGCTTGATCAAATCAAGGCTCCCCGTGATGCCCGCCAGCAGATTGTTGAAGTCGTGTGCGATACCTCCGGTCAGTTGGCCGACCGCTTCCATTTTTTGCGATTGACGCAGCGCTGCTTGCGCCGCTTCTCGCTCGGCCACGGCTTCTGCAACCCTCGCTTCCAAGGTGCGGTTGAGTTCAAGCAGTTCCGCCTCGGCATTTCTTCGCGCGGTTACATCGATTGACGAGCCGATCAGCCCGATGACCTCGCCTGCTTCGTCGCACAGTGGCGCTTTGACCGAAAGCCAGTAGGTGGCTGTGCCATCCGGCATGTCGACACGCTCTTCGATCTGAACGGCCTGCCCGCCCTGCATAATGTGCCGATCGGTTTCCATTATCTGGCGTGCTTGGGCTTTGTCTTCCAAAAACTCCAAATCGGTTTTGCCCAGGTAGAGCTCCGGTGGCTTGCCAACCAGTTGGGTGACACCATCGTTGGCAACGATCAGCCGCCCCGCTAGATCTTTGGCGTAGACAACACCCGGAACGGCAGCAGTGAAGGTACGAAGCAACGCTGACATCCTGTCGCGCTCAGCCTCTGCTGAGCGGCGTGACTCAATGTCCATGAGAACGCCAGGGAACCGAACAGCGCGACCTTCATCGTCAAGCTCAGCTCTACCATTAGCCTCAATCCAACGGTAGTTGCCATCATGCTGTCTGACGCGGTATTCACACCGGTAGGCCCCCCCGCGGGTCATCGCCTCTTCGATATCGGCAGAGACACGTTCACGATCGTCAGGGTGAATAGAGGCGAAGGCTTCCTCAATCGGGATACCCGCCATGCATTTATCTGCTGGAAGTCCAAAAGATCGCGAGAATCGCTCATCCGCAGTCACTTGGTTGTCGAGGATGTTCCACACCCACGTTCCAACGATCGCGCCAGCATCGAGCGCCAACTGCAGGCGCTCCAAAACGCTCGTCGGAAACGCGGACTCCTGATGGGGTGATGCGGGAGCATCCAAGTCTCCTGAAGAGCCGGCGCCTTCGCGATCCATAAATTGCCTCTTTCTTACGCTTATGAGCGACTTGCCACTGGAGGCGATTCTAAAGCGTGATGCTGAGCGATAGCGAGCACAGCGCTTCGCGTTTTGGAAGCGCACTCGCGTGGAGTACATTTGTACTCCACGCGGAATATCTCATATAGCGCTTACACCGGAACGGCTGAGGCATGCTTGCCTCATACCTGAAAAGTTACGCGCCAGCCCGCCTGCTACCTGTGCGTGGCAGGCATCAGGAAGGCCAGCACGTAAACCTAGCCCAGCTCGCGTTTGAGTTGTTCTTGATCGAGAACACCTTCCCAGCGAGCCACAAACAGTGCGGCGACACCGTTACCAATCACATTGATCAGTGCACCGCCTTCAGAGATGAACCGGTAGACGCCCAGCACCAACACCAGGCCGGCAGCGGGAATGACGTCGATGGAGCCAAGCGTCGCAGCCAGCGTGATAAACGCGCCCCCGGTCACGCTCGCTGCCCCTTTGGAAGTCAGCAGCAGGATGAGCAGCAGCGTTATCTGGTGGTAGAGTGATACATCGATATCCAGGGCTTGGGCGATAAAGATGGCCAGCACCGTCATGTTGATGCAGCTACCGTCCAGGTTGAAGCAATAGCCTGACGGCACCACCAGGCCCACCGTGGACTTCTCGCAGCCAAGCTTCTCAAGCTTGGTCATGAGTCGCGGCAGCGCGGACTCAGAGGACGATGTGCCGAGCACCAGAAACAGCTCTTCCCTGATGTACTTCAAAAACTTCCAGAAGCTGAAGCCAGCCAGCCGAGCGGCAAGGTTCAAGATCACGAACACGAACACAAGGCCGGTCACGTAGTAGCAGATCAGCAGGTTTCCATAGGCCGCGAGCGATCCGATACCGTACTTGCCCACCGTGAATGCCATGCCACCGAAAGCGCCCAGCGGTGCCACGTACATGACGATTTTGAGCATCCGGAAGAACGCTTGAGCAACCAGATCAATCGTCGCCAACAGCGGTTTGCCGATAGGCCCTAGCAGCTGGAGCCCAAAGGCGAACAACACTGAGATAAACAGTACCTGAAGGATCTCGCCGTCAGCGAAGGCGCCAAACACGGTGGTGGGAATGATGTGAGTCAGGAAGCCAACAACGCTTTGATCGTGTGCCGCCTTGGTGTAGCCAGCAATAGCGGATGCATCCAGCGTAGCGGGATCAATGTGCATCCCTACCCCAGGCTTGAACAGGTTTACACCTATCAAGCCAACAATCAGTGCCAAGGTAGTCAAGACTTCGAAATACACGAGAGACTTGAAGCCAATACGACCGATCTTCTTGAGGTTCTGCATGCTGGCGATGCCGCTCACGACGGTGCAGAAAATGATCGGCGCGATCAGCATCTTGATCATCTTGATGAACGTATCGCCTAGCGGCTTCATCTGCTCACCCAGACCTGGGCTTATGTGCCCCAGCAGGATACCCAGCAAGATGGCCGCTAAAACCTGCACGTAGAGGTGGTGATAAAACGGCTTGCGTTTGATCACCGGGGCGTCAGGAATATCGGATGAAGAGCTGATTGTTTTTGTCATGGCGCTCTACCTGTTCAAGTTGTAAGTGCTAGCGGTCAGCAGACCACGTTGATCGGCTTCCCTGCGGCGAAGGCTTGGATGTTCGAAAGCAAGATGTCCTTGAGGCGGGATACGCTGCTCTGGCTTGCCCAGCCAACGTGAGGGGTGATGATGAGATTTTGAAGTTGGCAGCTCAGTAATGGGTGATCAGCGCGCGGTGGCTCACCATCCAGCACATCAAGCGCAACGCCACCGAGGTGACCGGACTGCAAGGCTTCGAGCAGTGCGTGCTCGTCAATGAGCGGCCCTCGAGCGGTGTTGATCAACAGGGCTCCGGGCTTCATCTGAGCAAGCTGCGGTGCGCCGATCAGATGCTGGGTTTGCGCGGTCAGCGGGCAGTGCAGCGTAATGGCGTCCGAATTCTGCAGCATGTCTTCGAACGAGACATAACCGTCACGGACAGTGGCCGCGCCGCGATGCTCGGCGAAGATCACCTTCATCTCGAGCGCTGAAGCCAACCGGGCCACCCTACTTCCGATATCACCGCGCCCCACAATACCCAGGGTGGCGCCCCGGATGTCGAGGATCGGCGTACTGTGCACGCAGAAGTGATTGGAGGTGGGCCACTGACGTGACGCGGCCTCACGGTATTCAAAGAGGCGCCTGCGGAGTGCGAACAGCGAGGCGACAACTGCTTCAGCAACGCTTACCGCTGAGTAAGCCGGTGCATTGCAAACGGTAACGCCCAAATCCCTGCACGCTGCGATGTCGATGCAATCATAACCGGTCGCTGCAACGCAGATCAGCTTCAACCCAGGGAGTTGTTCAAGCTGCACCCGCCCCAATTTCACCTTGTTGGTAATGGCAACCTGGGCATCTGCAAGCGCAGCGACCACCTCGTCAGGGCCTGTGCGCTCGCGGACAGTCCAACTGCTAGCCAGTGCTGGGCGCGGCATGGCAGACGGCAGGCTGGCGCCGTCCAGGAATACGATATTCATGAAGTACCTCTTGTTATTTTGTCAGGTCGCGAGCGCGTTCACAGCGGCTCGGAAATCTCGATCAGGTTGAGATCTGGGTCGCGCACGTAGACTGAACGGATAGGCCCAGTGGCGCCCGTGCGCTGAATGGGCCCTTCAACGATTGGCCACGCCTGGGCCTGCAGATGTGCAATCACCTGTTCAAGACCGACGCTGGCGATGAAGCACAAGTCCAATGCGCCGGGAACGGGTAGATGGGCCTTTGGCTCGAACTCTTGGCCGCGGACGTGGACATTGATCTTCTGATTGCCAAAACAGAACGCCAGGCGCCCTGCCCCGAAGGTCTCGAGGCGCATGCCCATGACGCGGACATAAAAGTCTTTGCACGCCTCGACATCAATGGTGGTAAGTACCAGATGGTCCAGGTGGTCAATCATTTCGCCACCTCCGGTATTGCCGACACGACTTGCTTGGTCATGTTGTGGACGTGATCCGGGATGGGATGCAGGTTCAGGCGCTTACCCGCCTTGAGGATCTGGCTGGGCGTTGAGTGCCCGATCAACCCCGGTAGGCGTGCTGAGGCCAGGAGGATTTTGTCCAAGTCGACGCCGGTGTCGTATCCGATCAGGTCGAGCATATGAACGAGGTCTTCAGTACACACATTGCCACTCGCGCCCGGGGCGTAGGGACAGCCGCCCAGCCCACCGAGTGAAGCGTCAAACCGATCGACCCCGGCCTCGAGTGCGGCCAACGTGTTGGCCAGGGCCATGCCGCGGGTGTTGTGGAAATGCAGCGTCACCTGCAGTTCAGGGAAGCGTTTGAGCACCTCAGTTGACAAGGCCTGCACCTGCGAAGGGAACGCCATGCCTGTGGTGTCACACAGCGTAACCCCACGCACACCCAAATCTGCGAAGCGGGCAACCCAGCTCATTACCTCTGAAAACGCCACATCGCCCTGCATCGGACAACCGAATACCGTAGAGAGCGACACGTTCACGGCAACGGGGCCTTGGCCAATAACCGAGACTACTTCCTTCAATTGAGCAAAGGAGTCTTCACGGGTCATGCGCAGATTGGACCTGTTGTGGGGTTCGCTCACCGACATGACCAGGTTGGCCTCGTCGATTCCGCAACCCAATGCGCGCTCGGCACCCCGGACATTGGGAACGAGCACCGTATACTCGACCCCGGGCTGGCGTTTGATGCCATGCATCACGGCTTCTGCGTCACGCAGCGCCGGAATCGCCTTGGGCGAGGTAAACGAGGTCACTTCAATTTTGGCGAAGCCGCACTGGCTAAGCGTGTCGATCATCGAAATCTTGTCAGCCGTCTCGATGAAGGTTGCTTCGTTCTGGAAGCCGTCACGGGTTGCGACTTCTTGCATAAATAGGCGTTTCATCAGGTTACTCCGTACTTCAAATAATGCCGCGTGCGCGCCACTGTTCACGGGTTTGCGCATCGATGCCGTACGCATTCAAGACGTGGTCGGTGTGCTCGCCGAGGGTCGGTGCCCTTGATCGCAATTGCCCTGGCGTGGAAAGGAGCTTGGGCACGATGCCTGGCAGGGTGACCGGTGTTCCATCGTCCAGCGTGCTCGCCAGCAACATGTCACGAGCCTGGTAATGGGGGTCGGCTGCGATATCGGCGGCGTCGTAGATCTTGCCGGCAGGAATGCGCGCATCGTTCAGCGCATCCAGGACTTCTTCAAGCGAGCGCTCGGCCGTCCAGGTCGAGATCGCAGCGTCGATGCGGGCCACGTGTCGAACGCGGCCATCGTTCTGCTCAAGCTCAGGATCATTGGCGAGATCGAGACGATCAATCTTCTCCATCAGGCGGCGATAGATGCTGTCCCCATTACCCGCGATCAGCGCATACTTTCCATCCTTGCAACGGTATGCGTTTGTGGGTGCGATCCCAGGCAGGCTGCTGCCAGCCGGTTGGCGAATGGACTCGAATACCGAGTACTCAGGGATCAGGCTTTCCATCATGTTGAACACAGACTCGTACAGCGCGACATCAACCTGCTGCCCCTCGCCGTTGTTCTGCTCTCTATGGCGCAAAGCCAGAAGAACGCCAATCACCCCATGAAGCGCAGACAGAGAGTCACCGATCGACACCCCAACCCGCACAGGCGTACGCCCTGGCTCACCGGAAAGATGGCGTAAGCCACCCATGGCCTCCCCAATGACACCAAAGCCCGGCAAGTCACGGTACGGGCCGCTCTGCCCGTAGCCAGACACACGCAGCATGACCAGGCGTGGGTTGATTTCGCGCAGGACGTCCCACCCTAGGCCCCACTTTTCAAGCGTGCCGGGGCGGAAGTTTTCGATGAGGATATCAGCGTCTGCAACCAGCCGTTTGACCACATCATGGGCTTCAGCCTGACGCAGATCCAGCGTAATAGAGCGCTTGTTGCGCGATTGAGAAGCCCACCATACGGACGTTCCGTTGTGGAGCATGCGCCATTTGCGCAGAGGGTCGCCGGTCACAGGTGGCTCGATCTTGATAACGTCGGCACCGAACTCGGCGAGCATCTTGGCAGCAAACGGGCCAGCAATCAGCTGCCCCATTTCGATGACCTTGATGCCTTGTAATGGGAGGGTCATGGCGTCATCCGCTCTTGTTGGTTGTTATGGCAGGATGATCCCTCTCATTGTGCATGATGAAAATTGCGAAATTATCCAGTACCCTTTCCAAAATCGAAAGGCTAGGAGCCGTTGATGAGTCTTCTACATGTGGATTTGGTATCCCTACGCCTCCTGGTCTTCGCGGCAGAAACGCTCAATCTGACCCAAGCGGCCCATCGCGCAAACATGACGCTCTCCACCGCGAGCAAGCGCCTGTCTGAGCTGGAGCGTATTACCGACTGCGCACTGTTCGTCCGCTTGCCACGCGGGGTGGAATTGACTGCAGCGGGTCGAGGCATCGCTGATCACGCTCGGCATATACTCGAGAGCGTCAACCGCATGGCTTGCGATGCAAATGACTTTGCCATGGGCGTGCGCGGTCACGTTCGGCTGACCGCCAACACGTCTGCTGTCGTGCAATTTCTACCCCAGGATCTGGCGAGCTACCTTGCCGATAACCCGCTTGTCCGCATAGGGATGGACGAAGCGCTCAGCGACGACATTGTGGACGCTGTTTCAATGGCCGAGCTGACATCGGGATTTTTGCTGACAACGTCGCGTCTGAGGGGCTGTTGAAGAGGGTCTACCGGCGTGATCAACTGGTGCTGCTGGTGCCCACTGATCACCCACTGACTGCATCGAGCGAGATAGCGCTGGTGGACGCGCTAGACTACGATTTCGTGGCACTCAACCAAGGCAGTTCGCTGCTGCGGCGCTTGACTGACGCAGCAGTAGCGAACGGAAAGATGCTGAAGGTTCGCATTCAGGTCAGCAGCTTCGATGGGATCTGCAGGATGATCGAGGCCGGCCTTGGCGTGGGCGTTCTGCCACTGGCATCAGTGAGGAAAGAGCTGCTAGGGACGCAGATCCAAGCCATCAGGCTCACCGATGACTGGGCCATGCGAACGCTGTATGTAGGGGTTGCAGGTGAGACCCAGCTATCGCCTGAGGCGGCCAAGCTGTTCGAGTATCTCGCGGGTAGAGAAAACGACCTGTAATTTGCGCAATGACGCCCGCACGATTCAAAGAAAAACCTGGGGTGAGATGCCCATCAACAATACCCGCACACCGCACAACAGTTCGATAATCGCACAAAATCCGCTCCCCTCTCTCTACTTGTGCCCAATCTTGCGGCACGCTATCGGCAGTCAGCAAACATTTCCTAGGCGCTGACTGGCCCAGTCGCTTCGAAGCGCGCCGGCCAGGTCGACAATCCCTACTCCAGGAAAAACCAGGAGCTCGCTTTGATCAATAAAACGTTTGAGTCCATCGCCAGCGCGGTGGAAGGCATCACCGACGGTTCGACCATCATGGTCGGTGGCTTCGGCACTGCTGGTATGCCGTCTGAGCTGATTGATGCTCTGATCGCCACCGGTACCCGCGACCTGACCATCATCAGCAACAACGCCGGCAACGGTGAGGTCGGCCTGGCCGCGCTGCTCAAGGCGGGCAGCGTGCGCAAGGTGGTCTGCTCGTTCCCGCGCCAGTCCGACTCCTATGTCTTCGACGAACTGTTCCGGGCCGGCAAGATCGAGCTCGAAGTGGTACCACAAGGCAACCTGGCCGAGCGTATCCGCGCCGCGGGCTCGGGCATCGGTGCGTTCTTCTCGCCGACCGGCTACGGCACCCTGCTGGCCGAAGGCAAAGAAACCCGTGAGATCGACGGCCGCCAGTACGTCCTGGAAATGCCGCTGCACGCTGACTTCGCGCTGATCAAGGCGCACAAGGGTGACCGTTGGGGCAACCTGGTTTACCGCAAGGCCGCTCGCAACTTCGGCCCGATCATGGCCATGGCCGCCAAAACCGCCATTGCCCAGGTCGACCAGATTGTCGAACTCGGTGAACTGGACCCGGAACACATCATCACCCCGGGTATCTTCGTCCAGCGCGTGGTCGCCGTCACCGGCGCTGCCGCTTCTTCGATCGCCAACGCTGTCTGAGGCCTGCCATGACCATCACCAAAAAGCTCTCCCGCACCGAGATGGCCCAGCGCGTGGCCGCAGACATTCAGGAAGGCGCCTACGTCAACCTGGGCATCGGCGCACCGACCATGGTGGCCAACTACCTGGGCGACAAGGAAGTGTTCCTGCACAGCGAGAACGGCCTGCTGGGCATGGGCCCAAGCCCCGCGCCGGGCGAAGAAGACGATGACCTGATCAACGCCGGCAAGCAGCACGTGACCCTGCTCACCGGGGGTGCCTTCTTCCACCACGCCGACTCGTTCTCGATGATGCGTGGCGGCCACCTGGACATCGCCGTACTGGGCGCCTTCCAAGTGTCGGCCAAAGGTGACCTGGCCAACTGGCACACCGGCGCCGAAGGCTCGATCCCGGCCGTAGGCGGCGCGATGGACCTGGCCACCGGCGCCCGCCAGGTGTTCGTGATGATGGACCACCTGACCAAGTCCGGCGAAAGCAAGATCGTGCCCGAGTGCACCTATCCGCTGACTGGCATTGGGTGCGTCAGCCGCATCTACACCGACCTGGCCGTGCTGGACGTGACGTCCGACGGGCTGAAAGTGGTCGAGATCTGCGCCGACATCGACTTCGACGAGTTGCAGAAGCTCAGTGGCGTACCGCTGATCAAGTAATCCGCGCAACGCGTAGGTATCCGCCTGCCGGCGAATGGGCCTAAAAGGTCGCATCGCCGCCAAGGCGGACTCTACAGTGCGCGTTAGCAATTTCGGGCCAAAGCTCGCCTAGATCTGCCCTAGCCAATACCCCACATCCACCTCATCCATCTGCTCTGCCCGCAAGAACCGCTCGCCATATTCCCGATACACGCCACTGCTCAGGAACAAGCGCAGCAGTTCACCATCCACATGGCTGTCCCGCGCCATGAACACCAGAATCTTCACTGATTCGGACAGGGTCTTCGGCGCCTTGTACGGCCGATCCGCCGCCGTCAGTGCCTCGAAGATATCGGCGATCGCCATCACCCGTTCGGCGATACCCAGGTCTGCCTTGCCCAACCGCCGCGGGTAGCCAGTGCCGTCCATTTTTTCATGATGGTTGCCGGCGATATCGGGCACACGCCGCATCTGACGCGGAAACGGCAGCGAACTGAGCATGATGATGGTCTGCACGATGTGTTCGTTGATCTTGAAGCGCTCCTCGTCGTTCAGCGTGCCGCGGCGGATTGATAGGTTGTACAACTCGCCGTAATCGCTGGCATTGGCCGGCAGGCGCATGTCGAACCCCCAGACATTGCGCGGGTCGCCTTTGGCCACCGGTGGTTTGCGCGGCCCCCAGGGCACCCGGTGTTCGCTGCGGTCGGCCAGTAGTGGTTCGTCCACCGGCAGTTGCACAGGCGGCGCACCGGCAAAGCGCGCCGCTTCGTCGCGGGAGATGCCCAGGCGGTTGTCGAAATGGCGCTGCCAGCGCCGCTCGCCGATGCGGCGCAAACGCTCGACGTCTTCGTCCTGCATGCACTCGCCGCCAATATTGGCCTTGGCGACGAAGGCGAACGCCTCCTGCAGTTCAACCTTGCTCTGCTCAAGCGTACATTGCAGCACCTGCCGATCCGCGCCGCTGGCCACGCCTTGCCAGTACACCAGCTCGGCGTCGCGCCAGAGCACCTCGAAGCGCATGCGCACCTCATGAATGCGGTTGTACAGGGTCTCCAGCTTGGTGGCCTTATCCACCACATATTCGGGGCTGGTGACCTTGCCGCAATCATGCAACCAGGCCGCTAC
The DNA here is from genome assembly GCF_028895205.1 of Pseudomonas sp. ITEM 17296. Lineage (NCBI taxonomy): Bacteria > Pseudomonadati > Pseudomonadota > Gammaproteobacteria > Pseudomonadales > Pseudomonadaceae > Pseudomonas > Pseudomonas sp. ITEM 17296. Next base: position 106,792 of record NZ_WJRS01000006.1, on the reverse strand, counting down.
CCGAAACTCATAACGCTCGGCCTCGCTCATGGTGAAACCGGCGTAGGGGCCGCTGTCGGCCGCCACGGCCTTGTCCAACAGCATCTGCGCCAGTTGCGGCACGCGTTCGCAGTGGCCTCCGGTGTAGGCACTCTTGGCATCGATGGCATCGGCCAGCAGCTTGATCATGGCATCGAGCAGGCGCTGCTGGTCCTCGACCAGCTGGCGGGTCTCGATTGCCACGGCAGCAGCGCCGGACAGTTCCTCGACAAAGCGTTGGAACGGTTCGCCCATTCCATCAAGCGCCTGCTCACTTGCCAGCTGCAGCACCAAGATGCCGAGCAACGCATGACCACGATCATTGAGCACCACCGCGTGACCGCGGCCCTGTAGTGCCAGGGCCTGTGTCGCGGCGTTCGTCAGCTTATCAGGGGCGTGCTCGCCAATCGGCAACGCCTCCGGGTAGCCCTCGCCTCGGCAGGCGGCGGCCAGGCGCAACACGTCGCGCTCGGCATCGAACAGGTACACCGCGCCAGCGCTGGCCCCGGCAGCATCCACCAGTGGGGTGAGCACCCCGTCGAGCATGTGTTCCAACTGGCTTTCACGGCTGAGCGTCAGGGTGATCGCCTGGAAGTTGCGGATAGTCCCGGACATGCGACCAAGCACCCGGCTCAACTCACGCACCTCGGTCACCTGCGACTCAACCCCCACCTCACGGCTGAAATCGAAGCTGGCCAGGCCACGCACCTGATCGGCCAGAAGGCGCAGCGGGCGGCCGATTCGCCGGCCCAGCAAGCCACCGAGCGGCAGCAACACCCCCATCAGCACTGCGGCCCAGAGCAACTGCTCGACCAGCACCTTGCGTGCGTCGGCCAGCAGTTCGTGGGCCGGCACGGCAATCAGCACCTGCAAGTCTTGCCCGGCCAGGGTCGTCAGTTGCTCGAGCATGCCGTACCAGGTTTCACCGTCCACCTGGAACGCTTCAGGCTGGCTGCCCTGGGGCAAGCGCGCGTAGAGCTGTGCCAGGCTCGGGATGCCCAGCTCGGTGATACGGGACAGGCGCACGGCCTCCCCTTCATGCACGATGACCCGCGCCAGGTCCGGGTACGCCACCACACTGCCCTTCCCGTCTACCACGGCGATCTCGGTGCCTGCGGTCATGCGCATGTCGCGGGTTTCGCTGGCCAGGTCGTCGACCGAGACGTCCATGCCGACCACCGAGCCGCCGTCGACGCTGCGCTGAGCCATGGTCATGCCGATCTCGCGGGTGGTGAAGAACACGTAGGGGTGGGTAAAGACAGTGGTGGATTGCCCGGATGCTTCGACGAACCAGGGGCGTACGCGGGGATCATAGCGGTAGTTCGGCTTGGCCTCGGACTTGAGTAGCGCCAGCGCCGGGTCGTAGAACCGCCACTCCCCCAGCAGCGTGCCGTCGTCGCCCTTGCTGACGCTCTGCACCAGAAACGCGGTTCCTGCAGGTGCGGCGTAACGCTGGAGCAGTTGCGGGTCCTTGAGCCTGCGCACCAGCAAGAACTCGCCATTGGGGTAGCCCATATAAGCGGCGCTCAGCATCTTGTTCGCGTTGAGGCTTTCGACCAGTTGCGGCAGCCGCTCCAGGCGCTGCGCGAGGGTGCTGGCCGTCGGGTTGAAGGCCAGCAGGCGGATGCTGCTCTGCACAGGGTCGACCAAGCGCCGGGCGCGTTCATCGATGGTCTTGCCGAACTGCCGAGCGGTGTCACCGGCGGCGGCGACCAGCGTCTGCTGAATACCGCGATAGCCTTGCCAGGCAAGCCCCGCGCCCAACAGCGACATGCCCAGCACAATGGCCAACGCCACCAGCCATTGCAAGGAATAGCCGCGCCCTGGATTGCTCATGCCTGCGACCCTCTGCCGCCCGAAGGCGCTGTAGCAATAAGCACAAGCCATAGGCCGCCTGGCTTCAGAGCAGCACGAGCGATCAACATGCAGCCCATCCCGGGTACTCCATGTGTGGCGATGCGAACAGTGTAATCAGCCAGGACGAACAGGCTGGCTGTAGAAGGGCAATGCGTGATTCACGGTTCGAGCATAGACCGTACCCGGCCGGGCAGCAGCATGGCCCTTAATACTGACATCTAGGTTTGAAACCGGCAGCAGAGAGTACACTTGTACTCCGCCCAAGGATCTCTTCACCCTCCTCGTGGATAAAGCAGCATTCACGGGCATCCCAGCACCCTGTAAATCTGCGAAACCACCTGCATCGTCGCCTCTTCCACCGTCCCTTCATTCCGGCACAACACCCACCCCTGCTCCGCCACCGCCCGCTCGAATGCCTCGGTACTGGCCACCTGTTCCCCCAGGTTGAACATCACCGTGCTCCCCAACCCACGCGAGCGCGCCGCAGCCCTCGCCCATGAAACCTCAGGGTCGGTGACCACGCCGACATGCAGGTCTGGCACGCGCACGTTTCGCTCGATGTTCAACCGCAGAATCTCCGCAAACGGCACTGTCCGCCGAAACGCGGCATCGGAGGGGTACCAGCGATCGATCAGGATGATGCTGCCAGGCGGCTGCTTGGGCAGCACATGCTGTGAGATCCAGCTTCGGCTATCGGCCAAGCGCTCACAAACCCCCAATTCCAGTTCCCGGCAGGGGGTTCTGGCGAGTTGGTTGACCAAGGCCATGGTTTCACCCCTGTTGGGGTCGTTATTGCGCTCGCAAAGCCGAATTACCTTGTTGTTGCCTGCCCTCAATACTTTCGTAATGGCCTCCAGCAAGGTGGTCTTGCCGGTGCCTTTGGGCCCATCCAGAGAAACGAACAGCGGACGATTCATACGGCAGGTTTCACTCACATAAGACAATAGAACTCGCTCACCTCTGCAACCTTCTGCCCCTGGGCATCGTACAACCGCGCCTCCGGCGTCAAGGCCATCGAGCGTGCCTCCAGCACGTAGCGCTGGCCCGCCTTGAAGTGCGGGTAGTTGAGGGTCAGGTAGCATTCGCGAACGGTGCTGCCCCCCATCATGCTCATGCCTGAGCCACCGCTGGCCTCGAAGTCGAAACGGACAATCAGCTCATGGCTGCCAGGGCTGACCTGGAAAAAGCGACCGTCGCGCAGGCGCTGATTGTCGAGACGTTCGGCCATCAGCACCCTGTCGTTGGGAAACGGCACCGAGAAATCGACCCAGGCCATCTGCGGGTTGGCGGCTGGCATGGGCGCCTGGCACCCCGCGATCGCTGTGATAGCGAGCAACAGCATGAATCTGCGCATGATGAAGGCCTCCTGCACAGGTAAACCCTTGATAACCAGTTTACGGCAATACGCGCTACGCCGTTGGCTGCGCTGACAGGGCACCCTAGCCTGCCTCACGCCCCAACACCGCCTTGAGCAACGCATCATTCAAATAGGCCACGTTCAAGCGCGTCCAAGGGTTAACCCGCGCCTGCTCCGGCGCAAAAATATGCCCCGGGGCAATCATGAAACCCTTGGGCAGCAATTGCCGGGTCAGCTCCCTGGCGTCGTCGACATGGGCAAACCTGGCCCACAGGTACAGGCTTTGCTCGGGCCGCGCGAATACTTCGGCGCCGATCGCATCGAGCATCTGCAAGCCTGCGCTGGTAGCGGCTTTCAAGCGCTCTTGAAGGCGGATCACGTGGCGCAGGAAGTGCCCTTCGGTGAGGATGACGTCGACCGTGCGCTCGCACAGCTCCGAGGTGCTGGTGTGCAGCAGCATCTTGAGGTCGCCCAGTTCATCGATCACCTCCTTGCTGCCGGCGATAAAGCCCACTCTCAAGGCCGCAGACACCGACTTGGAGAAGCTCCCGACATACAGTGAGCGCTGCAATTGGTCCAGTGCCGACACCTTGATCGCCGAGGCCGGTTTGAAGTCGGCCATCGCATCATCGTCCACCAGCAGGAAGTTGTGTTCTTCAGCCAATTGCACCAACCGATGCGCCTTGCTGGGTGAAATATCAGACCCCGTCGGGTTGTGGCCGACAGACTGAATGAAGAACAGGTTGGGTTTATGCAGGCGCAGGTGCTGCTCCAGCACCTCGATGTCCGGCCCATCTGGCAGCCGAGGTACCGAAAGCATGCGTGCGCCTTGCAACTGCAGCTTGCCAAACAGCGGGTAGTAGCCAGGGTCTTCCACCAACACGCTGTCGCCTGGGGCGATGAAGCGGCGAATGATCAGGTCCAGCGCATGGTTGGCGCCGTGGGTGGTGACGATTTGCCTGGGGCTGGCGGTGATTGCATAGCTGGCGAGCTTTTGCACCAGGTGTTGACGCAAGCTGGCGTTGCCCAGGCGGTTGCCATATCGAAACAGCGTGGTGACGCCGGTGCGCATGATTTGCCGGGTGAACTTGTCCAGGCGCATGTCCATCAACCACTCCACCGGCGGGAAGCCCTCGCCCAACGGCGAATGGCCAGGCTCGCGGACGAACTGCTGACGCATCAGCCAAATGGTGTCCATCGCCCGGGTGTAGGGCAGTGGCTCCTCTGGCTCATTGCTGCGTAGCGCGCCCTGCTTGACGAAAAAACCTTGCCCGTGGCGCGCTTCGACCAGGCCTTGCGAGGCCAGCGACTCATAGGCATTGATCACGGTGTTTTTCGAATGGCCGAACAAACGCATGCACTCGCGCAGGGACGGCAGGCGTTCGCCAATGCGGTACGTGCCATTGCCGATCTGCACTGCCAAGGATGCTGCCAGTTGCTCTGCGAGTGTCTGCTGCGCCATCGCCAGGTGTCCCGAATGCATTGTCTGAACAAAGGGTACAGCTTAGGTACTGTCTGGCCAAACTGTACCTTCTTTCACCAGACAGATCGGACTACGGTGGCGCCAACTCACAACAATAACTGCAAGGTAACCTTCCCCATGAGCATCGACTCCCGCCTGCCCATGTTCCGCGCCATGTCACCCGCTGAACGCCTCAGCCACTTGCAGGACGCACTCGAACTGCCCCAGGCAGACGTCGCCCTGCTGCGTGACGCTGGCGCGTTGCCGTTGGACATCGCCGACGGCATGATCGAGAACGTGATCGGCACCTTCGAGCTGCCCTACGCCGTGGCCAGCAACTTCCAGATCAACGGCCGCGATGTGATTGTGCCGTTGGTGGTGGAAGAGCCCTCGGTGGTTGCTGCGGCGTCGTTCATGGCCAAGCTGGCACGCGAGGCCGGCGGCTTCAAGACGTCGAGTTCTCTGCCGCTGATGCGCGCCCAGGTACAGATCGTCGAGGTCGCCGACCCCTTCAACGCACGCTTGAGCCTGTTGCGCCACAAAGACGAAATCATCGAACTGGCCAACCGCAAGGACCAGTTGCTCAACAGCCTAGGGGGCGGTTGCCGTGACATCGAGGTGCATACTTTCGCCCAGAGCCCGCGCGGGCCGATGCTGGTGGCCCACCTGATCGTCGACGTACGAGATGCCATGGGCGCCAACACGGTCAACACCATGGCCGAGGCCGTGGCGCCCTTGCTGGAAGAAATTACCGGCGGCAAAGTCCGCCTGCGTATCCTCTCCAACCTGGCCGACCTGCGCCTGGCCCGCGCGCAGGTGCGTATTGCACCAGAACTGCTAAGTACCGGCGCCTACACAGGTGAAGAGGTCATCGAAGGCATCCTCGATGCCTACAACTTTGCCGTGGTCGACCCGTACCGCGCCGCCACCCACAACAAGGGCATCATGAATGGCATCGACCCGTTGATCGTCGCCACCGGCAATGACTGGCGTGCGGTCGAGGCCGGCGCCCATGCCTATGCATGCCGCAATGGGCACTACGGTTCGCTGACCACCTGGGAGAAGGACAGCCAGGGCCATCTGGTCGGCACCCTGGAGATGCCCATACCGGTCGGCCTGGTCGGCGGCGCCACCAAGACGCACCCCCTGGCGCGGCTGTCACTGCGCATCCTGGGGGTTAAAACCGCACAGGAGCTGGCCGAAATCGCCGTTGCCGTCGGCCTTGCACAGAACCTCGGCGCGCTACGGGCACTGTCGACCGAAGGCATCCAGCGCGGCCATATGGCCTTGCACGCGCGCAACATTGCGCTGTCGGCGGGTGCCCGCGGCGACGAGCTGAACTGGCTGGTCAAGCAGATGGTCGAGGCGCGCGATGTGCGTGCTGACAAAGCCGCAGAACTGCTCAAGCACAAGCGGGCGCAGTAATGGAGGCGGTACGGCTGGTCGAGGTGGGCGCGCGGGACGGCCTGCAGAATGAAAGACTGACGCTTTCGCCGCAGATTCGCGTGCAACTGCTGCAGCGGTTGGCCGACGCCGGGCTGCAAACCTTGGAGGCCGGGGCCTTTGTCTCGCCTCGCTGGGTGCCGCAGATGGCCGGCTCCGATGAAGTGTTCAAGGCGTTGCCGGTGCGCCCAGGTGTGGCCTGGACGGCGCTGGTGCCCAACCTCAGAGGGCTGGAAGCGGCCATAGCGGCGGGCTGTCGCGAGGTCGCCGTGTTTGCGGCGGCCTCCGAGGCATTCTCACAGCGCAACATCAACTGCTCGATAGATCAAAGCCTGCGTCAATACCAGCAGGTCTTGGTGCGCGCTCGCGAGGCCGGTGTTAGCGTGCGCGGTTATGTTTCATGCGTCATGGGCTGCCCGTTCAGCGGCCCGGTCAAGCCGCAGGCCGTGGCCGCGGTCAGCGCCTCGCTGTTCGGCATGGGCTGTTACGAGATCAGCCTGGGCGACACCATCGGCGCGGGTACACCGGCGGCGACCCGGGCACTGATCCAGGCCTGCCGCCAGGTCGTACCGGTGAGCGCACTGGCCGGGCACTTCCATGACACCTATGGCATGGCAATCGCCAATATCCATACCGCGTTGGAGGCGGGTGTGCGGGTGTTTGACAGCTCGGTGGGCGGCCTGGGTGGTTGCCCATATTCGCCAGGTGCCACCGGCAATGTCGCCACCGAGGACCTGCTGTACCTGCTCGATGGCCTGGGCGTGCGCCACGGTGTCGACCTGGATGCGGTGATCGAAGCCGGTGAGTTCATCGGTGCCCAGCTTGGCCGGCCAACGGCCTCCAGGGTAGCGCGCGCCCTGCTCGCCCAGTGCACAATGGCTTAAACGTCCTCTCTTCACGTTCATAACAATAAAAGCCCGCAAGGGCAGTGGGAGATTCTTCATGAAGTCCGAACTGTACGAAGTCTGGGGCGACACCGTAGACGGTCGCCACCTGGTCTACGCCATCGCCATTGGCGCCGTGGTCAGCCTCGGCGCGTTCTTTACAGCGCAACAGCTGCTGGTGGGTTGGGTGGCGTCGGCGCAAATGGCACGGGCCTACGCAATGCTGATCGGCATTGTCGGCTGCCTGGTCGGTGGCGGCATCAGTGCCGCGCTGTTCAAGCCCAAGCGCAATGTCGTCGAGCACCTGGCCGACCCTGGCTGGCGGGCCAAGATCCTGGTCGAATTGCAGAACGAGTTCGGCCCGCTAGGCAGCCTCGCCGACTTGCCTGCGGCGACCCTTGCAGAGCTGAAAGAAATGGACCTGTACGACCTGTTCGCCGAGTACGAAAAAGGCCTGCCTGCGCTGCAGAACGACCAGAGCGCCCCTGCTGCCGCCCCTGTACAGGCCGCCACTGCTCACGGAGGCCAGCCATGATCGCCTTGGTGATGGATCAGTTCCTCATAGCCCTGGGCATGGGCATCCTCGGTGCGGTGATCTTTGCCGGCATCGGCCTGATTTCCGGCAGCGACGAAACCACTACCCTCGCCCCCTTGACCCTGCTGGTGGTGCTGCTGGGCGTGCCGGCGGCCGGTGTGCTGACGTTCTTCCTGGCCGGTGCCGTGGCCAAGCACATGACCCACGCGGTACCGACCGCGCTGTTGGGTATCCCCGGCGACACCATGGCAACGCCACTGATGCGCGAAGCCAACTTTCTGCGCAACCTCGGCGTGCCGCACATTGCCCTGCGCAAGATGATTTCCGGCGCTGTGATCGCAGCGTTGATCGCGGTACCGATGGCGGTGCTGTTCGCCGTGATGCTGGCGCCGTTCGGCGACATGATCAAACAGGCCGCGCCTTGGGTCTTTCTGCTGGCGGCAGTGGCCATCGCCTGGTTCTCCAAGGGCCGCCTGGCAGCGGTGCTGACCTTGATCCCGTTCGTCATGGTGATTGTCGGCCTGCAAAGCCTGACCGCGCAGTACGGCGTCAAGCTCAGCGTCAGTTACTTCCTCGGCATCGCTATCGGCCCGTTGATTGCGGCGCTGTTCTGCCTGCTCGCGCCCGCCGAACGCGCCAGCATGCGCCGCCAGCAGGTGCGCACGTTCTCGTTGTCGCCCGATGTGAAGCGCTGGGGCGGGTTCTTCCCCAACCCGCTGCGCGTGCTGGACAGCAAGCAAACCCTGTGGACGGCGATCACTGCCGTTGTCTCCAGCGCCACGTTCGTGTTCAGCCCGGTGGCGATGACCGTAATCATGGGCGAGGCCGTCGGTTCACGGGTCAAGCACGTCTACCATCGCCTGACCACGGTCATCACCGCGCGCAACGGCGTCACCGAATCGACTTACCTGGCCGAAGCCTTGATTCCGCTGATCGCCTTCGGCCTGCCGCTGAGCCCGGTCGCCGCCGGCCCCGCCGCACCGCTGTTCAACGCCCCGCCACGCTTCAGCGTCGATGCTGCAAGCGGTGAGGTGAATAACCTGCATTCGTTGCTCAGTACCTGGGAGTTTCTGGGCTACGGCATGCTGGCGGTGGTGGTCGCGATCCTGATCGCCTACCCCTTCACCATGAATTACGCGCACCGAGCTGCTGCCTATGTGTCGCGCAAGATCAGCCACGAAGCGGTGATCGCGACCTTTGTCGGCCTGATCCTGGTGATTGGCATCTGGGAAGGCGGCCTGTTGGGGTTGCTGGTGATTGTCACCATTGGCCTGCTGGGTGGTTTTCTCTCACGCTTTCTCGGTTTCAACATCGGCGTGCAGTTCATGGGGTACTACACCGCGGTGTTGACCGTGCCGGCGATGATTGCCCTGTTGGGGGTATAAGATCGAGCGCCGCGCAGTCGGCGCTCGATCTACGCACCATTTCCCCAACCCATTTCACCCAATTCCCCAACCAACAAATCGCACCCATTCTTGCCCATCATTTCGCCCATAGGAAAAAAACGCAGGATGTTGTGCGCAGAATTCGCTTGAGATGCACGGCCGCTTTGCCCATGGTGGCCAGCCTGACAGCTATTGCCTGAATAAAAGGCTGCAGGGCGTGGACGCAGGCGCACGACGATGCCTGTGGGTGGGGCGACAATGTCTGCAGTGGCAAACCTTGCACTGCAGCATCATTGCCGACGCCTCCCAGATAATAAGAGAGGACAAGGAAATGCAATCCAACAGTCTGAAGCAAAGCCTGAAACAACGGCACATCACCATGATCGCGCTGGGCGGGGTGATCGGCGCGGGGCTGTTCATGGGGTCGGGCAAGTTGATTGCCTCGGCAGGGCCTGCCGCCATCCTGTCGTACTTTATCGGCGGCATTGTGGTCACCCTGGTGATGTTCATGCTCGGCGAGATGGCCTGTCGCAACCCGGATGCAGGATCGTTTTCAACCTATGCCAACAGCTACCTCGGCGAATGGGCAGGGTTTACCGTCGGCTGGCTGTACTGGCTCAAGTCGATGCTGACCATCACCTTGGAGGCGGTTCTGCTGGGCGCCATCCTCAACGATTTTCTGCCTTGGCTGCCCATCTGGGCGGGCGCGTTCATCATGCTGGTGACGTTGATGGCGAGCAACGCCTACTCGGTCAAATCTTTCGCTGAAGTGGAGTACTGGCTGGCCGCGATGAAGGTCGCCACCATTCTGATCTTCATGGTGCTGGGGCTTTCGATTCTGCTCGGCCTGCACAGCAACATCCCTTCCCCTGGCTGGGTCAACCTGACCGCGCACGATGGTTTCATGCCCAATGGCCTGTCGCCGGTCATGGCGGGTGTGGTGGTGGTGATCTTCTCGCTGGGCGGGAGTGAAATCGCTGCCGTTGCCGCCGGCGAATCAGAGAACCCTCGCAAGAACGTCATCCGGGCCATCAAGAGCGTCATTCTGCGGGTGATGTTGTTCTATGTCGGTTCGGTGTCGATCCTGATCCTCTGCCTGCCGTGGACAGACACGGAGAACCTGGCGTCCCCGTATGTGTCGTTGTTCAGCCTGGCTGGGTTCAGTGGCGCCGCAGTGGCCATGAAGATTGTGTTGTTCATCTCGTTCATGTCGGTGATGAACTCCTTCATGTTCTCCAACTCGCGCATGCTGTTCTCGCTGAGCCAGCGTGGGCATGCGCCGAAGCTGTTCTCCCGCACCACGTCCAAAGGGGTACCGCTCAATGCGCTGCTGCTGAGCCTGAGCATCTGCCTGTTGATCCTGACCGTGCACTTTGTCAGCGGCGGCGACCTGTTCATGACCCTGGCCAAGAGCAGCGGCACGTTCGTGATGATCGTGTGGATCTTCATCATCGTCGCCCACTTTGCCATGCGCTGGAAAACCCGACATGAAGCGGTCGACCCTACGGCGTTCCGGGCGTGGTTCTTCCCTTACGCCAACATCGTTGCGCTGTTCGCACTGCTGGCGGTGATTGTCACCCAGGCATTCGACCCGGCCTCGCGGTTCCAGTTCTGGTTCACCTCGGTGACCTCACTGGTTGTGCTGGGGGCGTACCTGGTGATGCGTAATCGGCTGGCGGGGAAGACAGTTAGCTATGTAGGTAGCTGATGGTCAGCCTGATCCCAGCCCATACGGCTGGGACAGGCACTACAGAACCCGCCGTGCATCCCTGCGCACGGCCTGCGGCGGCACGCCAAAGCCGCGCATGAACACCTCACGCATATGGCGGCGATCCCTGAACCCCGTTTCCCTCGCCACCGTATCCAGGCTGTGGCGGCTTTGCTCAATCATCAACCGGGCGGCCTCCAGGCGCAGGCTTTCCACGGCCTTGGCCGGTGATTGCCCCGTCTCCGCAGTAAACACACGGGTGAATTGCCGGGGGCTGAGGTGCACTACATCCGCCAGTTCCTCAACACTGAGCGGGCAGTTAAGGTGCTTGCGCGCGTAGTCCAGCGCGCTCTGGATGCGGTCTGACTTGGGCGCCAGCGACAACAATTCCGAATGCTGCGACTGGCCACCAGAGCGGCGTTGATGCATCACCAACTTGTGCGCAATAGAACGGGCAAGCTCAGCCCCCAAGTCCTTTTCCACCATCGCCAGCGCCATGTCCAACGCCGCGGTCATCCCCGCCGAGGTCCACACAGGGCCGTCGACGATGAAGATACTGTCGTCCTCGACCTTGATTTGCGGGTGCATCCGTTGCAAGGCTTTGGCGTAGGCCCAGTGCGTGGTGGCGCGACGGCCCTCCAGTACACCCGCTTGGGCGAGCACGAATGTACCGGTGCACAACCCAGCAGTGCGACGCGCGCCGTCGACAAACCCCCGCACGCTTTTCAGCACGTCGTCGGAAGGCGGCGTCAACGGGGTGAGTGTTCCGGTGACCATCCAGCTGTCAGCAAGGCCCGGCGCCCCCAAGGGCAGCGTATCGATGTGCATCCCTAAAGAAGAGCGCACAGTCCCCCCGCCGATTGAGTAGTTCTGAATCCTGTAGACCTCTTTGCCCGCCACAAGGTTGGCGAACTCGAACACGGTCTGCGTTGCCAGGGACATGACCTGGAAGCCCTCCGTGATCAGATAGCCGACTCGATGCATTGCTGTGCTCCTTAATGCCATGTCCTGAATCAGTACTTTATGCGTCATTTAAGCCGCGGGCAATCTTGAGCATCATGGCGCCAGTCCCTACCCGCGGAGCTGCACCATGACCCAAAGCGTTCGCTCCGCCATTTTCACCCCCAGCGTGAAAGTCTTACTTCATTCAGCTGGTTTCTGGACTAAACCCAAGCGGATAGCCTGCGCCCAACTTCCCATTCCACTGAGGTAATGCCAATGAAGGCCGTCGTATACACCCAAGCCGGTTTGCCGATTCAAGACCCACATTCGCTGTTCGAAACAGACCTGCCCAAGCCAACACCCGGCCCCCGAGACCTGCTGGTCGAGGTCAAGGCCATTGCCGTCAACCCGGTCGATACCAAAGTGCGCGCCTCACGCCAGACCGGCCAGCCGCAGGTATTGGGGTGGGACGCGGTGGGGATCGTGCGCGAAGTAGGCGCCGAGGTCACGTTGTTCCAGCCAGGCGACGAGGTTTTCTATGCCGGCGCCATCGATCGCCCGGGCAGCTACAGCGAATATCACCTGGTCGACGAACGCATTGTCGGGCACAAACCGCGTAGCCTCGACGATGCCAGTGCCGCCGCGTTGCCATTGACCTCCATCACTGCCTGGGAACTGTTGTTTGATCGACTGGGTATCGCACCGAACGGTGGCGTGGGGCAAAGCCTGTTGGTGATCGGGGCTGGTGGCGGCGTCGGCTCAATCCTGGTGCAACTGGCCCGGCAGCTCACGCAACTCACGGTCATCGGCACCGCCTCCCGGGCCGAAACCCAGCAATGGGTCAGCGAACTGGGTGCCCACCATGTCATCGACCATTCGGCTTCGATCGCCTTGCAACTGGAAGCACTTGGGGGCAATCCCGTTGATTATGTGATCAGCCTGGCGCATACCGATACCTACCTGCCGCAGCTTGTGGAGGTGCTTCGCCCACAAGGCAAACTCGCACTCATCGATGACCCCGCGCAGTTGGACGTCATGCCACTCAAGCGCAAATCGCTGTCGCTGCACTGGGAACTCATGTTCACGCGCTCGCTTTACCACACCGAAGACATGATCAAACAACACCAACTACTCGAGAAAGTATCAGCGCTTATCGATGAAGGTGTACTCAAGACCACCGTCGGCGAGCACTTCGGCACCATCAACGCGGAAAACCTCAAGCGTGCCCATGCCCTCATAGAGCGTGGCCAGGCCCGGGGCAAGATTGTTTTGGAAGGTTTCTGATCCCGGCACACTGTTGCAACTTCCAAGAGGGCCAACTTTGCGCTGGCCCTCTTGCGCCCCTGATGACGAAGCGTAACGCGCCCGCTAGAATCAAACGCTGAATGTGACCGTAAACACTTCGTTTGCCTGAAACTGTTCGGCGGTCATACAGGCAGCCGGTGTCTGGTAAACCGGCAGGGGCCGCCTATGACTTTGCAACCTCCCGTCAATCTGACCAACTGCGATCGCGAACCCATCCAGATTCCGGGCAGCATCCAGCCGCACGGTTGCCTGTTGGCCTGCAATGCGTCAGCAAGCGTGGTCCTGCGTCACTCGGCCAATACCCCAGGCATGCTGGGCGTTGCCGGGGACATCAACGGTCAACGCCTCGAAGCAATTATCGGCACCGAGGCTGCACATACCCTTCGCAACGCACTGGCACGGGTCAAAGAGGGCTCTCGCCCGGCACTGTCGTTTGCCGTGAGCCTGCCGTCCGGTCAGGCGTTCGATATTGCCGCGCATATTTACAAAGGCACCGCCATCCTCGAGTTCGAGCCCTGCGGTGCAAGCATCGCCGAGCCGATGGAGCTGGTCCGCACCGTCATCGCCCAACTGCGCGAGATCGATCGCTCCGAGAAGCTATTCGCCGATACTGCACGACGCGTGCGAGCGTTGCTGGGTTACGACCGGGTGATGATCTACCAGCTTGGCGTTGACGGCGCTGGCAAGGTGATTGCCGAGGCCAAGCGCAGCGGCCTGGAAAGCTTTTTAGGGCAGTACTTCCCCGCGTCCGACATTCCGCAGCAGGCGCGCGCCCTGTACTTGCGCAATCCGGTCCGCATCATTTCCGATGCCCAGTTCAAGACCGTGCCCATCACCCCTGTGCTGGACCTGAATGGTGAACCGCTCGACCTGTCCTACGCGCACCTGCGCAGCGTCTCGCCCATTCACTGCGAGTACCTGAGCAATATGGGCGTGGGCGCGTCCATGTCCATTTCGATCATCGTCGACGGCGCGCTCTGGGGGCTGGTTGCCTGCCACCATTACGCACCCCGCACGTTATCCATGGGCCAACGCGTCGCGGCAGAAATGTTCGGCGAATTCTTCTCGCTGCATATCCAGACCCTGCGCGCCAAACGAAGCCTGGAGGCCGCCGCCTACGCACGCGAAGTGCTCGACAACCTGCTGCGTGATGCACACCGCACCGCCGACTTCGGGGAACTGCTGCGTGCTCGCATGACGGACTTCAAGGCGCTCATCCCCTGCGACGGCATCGGCATGTCGCTGCAAGGCCGCTGGACCGCTGAGGCACTGACACCGCCAAACGTGGCGTTGCCCAGCTTGTTGAGATTCGCCGAAGGTGTCGCCGAGGGCCGTACCTGGGCTTCGAACTGCCTCTCGATGGCGCACCCGCCGGCCCAGGATTACGCCGTCGACGTTTCAGGCGTGTTGGTCATTCCGATGTCACAGCAGCCCCGGGATTACCTGATGCTGTTTCGCAAAGAGGTGATCGAGACCCTGGATTGGGCCGGCGACCCTAACAAGACCTACGACAGCGGCCCGTTAGGTGAACGCCTGACGCCACGCAAGAGCTTCGCGGTGTGGAAACAGACCGTTCACCACCACTCACAGCCTTGGTCCGAGCAAGACCGCCAGTTTGGCGAGGCCATCCGCGCCGCGATAGTCGAGGTGGTGCTGCATAACAGTGAGCTCATGGCCGACGAGCGCTCCAAGGCGGACGTCCGCCAACGGATGCTCAACGAAGAGCTCAACCACCGGGTGAAGAACATTCTTTCGCTGATCGGTGCGCTGGTGGCCCACCCCACCGCCGAAAACCAGACCCTCAACAGCTACGTGGCAACGCTCAAAGGCCGCATTCAGGCGCTTTCCCTGGCGCATGACCAGGTCGTGCGAGGTGATGGCGGTGGGCGCTTCTCCACGCTTCTGGAAGCCGAGCTGTCGCCCTACCGCACCTCGGCCGATGTCATCGAGCTGAACGGCCCCAGCCTGCTGCTTGATGCCCGCGCCTACTCGGTGCTGGCCTTGGTGCTCCACGAACTGGCGACCAACGCCGCCAAGTACGGCGCGCTGTCTCGGGCAGGTGGCAAGCTGGCCGTGAGTTGGCAGGTCGATGTGAGTGGGGCGTGCGACATCACGTGGTGCGAAAGCGGTGGGCCAACGGTTCGCCCACCCAGCCGAAGTGGTTTCGGTTCGGTGCTGATCGAACGCAGCATCCCCTTCGACCTCGGCGGCACCAGCACGCTCGAATACAGGCCAGAAGGGCTGCAGGGGTATTTCAAGATCCCTGCCAAACACCTGACCCAGGTCGAAACGGTCGATGCCGTTGCGCCAATGGCGCCACCGGCTGCGCCTCATGTCAGCGGCTCGGACCTGGTCAAATCCTGCGTGCTGATTCTCGAGGACCAGCTGGTTATTGCAGTAGGCCTCGAACAGATTCTGGCCGATGCGCTGGTCGAAGACGTGATTACCGCAAGCTCCGAAGCCGAGACGATGAAGCTGCTCGCCAGCCGCAGGCCGGATGTCGCGGTGCTGGATATCAACCTGGGGACGGGCACGTCGATTGCCGTCGCCGAAGAACTCACGCGCAAAAACATCCCGTTCCTGTTCGCCACCGGCTATGGCGACAGCATTAGCATTCCTGCGCATTTGAAGCACGTCCCTGTTGTGCGCAAGCCCTACGATGCCCTGACGATTCTGTCGAACCTGGAAAGCCTGATCGACAGCGGGCAGTAGGCAGCGGGAGCACACGATCGTCCGCTGCCTACCCTGCCCAGGCTCACGCTCTAGATCTGAGCCTGACCGCCATCGACAAACAGCTCGGCGCCATTGACGAAACTTGAGTCATCGCTCGCCAGGAAGACGGCGGCATTGGCAATTTCCACAGGCTCACCCACACGCCCCAGTGGCACCTGGGAGGCCAGGTAGTCGAGCAACCCCTGCTGTTGCTCTGCACCGGGGCCCGCCAGGTCAACCAGGCCTGGGGTTCGCGTGGCACCAGGGCTGAGAGTGTTGACCCTGACCCCGCGGTCCTTCAGGTCGAGGATCCAGCTGCGTGCGAATGCTCGAACGGCGGCCTTGGACGCCGAGTACACGCTGAATGCCGCAGTCCCGGAGCTACCGGCGGTAGAGCCCGTAAGAATGATGGAGGCGTTCGGCGCCAGCAACGGCAACGCTTTCTGCACTGTGAACAGCACACCTTTGACGTTGCGGTCGAACGTATCGTCGTAGTGGGCTTCGGTGATGTCTCCCAATGGGAGCATCGAGCCGCCACCCGCGTTGGCGAACAGCACATCCAGACGCCCCTGTTGCTGGCCGATTTGGGCATACAGAGCGTCCAACTGATCAAGCCGGGTCGAATCGACGGCGATGCCGGTGGCGTTACCGACCAGCGCTACGGCCTTGTCCAGCTCGCTCTGGCGGCGGCCGGTGATGTACACATGGGCGCCCTCCTCTGCAAAACGTTTGGCGGTGGCCAGGCCGATACCGGTGGTGCCGCCGGTTACCAGTGCGATCTTGCCTTCAAGTTTGTTGCTCATGGTGTTTCTCCCGTGGGGTAGTGATTGGCTGTGGGAGAAGCTTATCGACGCACTGTTATTTTCAAAATAGAATCATTTGAAACTCATCATTGCAGAATTGAAATGGAAAGAATCCCCGATTTCGAAGGGCTGGCAATGTTCGCCAAAGTGGCGGAAGAAGGTTCATACGCAGCGGCGGCGCGCGCCATGGGCGTGTCAGTACCGACGGTATCGCGTGCGGTGGCGCGTCTGGAGGCACGCTTGGGCGGTCGTCTGTTCAATCGCACGTCACGCCAGCTTTGCGTCACCGAGTTCGGCCAGCGCATGGTCGAACAGGCCAGCGCGTTGTACCGCCAGGCAGAAGAGATGGAAAGCGCCGCCCAGGAGATGTCGGTGCAGCCACGGGGCTTGGTGCGCCTGGCGGTGCCTATGTCATTCGGCTTGCGCTGGGTAGCGCCGCTGCTGCCCACGTTGATGGCCAGGTACCCCCAGTTGGAACTCGACCTTCACTTGTCAGATTCGACAGTCGATCTGGTTGCCGAGGGGTTCGATGCAGCACTGCGCATTGCAGCACTGCCGGATTCGTCCTTGGTGGCGAGACGTATCTGCGCGGTCACCCAATACCTGGTAGCCGCGCCGTCATACCTTGCGCGTCATGGGCGCCCTGAGCACCCGCGCGACCTGGTTGACCATGCCTGCATGAGCTACGCCTACCGCGCCCGCAGCCAGGTTTGGCGGTTCACCCACAGTGACGGCACCGAACAAGACGTCGTGCCGCGGGGGCCCCTGCGTGTGACCAATTCGGATGCGTTGGTGGCGCCCTTGCTTGAGGGCTTGGCGATCGCCGAATTACCGGATTTCATCGCCTCCGAATACTTGGCGGACGGCCGCCTTGAGCACCTGCTACCAACGTGGAGCATGACCCAAGGCGGCTTGTATTTCGTCACACCTTCAGCCCGAAGCCGGCCGAGAAAGGTCCAGGCCTTGGCTGATTTTTTCATCGAGCGGCTGGCCGGGTCACAATGGCTGATGCCAAACGTGACCTGACGGTGGCTCAATTATCCAGTTCATCCTTGGTGATGTTGCCGGAGTGTGGGTCAACGTGGAATTCGTACTGCTTGCCATCGGCCTTGATGCCCTCGCCTTCCCAGTGGCCGTCATCCGCTTCGATCTTGGTGATCTGGGTGTAGCCGGCGCCTTTAAGCACCGTCTCGGCCTGGTCTTTGTTCACCTTCCAGTCGGCACCTGGTTGGTCAGCCCACGCGGCACTAGCGCCCAGTGCGCCAACCAGTGCCAACCCCGTCAATACGCGCGTCATGGTTTTCATCGTCAACATCCTTTTTGCCTGAGTTAAAGGATGCGACCTGGGCGCTGTCGTTTCGGTTCAATCATCGTTACGCTTGCAGCCACGTTCATTACACAAAGGGTTGACGGTGCACTCCTCCGAACGTTTGAAGGGCATTGACGTTTTTGTCTGCGTGGCAGACCTCGGCAGTTTTGCCGCGGCGGCGCAGCGCCTGAACCTGACCAGCTCGGCTGTCAGCAAAGGTGTCGCGCGGCTGGAAGCTCGCCTGGGCTTACGCCTGTTCGAGCGCACGACGCGTCGGCTTGCCCTGACCGATGCGGGGCAAACGTTCTACAAAACCTGCTCACGCGTGCTGGCCGACCTCGAAGCATCGGAATTGGCCCTGCATGAAGACTACTTCGAGCCGCGGGGTCGGGTGCGCATCGACCTGCCCGCAGCGTATGGGCGGCTGCACGTCTTGCCGGTCATTCTCGACTACCTCAAACGCCATCCCCAGTTGCAGCCACACGTGTCCTTTACCGACAGCTTCGTCAACCCGACCGAGCAGGGTATCGATATCGTGGTACGTATCGGCGGCCCGGACGTTTGGCCGGAGGACCTTGGGCACCAGTTCATCGGTGCTCAACGGTTCATCTTCTGTGCCTCACCGGGCTACTTGCAAGCCCGTGGCACACCGCTCGATGAGGCGGATCTGCAAGCCCATGACTGTGTGGTTTACGGGCAGCCCGACGGGGTGGGCAGCCCCTGGCACATGACCGGTATGCAACCGGGTGAAATGGAGCGGCGCTTCATGCCGGCGCGGCTTGCCATCGGCGATGGCGAAGGGGTGGTACAGGCAGTCGTGCAGGGTTTGGGGGTCACTCAGGTGCCCACCTGGCTGGTCAATCAACAGCTGGAAAGTGGCGCGTTGATTGAAGTGTTGCCGCACTTGGCAACAGATGGGCTGCCGATGAACGTAGTGTGGCTCAAAAAACGCGAGGCCCTCCCCCGCGTCAGGGCGTTGCTGGATGTGCTGCTGAACGCACTGCGAAAAGACGGCCACCGCCTAGCGCGCTGCGATTAGTGAATATAATTCGCGTGCCATCTGAAATATTGCCCGCAATAGGCTTTTTAAGAATCAATACAATGGCAGCCCCTGATTGAGGAACTGCCTGCATGACTGCTGTTGAACGCCCACCCGTGGGCTTGGCGACCGACCGACGCGCGACCTTGGGGACTTTGGTCCTCGCCGCCTCCGCCTTTTTGATTGTCACTACCGAGTTCTTGATGGTCGGCCTGCTGCCCGGGCTGGCACGCGACCTTGATGTCTCGATTTCGACTGCCGGGCAGTTGATCACGCTGTTTGCCTTCACCGTCATGCTGGCGGGCCCGCCGTTGACGGCGGCACTTGCCCACCTGGACAGGCGCAAGCTGTTCGCAGCCATCCTCGCCTTGTTCGCGGCGTCCAATGCGTTGGCGGCCCTTGCGCCAAACATCGGGGTCTTGGCAGTGGCGCGTTTCCTGCCCGCCCTGGCACTGCCTGTCTTTTGGGGTACAGCCAGCGAAACGGCCGCCAGCATGGTCAGCCCCGATCGCCAAGGGCAGGCCGTCGCGCGGGTCTACCTCGGCATCTCAGCTGCGCTGTTGCTGGGCATTCCATTAGGGACGTTGGCGGCTGACGCCATAGGCTGGCGCGGCGCTTTCTGGATATTGTCTGCTGCATCGGCGGCCATGGCCTTTGCCGTGCTCACCTGGATGCCAGCGGTTGCGCGCCTGCCCAGGGTCGACTTGCGCCACCAGGCGCGGATCTTCCGTGAACCGAACTTCCTTGCCAATGTGGCGCTGTCGATCATGGTGTTCACCGCCATGTTCATTGCCTACACCTACCTGGCCGACATGCTCGAGCGTACCGCAGGTGTTGCAACTGCGGATGTCGGCTGGTGGCTGATGGGCTTCGGCGCCATTGGTTTGCTGGGCAACTGGCTGGGGGGGCGAGCTGTCAGGCATTCGCCGATCAAGGCCACTGCGCTGTTTCTTGTACTGCTGGCGATGGGCATGGCGGCCTTCAGCCCACTGGCCGCTGCGCCTGTAACGCTCTGGGGCGCACTGGCACTGTGGGGCATCGCCAATACGGCGCTCTACCCTATCTGCCAGGTGCGCGTGATGCATTCGGTGGCGCACTCTCAGGCTCTGGCTGGCACCACCAACGTGTCTGCCGCCAATGCCGGTATTGGCTTGGGCGCGCTGTTGGGTGGGCTGGTCATCCCAACATTCGGGGTGTCGACGCTGGGCTATGTGGCCGCAGGGGTGGCGCTGTTGGCGTTGCTGTGTGTGCCCGCCGTGGCGCGGCTGCAGCGTCAGGCACCCAGCGCTTAAAGCATGTGCCCCGCCCAGATGCCCTGCGCTACCAGCTCTGAAGCAAGCTCGACGAAGGTTTCACCCACATAGCGCGTGGCTGGGCTGACATGCCTGTCCGCAGGCGACACCATGACCAGCTTGCGCATCGGAGTCGGCTCAATCAGTGGCGCTGCACACAAGGTGCCGTTCTGCAGGTGGGTGTAGATCGAGGCCAAGGGCAGCGCAGTCAAGCCGAAGCCATGACGCACCAGGTCGATCATCGCCCCGAACGAATCGGCCTCGACATTGGCGGCAATCTTGTAGCCGACGTCCGCGGCGCAGTGGTCCATGATCTTGCGCAAGCCATGGCGCGGGCTGGGCAGCACCAACTGCTGCTGGGCCAGGGTTGCGAAGTTGACCGGGTTGTCCCACGCCAAGCCTGCGCTGGGCGGCCCGACCAATACCAGGTTCTCCATCATCACCGGCACGATGCGCAAAGTGTGCAGCGGCTCCAGGTCATAAGAGATCGCCAGCTCCAGTTCGCCACGCTGAATCCAGTCCACCAGGTAACCGCTGAAGGCCGACGAGAAACGGATCGACAAGTCCGGGTGGGCTTCGCGGATCCGGGTCACCAGGGGCACGGTGACGATCTCCGCGATGGTCGGTGTGGTGCCGATCGCCACGGCCCCGCGAAACGATGCATGCCCGCCCACTACCGAACTGCGAATGGCCTCCAGTTCATCCATGATCCGCGTGGCGTGCTGCAGCACTTCGCTGCCGGCGTCGGTGATGATCATGCCGCGGCCATGGCGCTCGAACAGGTAGACCCCAAGCTCCTTTTCCAGTTGCCGGATCTGCCGGCTCAAGGCGGGCTGTGCAATGTGCAGCCGGTCGGACGCCTTGCTGAGGCTGCCAAGCTCGGCAACATGGATCAGGGTTTTGAGTTGAACGACGTCCATCGGCAGGCCCGTGTCGAGGCAGAAGGTAACTGGCAGTCTAAACAGCACACCTGTCAGCAGCTATAGAATTTCAGCATATCAGTTAGTCAGCTAGTCCCCTTATTGACGGGCCCACTCTGGAGTAGCGTGAAAACAGGGTCGATCACCGATCGGACGCCCGCTACAAGAATAAGACCAGAGGCTGACTACCATGCCAACTCCCCGCTCCAGCACCACCCTCGTTGAAGATGCCCCCGCCCGCCAACCCAATCGTGTCAGAGCGATCATGGGGGCCTGCTCCGGCAACCTGGTCGAGTGGTATGACTTTTTCATCTACGCCTATACGGCAATCTACTTCGCGGCGTCGTTCTTCCCCAAAGGCGATACCACCACGCAGTTGCTGGCCACCGCGGGTGTGTTCGCCGTCGGTTTCTTCATGCGGCCCCTGGGTGGGTGGATTTTCGGCTGGCTGGCCGACACCCGAGGGCGCAAAGTCTCGATGATCATCTCGGTGTTCATGATGTGCGCCGGGTCACTGCTGATCGCGGTGATGCCGACCTATGAAACGGTAGGTATCGCCGCACCGATCATGCTAGTCGTTGCACGGCTGATACAGGGGCTCTCGGTGGGTGCCGAATACGGCACCGGCGCAACCTACATCAGCGAAATCGCGACACCAGGCCGGCGTTGTTTCTATGGCTCGTTCCAGTACTTCACGATCATCGCCGGGCAATTGCTGGCCCTGTTCACCGTAGTCATCCTGCAGCAGACGCTCAGCGATGAGCAGTTGCGTGAATGGGGCTGGCGGATTCCGTTTTTCATTGGCGCCATCAGCGCCGTGGTTGTCGTGTACCTGCGCCGCTCGATGCACGAAACCGCCTCGAAAAAGGACATGCACCGCGAGGGTGCCGGGTCGTTGCGCGGCATGTTCAAGCACAAGCGTGCCGTCGGGCTGGTGATCGCCTTTACCATCGGTGGGTCGCTGTACTTCTATACCTTCACCACCTACATGCAGAAGTTTCTGGTGATATCGGCAGGCTTCGACGCGGCCACGGTGAGTTTCATCATGACCTCGGCGCTGATCGGCTTCATGCTTTGCCAGCCGCTGTTCGGCCTGATGGCAGACCGGCTCGGGATCAGGACGCACATGCTGATGTTCTCGAGCCTGGGCGTGTTGCTGGTGATCCCGCTGCTGTTCGCCATCAAGCATACCCACAACCCCTTCATGGCCTTTGCGCTGGTCTTCGGCGGGCTGGTCATCGCCTCGCTCTACACCCCGATCGCAGGCATCGTAAAAGCCGAATTGTTCCCCCCCGCAGTGCGTGCGCTGGGGGTCGGGTTCCCGTATGCCATCGGTAACGCGGCGTTTGGCGGGACCGCTGAATATGTCGCGCTGTCGTTCAGGGCCGAAGGGGCCGAGGACTACTTCTTTTTCTACGTGGCCGCCGTCCTGTGCGTGACCTTCATCGCATCGATGCTAATGCCCAACCTGACGCGGCATGGGTACATCAGTGGCGATGGCAGGGTCGAGGAGAATACTGGTATGCCGGCCAGCAAGGTGCAGACCGCCAAGGCCTGACCTCGCCAACATTGCCCCTTTATTGACCCGCGCGGCCCTGATGGCTTCCCCAAGAAAGCCACCAGGGCCGCTTCGTTTTGCCTGGCCGGTCACTCCGCGAGCTATGCCATGCCGGCATATCTCAAAGAGAAAAACGGTAGTCGTCGGTACCCCGCGTTGCCTGCATGATGAGGCAAAACAAGAGCAGCACTGGAGACAACCATGTCATCGCAAGAAGCTGAACAAAGCTGGCAAGAAGACGTTTTCCGCGTCCTCAAGGCCCACGACGTCAAGCATGTCGTGTTCGTTCCGGACGCCGGCCATTCGGCCGCGATCCGCATGTCGTACCAGGACCCTGATATCAAGGCCGTCGTCCTCACCACCGAAGAAGAAGGCATTGGTTATCTGGCCGGCGCCTGGCTGGGCGGCGAACGCGGTGCACTGTTGATGCAGTCCAGCGGCGTCGGTAACTGCATCAACACCCTGGCCCTGCAGAACTGCGCGGGTTTCCCCCTGCTGATGGTGGTGACCATGCGCGGTGACTGGGCCGAGTTCAACGCTTGGCAAAACCCCATGGGCCAGGCCACCGAGGCCTCGCTGCAACTGATGAAGGTCATGACCTGGCGTGCCGATGTGCCAGAAGACGTTGCGCCACTGCTGCATGGCGCCGCCACCATGGCCTTCAATGGTGATTCCGCCACTGCCTTGCTGCTCGGCCAGCGCCTGATCGGAGAAAAGAAATGGGTCAAGTAAGCGCCAACCACACGCTGTGCCGCCGTGAGGTGGTGCGTACCCTGCTCGCTGATCGCCAGGATGTACTGGTCGTGACCGGCCTGGGTTCGGCGTCTTACGACGTCATGGCTGCCGGTGACCACGATGGCAACTATTACCTGTGGGCCGCCATGGGCAGTGCCATCACCGTAGGCCTGGGCCTGGCCAACGCGCAACCCGACAAGTCGGTGGTGGTCGTCACCGGTGATGGCGAGCTGCTGATGGGCTTCGGCGCCCTGGCGACTGTCGCCCTGCAGAAGCCTGCCAATTTGACCATTGTGGTGCTGGACAACGGCCACTTCGGCGAGACCGGCATGCAGGTCAGCCACGCCGGTTTCGGCATCAAGCTCGACCAGGTTGCCCAAACCTGCGGCTTCAGCTGGACCCGCGAGATTCGCGACATGGAAGGCGTGCATGACCTGCGCGAACGCTTCGCCAGCCGCGAAGGTGTGAAGCTGGCTACCGTCAAGATCAAGGCCGAGAACCCACCCCGCGTGCTGCCGCCGCGTGACGGCCACTACATCAAGAACCGCTTCCGCGCTGCCCTGGGCTTCCAGCCTCTTTGACTGTGTTAGGCGCAGGTTGGCAACCGAGCCACGACAAGGCTGCCAGCCTGCGCCGCCTGGAGAACAATAATGAGCGACTACGACAACGAAGCACTCAACGCCATCCGCGAGGGCGTGCGCGCCCTGTGTGGTGATTTCCCTGCCGAATACTGGCGCAAGATCGACGAAGAAAAGGGCTTTCCGGAGGCCTTCGTCAAGGCCATGACCGATGCGGGCTGGCTTTCGGCGATGATTCCGGAAGAGTACGGCGGCTCGGGCCTGGGCCTGGCCGAGGCCTCGGTGATTCTTGAGGAAGTCAACCGTTGCGGGGGTAACTCCGGCACCATTCACGGCCAGATGTACAACATGTTCACGCTGCTGCGTAACGGCAGCGAAGAACAAAAAGGCTATTACCTGCCAAAACTCGCCAGTGGCGAACTACGCCTGCAGTCGATGGGGGTCACCGAGCCCACCACCGGCACCGACACCACCAAGATCAAGACCACGGCCGTGCGCAAGGGCGACAAGTACGTCATCAACGGCCAGAAGGTCTGGATTTCGCGCATCCAGCACTCCGACCTGATGATCCTGCTGGCCCGTACCACACCGCTGGCAGAGGTGAAGAAAAAATCCGAAGGCATGTCGATTTTCCTCGTCGACCTGCGCGAAGCCATCGGCAACGGCCTGACCGTGCAGCCCATCGCCAACATGGTCAACCATGAGACCAACGAGCTGTTCTTCGACAACCTGGAAATCCCTGCCAGCAGCCTGATTGGCGAAGAAGGCAAAGGCTTCCGCTACATCCTCGACGGCCTCAACGCCGAGCGCACGCTGATCGCCGCCGAGTGCATCGGCGATGGCCGCTGGTTCATCGAAAAGTCCAGCCAGTACGCCCGCGACCGCGTGGTGTTCGGCCGCCCAATCGGGCAGAACCAGGGCGTGCAGTTCCCGATCGCCGAGGCGCACATTGAGATAGAGGCCGCCGACCTGATGCGCTGGCGTGCCTGTGCCGAATACGACAGCGGCAAGAACGCCGGCGCCGCGGCCAACATGGCCAAGTACCTGGCGGCGAAGGCCAGTTGGGAAGCCGCCAACGCCTGCCTGCAAACCCACGGCGGTTTCGGCTTTGCCAACGAATATGACGTCGAGCGCAAGTTCCGTGAGACGCGCCTGTACCAGGTGGCCCCGATCTCGACCAACCTGATCCTGTCGTACGTCGCCGAGCACCTGCTGGAATTGCCACGCTCGTTCTGACCGATGCCGCCCCTGGTCGCCAAGGCGCCAAGGGGCCCTGCCATGACAAGAGAGATAACCATCATGAGCCAGCCTACGGCAATCCGCCCGCTAGACGGCATCACCGTCATCAGCCTCGAACATGCCATTGCTGCGCCCTTCTGCACCCGCCAACTGGCGGACCTTGGCGCGCGCGTGATCAAGGTCGAACGGCCGGGGGTCGGTGACTTTGCGCGGGGCTACGATCAACGGGTCAACGGCCTGGCTTCGCACTTCGTCTGGACCAACCGCTCGAAAGAAAGCCTCGCTCTGGACCTTAAGCAGGACATCGCCGGCGACATTCTCGACCAGCTTCTGGAGCAGGCCGACGTGTTGGTGCAAAACCTGGCGCCGGGCGCCGCTGCGCGCCTGGGGCTGTCGTTCGAGGCGCTGCATGCGCGGTTCCCCACGCTGATCGTCTGCGACATTTCGGGCTACGGCGCGGGCGGCCCTTTTGAACAGAAAAAGGCCTACGACTTGCTGATTCAGAGCGAAGGCGGCTTTTTATCGGTAACCGGCGGCCCGGGTGACGAGCAGATGGCCAAGGCGGGCAACTCGATTGCCGACATCGCGGCCGGCATGTACGCCTACACCGGCGTGTTGTCGGCCCTGCTGCTGCGTGGCCGCACCGGCGAAGGCAGCCATGTGGAGGTGTCGATGCTGGAAAGCCTGGTGGAGTGGATGAACTACCCGCTGTACTACGCCTACGAAGGCGCGACCCCGCCGCCACGCGCCGGCGCGGCGCACGCGACCATCTACCCGTACGGCCCCTTCCCCACCGGCGATGGCAATACCGTAATGCTCGGTTTGCAGAACGAGCGCGAATGGCGCCTGTTCTGTGAGCAGGTGCTGCTGCAACCCGCGCTGGCCGACGATGCGCGGTTCTCTGCCAACTACCTGCGGGTGGCCAACCGTGAGGCTTTGCGTGCACTGATCATCGAGGCGTTCGCCGCCCTGGACTTGGACACGGTGGTTGCGCGCCTTGATAGCGCCAGCATTGCCAACGCACGGGTCAACGACATGCAGGGGGTGTGGCAGCACCCGCAGTTACAAGCCCGCGACCGTTGGCGCCAGGTAGCCACGGCAAACGGCAGCATACCCAGCCTGCTGCCCCCGGCCAGCAGCAATGCCTACCGCCCACGCATGGACCCGGTGCCAGCCTTGGGGGAGCACAGCGAATGCATCCTCGCCCAGCTTGGGCTGTCTGCCGAACGTATACAGGAACTGCGCCGCGATGGGGTCATCTGACCCCTTCAGGCTCAGCGTTGAATGATCGAGGACCACGACAATGACAACACACGACCTCAGCCGCTGGATTGGCCGTAGCGAAACCAGCCACGATCGCATCACCCACAACCTGGTCAAGCGCCTCGCAGCGACCCTCAGCGAGCCCGCACCCTCGGCGGGAGAACCCCTGCCCCTGCTCTGGCACTGGGCGTTCTTCCAGGACCCCGTCGAGGCCACCGGGCTGGGCGCCGATGGCCACCCCGCGCGCGGCGGTTTCTTGCCGCCAGCAGACAACCGCAACCGGATGTGGGCCGGCAGCCGCCTGACCTTCATCAGCCCTTTACAGGTGGAAGCGCAGGTAGCACGCCACTCGACGATTCTCAACGTCGAAGAAAAACACGGCCGCACCGGGTCGCTGCTGTTTGTCACCGTCAGGCACGTGTATGTCCAGGATGGCCATGAAGCGCTGATCGAAGAACAGGACATCGTCTACCGCGAGCCCACCCCACCCAAGCTTGGCGGTACCGAGCCGGCACCCGTCGGCGCTTGGCAGGAGACCGTGACGCCCGACGCAACCCTGTTGTTCCGCTACTCGGCCGTCACCTTCAATGGCCATCGCATCCATTATGACTGGCCCTATGTCACCGAAACCGAAGGCTACCCGGGGCTGGTGGTGCACGGGCCCTTGATTGCCACGCTCAATCTGCGCGCCTTTGCCCGTGCCAACCCCGCCGCCCAGATACGCCGATTCAGCTTCCGCGGCTTGCGGCCGTTGATTTCGCCGAACACCTTCGAGGTGGGTGGGCGCCTGCTCGAACGCGGCAAGGCGCAGCTTTGGGCAACCGCCGAAGCGGGCATTGCGCAAACCGCAGAAGTCGAATTCAGCCTGGAGGCCAGCCAATGAGCCAGGCCATTGTGCGCTCTGCCCTGTTTGTCCCGGCTAGCCGCCCGGAACGTATCGCCAAGGCGCTGGCCAGCGGCGCTGATCGGGTGATTGTGGATTTGGAAGACGCCGTTGAAGAAGCGGCGAAGGCGCAGGCGCGGGACAACCTGCAGGCATTTCTGGCCGAGCAGCCCGAGGCCTGCGTGCTGGTGCGGGTCAACGCCCCGCAGCATTGGGCGCACGCGGCTGACCTTGCGCTGTGCCAGCGTCATGCCGGTGTCAGTGGCATCCTGCTGCCCAAGGCCGAAACGGTCGAGCAAGTGCAGCGTGCGCGTGCTACCGGCAAGCCGGTCTGGCCAATTATCGAGAGCGCACGTGGGCTGGTCGCCCTGCCCTTGCTGGCGGCCTGTGAGGGCGTCGAACGCTTGTCCTTTGGCAGCCTCGACCTCGGCCTGGACCTGAACCTGCGCACGGCCAGCGAAGCCGCCGAACAGGTGCTCGGGCATGCGCGCTATGCCGTCTTGCTGCACAGCCGCGCTGCCGGCCTTGCGCCGCCGCTCGATGGCGTGCACCCGGCCATTCAGGACGTCGCTGGCCTGCAGCGGCACGTACAGTTCGCTCGCGACATGGGCTTTGGCGGGGCCTTGTGCATTCACCCCAGCCAGGTCAGCGTGATTCATCGCGCCCTGCAACCTTCGCCCGACGAATTGGAATGGGCGCACCGCGTGTTGGCTGCGGCCGAAGGCGGTGCCGGCGTGTTCACCCTGGATGGGCAGATGGTGGATGCGCCGGTGATCCTGCGCGCCCGTGCCCTTGTGCACGCCGCAGGCAAGGGTGAATAGCTATGCCCGACGCCCGTCACGTGCAACAGTGCCCCAGCCCTCTGCTCACTGTGGCACAGGGCTTGATGGCAGAAGTCGGCTATGGCGCCATGAGCATGCGCCAGCTCGCGGCCCGGGCTGGCCTGCAGCCGGGCAGCCTTTACCACCACGTTGCGAGCAAACAGGACCTGCTGCTCGATGTATTGCTGGACATTCTCGCGCAGCGCCTCGAAGCCTGGCGCCGAGGGCCCTACACCCGCGACCTGCGCGGCTACCTGCGGTTTCAACTCGCGCGCCAGGCATCGCATCCCTTTGAGGCGTTGTTGCTGCGCCACGAATCACGCCATGTCGAGCCTGGCCAACGTGAGTGGCTGGAGCAGGCGCTCAATCGTTCACGAGCGCCTTTGTGCCAGATCATCGAACACGGCCAGCAACAGGGGCGTTTCACGGTAGGGGATATCGCCAGCGCAGCCGAGGCGATTCTGGCCCTGATAGACACCGCCGAAGGTATGCGCCGTCGGCCAATGCCGGTGGATGACGCGAAAATCGAGGCCTGGGTGATACAGATGAGCCTTGCGCTGCTGTCAGCATGCCCGCCTGCGAAACGACCGGCACACGCCGCCCGGCTGACGGGAGCCGCCTGAAACCGCGTATCATCGGGCCTCACACCAGAGGCCTGTCATGTTCGATTGGGAAGACCTGCGTCATTTTTCTGCATTTATCAGCGCCGGCTCGCTGTCGGCCGCTGCCAAGCGCCTGGGGGTTGACCATGCCACCGTGGCGCGGCGGATCAGTTCGCTGGAAGCCTCACTGCAGTTGAAGCTGGTGGACCGCCGCCCCCGGGCTTACGCCCTGACCGAGCAGGGCGTGCGCGTTGGCGAGTTTGCCGAGCAGATGCTGGCATCCTCGTTTGCGCTGGAGCACTTCGCCAGTGCCGACCAACAGGCCGTTGAAGGCGAAGTCGTGATTGCCGCCCCGCCCGCGCTGTTGGGCAGCATGGTGGCGCGTAGGCTGGGCGAACTGTACAAACGTTACCCTGCCTTGCAACTCACCTTGGTCGGCAGCAAGTCGCGCGCGTCGCTGGCCCGCCGCGAGGCGGACGTGGCAATCACCTTGGCCAGGCCCACCGAGCCAACCCTGGTGGCCAGCCTGCTCGGGCATCTCGAATACAGGCTGTACGCATCGGCGGCCTACGTGCGCCGACGCCAACCGCACCTGTACATCGGCTACGACGACTCTCAGGCGAAATCCCCACAGCAGCGCTGGCTGCTTGAGCAGGCCGCAGGTCGCCCTTTCGCCCTGCACAGCAACGACCTGCGCATCCAGGCCCAGGCTGCGGCCGGTGGCGTGGGGGTTGCCTGCCCGCCTTCATGGCCGAGGAGTACGGGCTCAAGCAAGCCTGCGAGGACGACAGGTCGATGAGCATCGAAATCTGGCTGGCCGTGCACGAGGACGTGCGCAACACCCCCCGCATCAAAGCCGTAACGGATTTTCTGCTCGAGCAGGTCAAACCCCTGCTGCGCTTGTGAATTTTTGCAGATATCACCTGCACATCCTGGGGATTTGCACGCTCACGTCGCGCCGCTAACCTTGTTCCATCGCTCGGCTGCACACGCTGGGCAATGCTGACCAAGAGGATTCACAGATGCAGTACGTCAAACTCGGCAACACCGGCCTGGACATCTCCCGACTGTGCCTGGGGTGCATGACGTTCGGTGACCCGGATGCCGGTACCCATCCCTGGACCCTGGATGTGCAACAGAGCCGCCCGATCATTCGCCACGCGGTAGAGCAAGGCATTAACTTCTTCGACACAGCCAATAGCTACTCGGCGGGTACATCGGAAGTAATCCTGGGCCAATTGCTGAAGGAATTCACCCGCCGTGAAGACACCGTCATCGCGACCAAGGTCTTCTACCCGGCGAACATGTGGCAAGGCGCAAGCAAGCCGAACGAGCAAGGCCTGTCACGCAAGGCAATCCTCAGCAGCATCGACGCCAGCCTGACCCGCCTGGGCGTGGATTACGTCGACCTCTACCAGGTTCACCGCTGGGATTATCACACGCCGATCGAAGAAACCATGGAAGCCCTGCACGACGTGGTCAAGGCCGGCAAGGCACGCTATATCGGTGCGTCTTCAATGTATGCCTGGCAGTTCGCCAAAGCCCAGCACGTCGCAGCGGCCAATGGCTGGAGCCGGTTCGTGTCGATGCAGAACTACCTCAACCTGCTGTACCGGGAAGAAGAGCGAGAGATGATTCCCTTGTGCCAGGACCAGGGCGTCGGGCTGATGCCCTGGAGCCCGCTGGCCCGTGGCCGGCTGACCCGGCCCAAGGGCCAGGAAACCGCGCGCACGCTCAGCGATGTTTCTGGCAAGTCGTTTTATGCAGGGACGGAAGTCGAGGATGGCCGTGTGATCGATGTGGTCGAGCAGATTGCCAGCGAGCGTGGCTTACCCATGGCTCAGGTTGCCTTGGCCTGGGTGCTCAGGCACCGCGCCGTGTCGGCGCCGATTATTGGCGCATCGAAGCCTGGGCATCTTGACGATGCCATTGCGGCATTGGGGGTGCAGTTGTCTGATGAAGAGGTTGCGCGGTTGGAAGCACCGTATGTGCCGCATGCGGTTACCGGGTTTAAGTAGGGGTTGTAGGCCCTGGTGCAAGGCTGGCGTTTTGTGGGGCTGCGGACATCGAGCGCCGCCCGCGCGGCGCATCGCGAGCAACGCTCGCTCCTACGTTTGTTTCGGGCCAATTATTCCTGGGGCAAACGCACGCGACCGTCTTGGTGCATGGCGCAATATTGCGTTAAATCCACAAGGCGGTCGCGCGCAAATATCACAGGCCTCACTGGCCCGAAACAGATGTGGGAGCAGCCTTGTGCTGCGAAGCGCCGCGCGGGCGGCGCTCGATCTCACAGGCGCTAAAAAACTTGCGGCATACGCGTCTGGCTCCTCCCCTCAGCCGCAACCTGATCGCCCTCCGGCCAGGCGCGTGGGTCCAAGTCTAGATCGCGGAACTGGCTAGCATCAAATACCGGTATCTGCACCCCGGCCTTGCGCTGCTGGTCATAATCGTCAATCAGGCGCAGCACCACCTTGCCCAACAACGCCAGTGCTACCAGGTTGACCAGGGCCAGCAAGGTCATGGTGATGTCGGCAAATGCGAACACCGTGCCCAGGTTCTGCACCGAACCCCACAGAATCAGCAACAGCACCACGCCACGATACACCAGTATCGGCCACCGTCGGTTACCCGCCAGGTAACGCAAATTGTTTTCGCCCAGGTAGTAGTTGTAAAGAATCGAGGTAAACACGAACAGCGCCAGCGCAACGCTGATAAATACCCGCCCCCAGTCGCCCACCACCGCCGCCAGCGCATCCTGGGTCAGCACAAGGCCATCCCCTTCGAAACCAGGCGTGTAGAAGCCCGACAGCAAAATCAGCAACGCCGTGCAGGTACAGATGACGAACGTGTCGAAAAACACACTGAACGCCTGTACCACGCCCTGGGCGGCAGGGTGTTCGACCTTGGCCACCGCCGCGACGTTAGGTGCACTGCCCAGCCCAGCCTCGTTGGCGAACACGCCGCGCTTCACGCCCATGACGATTGCACTGCCCACCAGGCCCGCAAACGCCGGCTCCAGGCCGAAGGCACTTTTGAAGATGGTGGCCAGCATGTCGGGCACGTGCTCGAACTGCAGCACGATCACATAGAGCGTTACCCCGATATAGGCCAGCGTCTTGACCGGCACCAGCAGGTCTGACACGGCGGCGATGCGCTTGATGCCGCCGATGAATACCAACCCAAGCAGGACAGCGATCACGATACCGCTATGGCCCGTCGAAAAGCCGAAGGCGTTCTGCAACGAATGGGTAACGGCGTGCGATTGCAGCCCGTTGAATGCAAAGCCGAAGGTCACCAGCAGCAGAACCGCCATCAGCTTGGCCAGCCACGGTCGATGCAGGCCATGGTGAATGTAGTACGAAGGGCCGCCGCGATACTGCCCATGGTCGTCGCAGCGCTTGTACAACTGGCCGAGCGAACATTCGAAGAAACTGCTGGCCATGCCCACCAGCGCGGTCACCCACATCCAGAACACCGCACCTGGCCCACCCAGGGTCACTGCCAGGCCGACACCGGCAATGTTACCAGCACCTACGCGCCCGGCCAGGCTCAGCATCAGTGCCTGAAACGAGCTGAGCTGGCCGCCGCTCTTGCGTAGGCTGTCCTTGAACACCGCAAACATGTGGAAAAAATAACGAAACTGCAAAAAACGTGAGCGCCAGGTGAAATAGCTGCCCAACCCTACGATCAGCACAATCAGCACCTTGCCGGATAGAAAACCATTGATGGCTTCAAGCATGGTCAATACCTCTTTGTTTTTATTCGCGGCTTGAAACGGGCACACGGGTGCCCCTGCGCAGCGCCGCGGCCGCACATCGTTTCTTTAGGGTGGAAATGGCACCCCGCGAAGCCGGGGTGCTGACAGCCTTAGGCGGCGTGACGCGCGTGGAAGCCGGCGATCCGGCGCCACATTTCGATAGGGTTGGAATACATCGGGAAGTGCCCGCACGCGGGGATGCTGGCCAGCTCGACACCCTGCGCCTGAATGTCCGCCAGGTAAGACAGGTGACTGTTCTGCTCGCCATACATGAACATGCGTGGGCACTGCAGGCCGAGGAACTTGCTCATCAGGTCGCCGTGGTCAGACAGCTCTACCATCGAGCTGAAGATCCCCCGCACGGCCTCTGCCCGCACTTTGTAAGGCAGGCTGACAGCGTACAAGGCACTGGCCGGGTCACTGCTGTGCCGGGTGCGCTCGATGAACGCGTCGAAGAACACCTGCGGGTCGTTGGCCGGGTAGTCATCGATCTGACGGCTGAGGAAGCAGTCTTCCGGGGCGATATTGCCTTCGATGTCGATGAAGCTGATCACCCGCTCGGGGCATTCATGCGCCAGCAGCAACGCCGTCAGGCCGCCCATCGAGTGGCCCACCAGGTGAAAACGCTGAATACCGAAGTGCTCCAGCACCTGCAACGCGGTCGCCAGCAGCAGCGGAATCGAAACACGTGAAAGGTCGCTGCAGTGGGTCTGCCCGCACCCAGGTGCGTCGTAGGCCACGAATGGGCGGCCGGCAAACGCCGGCTGGCGTGTCAGCCCGGCATAGTCTTCCTTGGTCGAGCCGAACCCGTGCAGAAACAGGATCGGCGCCCCACGGCCCTCGCGGTGGACAGTGGACAGTTCAAGGTCGACGCCCTCCACGTTCAAAGGCAGGACGAACTGGCGGAACGATTGGGATTCGGGCACGCCGTAAACTCCTCTTGTAGTTGAGAGGCACACTCTCGACGGCCACCAACAATCTGTAAATTCCTCATCAGCGATCAATTTCATAGGCCAAACCTATGAAATGCATTCGCTCAGCTGGTTTACCAATGCCTGCACCAGTGGGTTGGCGCGCTCGGCATTCCAGGCGTAGGTGGTGGTCACCACACTCACTTGCTGCGCCAGCGGGCGTATGACCACGTTTGCCGGCGCCAGCTTTTTCATGGCCGCCGGCACCAGGGCGATACCCTGCCCGCAGCTGACGAAGGCTATCTGGGACGCCACCGAACGCACTTCGTGCAGCACTCGAGGCGAAAACCCGTTGGCGCGGCAGGTGGCAATCAGGTTATCGAAGTACAAGGGGCTGACCTTGCGCGCGAACATCACCAGCGGCTCGCTGGCCAGGCTCGCCAGCGCGATCTCGCTATGGTTCGCCAGAGGGTGATCAACCGGCAGTGCCACCATCAATTGCTCCTCGGTGAGCGGGCGCCATTCGATGCCCTTGCCCAGGTCGCCATCCAGCCTCGCGAACGCCAGGTCGATATCGCCCGCCTCCAGCGAAGGCACCGCCTCGACACTGTCGATTTCGCGTACCGACACCGTGACCTGAGGGTGGTCCTGCTTGAAGCGCTCGATCACCTCCGGCAGCACGTCGAACATGGCCGACGAGATGGCACCGATGGTGACCATGCCCTGATGGCCCGCCACGGCTTCTTCCACGGCCAGTTCCAGGCGTTCGAGTTGGTGGGCGAACTTGCGCACCGCCGGCAGGATGGCGGCGCCCACCGGGGTCAACGCCGCACCGCGTCGGGAACGGTCGAACAGCTTGACCTTCAATGCCTGCTCAAGGATCTGGATCTGCTCGGTGAGCGGCGGCTGGGTCATGCCCAGGCGTTTGGCGGCCCGCCCAAAGTTCTTTTCCTCAGCAACAGCCAGGAACAGCCAAAGGTGGCGGATAAGGCGGAAATTGATCATGGCGGTTCCATAGGTTGGGCATATGTTTAACATCCTTGATAAGGAATATACCTATCAAACAGCCTGTCGGACACTCATGCTTCCTTCACCAAAGAGGTTCACCCATGAGCCAAGACAGCGTGCTACAACGCCTGGCGGCGCTGGACACCAACACCGTGTCCGACGCCCTCGACTTCCTCGGCCTGCCTGGCGCCACGTTCGGTCTGCGCCCGTTATGGCACTGCCCCAAGGTGGTCGGCCGCGCCAGCACTGTGCAACTGGCCGCCAAGACCGACCGTGCACCGACCGTGCACTTGATCAGCCCGGTGATCGAAGCGATCGCCAGTGATGACCGCGTACTGGTGATCGCCGGCGGCATCGACGGGATCTCTTGCTGGGGCGACATTCTGGCCAATGCCGCCGTGGCCCGGAACGTGCGCGGCAGCATCATCGACGGTTGCAGCCGCGACATCGACGGCAGCGCCGACATCGGATATCCGGTGTACGGCCGTGGCGTGACCATGGTCAGCGCACGCAATCGCGTGGTCCAGGTCGACGCGGCCTGCACCGTCCAGGTGGCAGGTGTAGCAGTGGATGAAAACGACTACGTGATTGCCGACAACTGCGGCACCGTCTTCGTCGCCCAGGCCCACATCGGCCAGGTGCTGGAGCTGGCCGAGCGCATCGCCCGCCGCCAGGCCGGCATGGTGGATGCCGTGCACGCTGGCCGCTCGGTGACCGACGTGATGCATGACAGCCAATTTGATGCGATCAATACGGAGCACCACCGATGAGCGAGCAGGACACCGACGGCGGCATCCAGCGCCTGAACCTGAACCTGGCCAGCGCCCGCCCCTCGGCCACCTACGGCATCATGGACCGCGTTGCCCAACGCCGCGCGGCGGGGGCCACGATCATTTCGCTGTGCGCGGGCGAGCCAGACTTCGACACACCGGCGCACATCCGCGACGCCGCCAAGCAGGCGATCGACCAAGGCCATACGCGCTACACACAAGTGGCTGGCAGCCGCGCCCTGCGCGAAGCGGTGGCGGCCAAGTTCCGCAACGAGAATGGCTTGCAGGTCGAGTGGCAGGACACATTGGTCGCCAGCGGCGGCAAACAGGTGATCTACAACGCCTTGGCAGCGACCCTCAATGCCGGCGACGAGGTCATCGTGCCAGCGCCCTACTGGGTCAGCTACCCGGAGATGGTCCAACTGTGTGGCGCCCGCAGCGTGATCGTCACGTGTGAGGCCAGCAGCGGTTTCAAGCTGACGCCTGAAGCGCTTGGTGCCGCGATCACGCCGCGCACCCGCTGGCTGATCCTCAACTCGCCGTCCAACCCGACCGGCGCGGTCTACAGCGTTGCCGAGCTGCAGGCCTTGGCTGCGGTGCTGCTGGCAAACCCACACGTATTGGTGCTGGCGGATGACATTTACGAGCACCTGATTTTCGACGATCAGCGCTTCCATACCCTGGCCCAGGTGGAGCCTCGGCTCGCCGAACGCACGCTGACCATGAATGGCGTATCCAAGGCCTATGCCATGACGGGCTGGCGCATCGGTTTCGCCACGGGCCCGCGCTGGCTGCTGGCGGCCATGGAAAAGCTGCAGGGGCAACAGACCTCGGGTGCGTGTTCGGTCTCTCAACAGGCGGCGGTTGCGGCGCTGGTAGGCCCGAAAGATTTCATCCATCAAAGCCGGGACGTGTTTCAGCGCCGCCGTGACCTGATGGTGAAGGCGATTGATGGGATCCCAGGGCTGCACTGCGAGCAACCGGCCGGGGCATTCTATGCCTTTGCCAATTGCGCCGGGCTGATCGGCAAGACCTCCGCGGGTGGTCGTTACCTGGCCACTGACGAGGATGTCGCGCTGGCACTGCTCGACGAAGCCGATGTCGCCGTGGTGCATGGCAGTGCCTTCGGGCTCGGGCCTTACCTGCGCATTGCCTACGCGCTGGACGATGCGTCGCTGATGGCGGCGTGTGATGCGCTCGGGCGCTTCTGTCGCGCGGCCAGGTAGGAGCAGCCTTGTGCTGCGAAGAGGCCGGTGAAAATACCATCAGTCTTCGTTGCTTGCACTGGCCTCTTCGCAGCACAAGGCTGCTCGTACACCTAAGGGTTGCGCCTGTGGGCGAGGCTGCGGCCTCGACGTTTTGGCCAGAGATTGTCTATGATCCCGCGTTGAACGTTTCAGCATGTTTCAAAAGGGATTCAAATGTCTGTCCATGAAGCACCACCGCTAGCCCTGCCGAAAAGCACTGTCGCCAAGATGGAAGCCGCCATGGCGCTAGGCAGCTTT
Organism: Pseudomonas sp. ITEM 17296; assembly: GCF_028895205.1. Lineage (NCBI taxonomy): Bacteria > Pseudomonadati > Pseudomonadota > Gammaproteobacteria > Pseudomonadales > Pseudomonadaceae > Pseudomonas > Pseudomonas sp. ITEM 17296. The sequence continues at coordinate 70,191 of NZ_WJRS01000006.1, read as the reverse complement.
GCCATCGGTACCGGCGAATTCGCCATTATGGGGTTGATGCCGGACATCGCCAGCAACCTGCAGCTGAGCGAGCCCCAGGTGGGCCACGCCATCAGTGCCTACGCGCTGGGCGTGATGGTCGGTGCCCCGACCCTGGCGATTTTGGGGGCCAAGCTGCTGCGCAAGCACATGTTGCTGCTGTTGATGGCGCTGTATGCCCTTGGCAACCTGGCCACGGCGTTCGCCCCCTCGTTCGGCGGCCTGGTCGCTTTCCGCTTCATCAGCGGCCTGCCCCATGGCGCCTACTTCGGCATCGCTGCGGTGGTGGCATCGAGCATGGTCGCCAACAACCAACGGGCAGGCGCCGTGGCGCGGGTGATGATGGGCCTGACGCTGGCCATGTTGCTGGGCAACCCTGTTGCCACTTTACTGGGCCAGTACTTCGGCTGGCGCTCTGCCTTTGTGTTGGTCGGGGCGATCGCCCTGTGCACCATCGCCCTGGTCTGGCGCTTCGTGCCGCAACCGCACGATGAAGTGCGCAGCGACCCGCGCAAGGAACTTAAAGCGTTCGCCCTGCCCCAGGTGTGGATGGCGCTGGCCATTGCATCGATCGGCTTTGCCGGCATGTTCTGTGTGTTCAGCTACCTGGCGCCCACCATGCTGCACGTGACCCAGGTATCGCCGCAGTGGATCCCCTTCGGACTGGCGGCCTTTGGGGTCGGCGGCATCGTCGGCAACATCGCCGGTGGCAAGTTGTTCGACCGCTTGCAGTTCCGCGCCGTCGGGCTGGTGCTGATCTGGTCGATTGCAGTGCTGCTGTTCTTTACCTTCGCAGCGCATTCGTTGTGGACCCTGCTGCTGGGCGTCGGCCTGGTGGGCACCATGATTGCACTGGCAGCCCCCTTGCAAATCCGCCTGATGGACATTGCCCATGAAGCCCCCAGCCTTGCAGCAGCCTCGAACCACGCCGCGTTCAACCTGGCCAATGCGCTTGGGCCGTGGTTGGGTGGCATGGCCATCACCGCAGGCATGGGCTGGACGAGTACGGGGTACATCGGCGCTGCAACCGCGTTGGTCGGCTTGGGCATTTATCTCGTTGCCCGGCGTATGAAGGGTGGGCATTAAAACCGGTTATTCGGGGGCGCTGTGCGCCTCCGATCCCGCTATGAAACAGAACAACTTGGATTAATTAACGCAGCAAACTTCTATTAATTGTCCCATCCGTAATATCGCTGAAAACCCCCGCCCTACAGCCTTCCGCTCGCATAACCTCAAGTAATACCACACAGAAAATTAAGCGCATTGACGCCTTTTCAGGGCCACTTCAATAATCCGCGCCAGACGTCTTGGTCGATTAAAAATAAAAGTGCCTGAGGACAACAATGCGCCCTTCATCGAGCAAAACCCATCGCGAACTGATTGCATCCCGCCAACCTGGTTTTGGCATGAATGGCGCGCTGTACAGCCGCCAGGATGTTTTCGAAACCGACATGGAAATCTTCTTCAACCAGCATTGGATACAGGTCGCCGTTACCGCCGATGTCGATGAACCCGGTGATGTCTTTACCGTCGATATCGGCAAATCGTCGGTGCTGATCCTGCGCGACGATGATGAACAGATTCGCGCCTACCGCAATGTATGCCGCCACCGCGGCGCGCGCCTGAAAGAAGCAGGCAAATCCACCGTCGGCATGCTGGTATGCCCCTACCACCAGTGGACCTACGACCTGGACGGCAGCCTTAAGCATGCCAGCCACATGGGCAAGGGCTTCGACCCCAAGTGCCGCAGCCTGATCCCAGTGCACTGCAAGGTTGTCGGGGCCCATGTACTGGTGTGCCTGGGCGACAACCCGCCTGAAGATATCAAGGACCTCGAAGCGGTGATGGAGCCGCGCTTCGCGCCGTTCGACCTGACCAATACCCGCATCGCCTACGAACTCGACTACATCGAGAACGGCAACTGGAAGCTGGTGATGGAGAACAACCGTGAGTGCTACCACTGCGCCGGCACCCACCCGGAACTGATCGTGTCCTACCAGTCCGAAGACCTTGGCGTCAGCCTGGAAGAGATGAGCGACGAGGCTCGCGCGTCCTACGATGCCTATCAAATTCGCAAGGCCGGCATCGAAGCTGACTGGGCCAGTTCGGGCCTGCTCTACGAGACTGTGGAGCACTTGCAGGATGACGCCCCCACGCAGTTTCGCACCCAGCGCATGATCATCGCCGGTGCGGGTGAATCGCAGACACTCGATACCCAGGTTGCCTGCCGCAAACTGTTGGGCAACCTGACCCGTCGCGACCTGGGCGACACCCACCTGTGGGGCAACAACGCCTGGGCTCACGTGATGAGCGACCACGCCATGATCAGCTGGATCATCCCGCTCTCGCCGGACCGCACCCTGGTGCGCACCAAATGGCTGGTGCACCGCGATGCCGTCGAAGGGGTCGACTACGACCTGCAGCGCCTGACCGAGGTCTGGGTCGCCACCACCCAACAGGACGCTGCCCTGGTCGCCATCACCCACAGTGGCACCCAAGACCCCGCCTTCGTCCCAGGCCCCTACTCCACCTACACCGAGCCGTACGTCGACCAGTTCGCCCGCTGGTACACCTCGCGCCTCGCGGCACATGGGGTGTGAAGGAGATGACCGTGCTCGAGAACATTGCCCAGAACATTGCCGGCCTGCGTGCCGACCAGCGCTTCACCGACACCGACCACTGGGCCGCCCATGGTGCCCAGTGGGCCAGCGGTGAAAGCAAACGCATCGAATGCCTTCACGTCGTGGACGAGACCCACGACGTGAAGACCTTCACCTTCCACAGCCCAGACTACCCGGCGCTTGCCTATGAACCGGGCCAGTTCCTCACTGTGTCGCCTGTGATTGCGGGGGCCAGCGTGTCGCGTTGCTACACCCTGTCCTCGACACCGACCCGGCCGTTCACCTTTGCCATCACGGTCAAGCGGGTGCCGGGCGGCATGGTGTCCAACTGGTTGCACGATAACCTGCGCCCTGGCCACGCCCTGGCCGCCTCTGGCCCCGCGGGCGTCTTTACCCCAGTGGCGGGCCCTGCGCGCAAATTGCTGTACCTGTCGGCCGGCTCCGGCGTCACCCCGCTGATGGCGATGACTCGCGCCGCCGCCGACCTGCACGCCGACCTGGACATCGTCTTCGTGCACAGTGCGCGTACGCCTAAAGACATCATCTTCCGCGATGAACTGGCGCGCCTCGAACGCTCCATGCCAGGGCTGCGGACGCTGTTCTTCTGCGAAGGCGCTGGCGACGAGCCCGACTGGGACGGCCCGATCGGGCGCCTGTCGCTGGACGCTCTGCAGCGCCAGATCCCCGACTTCAAGGAGCGGGCGGTGTTCACCTGCGGGCCTAAGGGCTACATGGAGGCGACCAAAGCCTTGTTGGCGGGCGCTGGTTTCGACTTGGCCCGCTACCACCAGGAAAGCTTCGACATCAACGCCGAAGCCGAGCCGGCAGCCGCCCCCGCCGCCCCCGGCCAGGCCCTGGACAGCTTCACCGTGCGCCTTGCCCGCTCTGGCAAGGAATTCACCATGAGCGCCGACCAGACCGTACTGGCCGCTGCCAAAAAAGCCGGTGCCGTAGTCCCCTCCTCGTGCAGCCAAGGTGTATGCGGTACCTGCAAGACCGCGGTATTGCAGGGCAGCGTCGAGATGAAGCACAACGGCGGCATTCGCCAGCGTGAAATCGACAAAGGCCTGCGGCTGCTGTGCTGCAGCCGCCCGACGTCGGACCTGGTGATCGACCTCTGACATTCGACAAGGACGCCCTGTTACTGGGGCGTCCTTTTTTGCCGTCTTGAGAAAATAAAAAGGATATGGACGATGCGTGCAAAACAAGGCCTTTTCAAAGGCCTGAACCCTATTGTAACGGTAGGGTCGATCTCAATCGTGGTGGCGTTCGTGGTGCTCTGCGCCTCACACGGCGACCAAGCCGCGGGTGTATTCAAAGGCGCGTCGGACGCCATTCTTGACCACCTCAAGTGGTTTTACCTGGCGCTGGTCAGCGCCATCCTCGGCTTACTGGTGTACATCGCCTTCAGCCGCTATGGCACCCTCAAGCTCGGGCGCCCCGACGAAAAACCCGAGTTCAGTTTTGCCGCCTGGATCGCCATGCTGTTCAGCGCGGGCATGGGCGTTGGGCTGATCTTCTGGTCGGTTGCCGAGCCGGTGCTGCACTACGCCAGCAACCCGTTCACACCGGGGCTCACCGACCAGGCCGCGTCCATGGCCATGCGCATTACCCTGTTGCACTGGGGCCTGCACCCTTGGGCGATCTTCACCGTGATCGGCCTGGGCCTGGCCTACTTCGCCTACCGTGAAGGGCTGCCGCTGGCGCTGCGCTCGATCCTCTACCCGATCATCGGCAACCGCATCTACGGGCCGATTGGCCATACGGTTGACATCATTGGTGGCGCGGTCACTGCATTCGGGGTGTCGCAATCGCTGGGGTTGGGCGTCGAGCAGATCAACATGGGCATGCATCAGGTGTTCGGCACGCCAGTCACACTGTCGTTCAAGCTGAGCATCATCGCCGTCGTTACCGTGATCGCCTCGATCTCGCTAGTGGCCGGTGTATCGCGCGGCATGAAGCGCCTGTCGACGCTGAACATGTGGATTTCCCTGGGGCTGATGCTGGTGGTGCTGGCCCTGGGCCCAACCCATTACATCATGAACCTGCTGTTCGAGTCGGCGGGCGACTACGCGCAGAACATCATCGGCATGAGTTTCTGGACCGACGCCCAGGCCGACAGCAGTTGGCAGAAGAGCTGGACCGCTTTCTATTGGCCGTGGTGGATGACCTGGGGGCCGTTCGTTGGCCTGTTCATTGCCCGTATTTCCCGGGGCCGGACCATCCGCGAACTGGTATTTGGCGCGTTGCTGGTACCGACCTTGGTGACTATTTTGTGGATAGCCGTGTTCGGCGGGGCCGCGCTGAAGGATGAGCAGCAAGTGCGCCACGCCTATCAAGCATTGCCGGTCGCCGAGCAGGCAGCGGCTGGCGCGTTCCAGGGTGGCCCGATTCTGGAAGCCACGCGCAAGGAAACCACCACGGCCATGTTCACCTTGCTCGACCGCCTCGACGGCCCGACGCTGGGTGCAATCCTCAGCGTGATCATCTGCCTGCTGCTGGCCGTGCATTTCGTCACTGCGGCCGATGCCGGGACCCAGGTGCTGTGCATGCTCAACTCGCTGGGCAGCATTGACCCGCCCAACTGGATACGCGTGCTGTGGTGTGTGCTGGAGGGCGCCATCGCGGCCAGCCTGGTGATTGCCGGCGGCTTGCTGGCGATTCAGATGGCCAGCATCGTGGTCGGCCTGCCGATTGCGTTCTACATGCTGCTGACCGGGTACAGCCTGATGCGCAGCTTGTTTGCCAGTGATGCGGTGATTACTGGACCGGCGCCGGTGCATGCGGGCGCAGAAACCCCACGGCCTGCCAACGAACTGGCAGCTAGCTGACGTCATCGCATTGTAGGAGCAGCCTTGTGCTGCGAAGAGGCCGGTACAGACCACAGTATTTTGTCTCTGGTACTGGCCTCTTCGCAGCACAAGGCTGCTCCTACCAGGACCGCGCTTGACCGGAGGGGGATTCAATCCAAATCAATAGGTTAGATTTCGATTAGAATGCAGTTCCTTAACTGAGACCTGCTGCCCCCCATGAAAAAACTGCTTTATGCCGTATCGCTCCTGCTCGCCGTCAACCTCCCCGCCTTCGCCAACCCGCCTTCCACCTTCACCGAAGCCAAGGTCGTCGCCAAGCAAAAGGTCTACCTGGACCAGGCAAGCAGCGCCATGGGCGACCTGTATTGCGGCTGCAAATGGACCTGGGTGGGCAAGTCAGGTGGGCGCATCGATGCTGCCTCCTGCGGTTATGAAACCCGCAAACAGCAAAACCGCGCCGAGCGTACCGAGTGGGAACACATCGTGCCGGCCTACACCTTCGGCAATCAGCGCCAATGCTGGAAAAACGGCGGCCGCGAGCATTGTGTCGATGACGACCCGGTCTTCCGCGCGATGGAAGCCGACCTGTTCAACCTCTACCCGGCCGTGGGCGAAGTCAACGGTGACCGCAGCAACTTCAACTACGGCATGGTCGCTGGCAACGCCGGGCAATACGGCCAGTGCTCGACCAAGGTCGATTTCGTGCAGCGCGCCGCCGAGCCGCGTGACGAAGTGAAGGGCCTGGTTGCCCGTACCACCTTCTACATGTTCGACCGCTACAAGCTGAGCATGTCGCGTCAACAGCAGCAACTGCTGATGGCCTGGGACAAACAGCACCCCGTCTCGGCCTGGGAAAAAGAACGTGACCGGCGCATCGCCGCCATCATGGGGCACGCCAACCCGTTCGTGACGGGCGAACGCAAATGGACAGCCGACTACAAGCCTGCTGGCAGTGGCGTGGTGCAAGCCATGCCGGCCAAACCGGTCAGCGAAGCGGCCAAGCCCAGCCTGGCCAGCACTGCAGCAACAGGCGCTGTGCTCGGCAACCGCAACAGCCATGTCTATCACCTGGCCAATGGCTGCCCGGGCTACACCCAGGTGGCTTCGAAGAACCAGGTGATGTTCGGCTCCGAGGGCGAGGCGCAAGCGGCCGGCTACCGCAAGGCGGGCAACTGCCGGTAACCGCTGCGCTTCGGTGCATCAACGCCCGGCTGTTGGGTTCACCAGGTTTGCCGGGCGCTCACCGGCCAGCGCGCTGAGCAGGTTGTCTACCGCACAGCGCGCCATGGCCTCACGGGTATCGTGGGTGGCCGAACCGATGTGCGGGGTCGCCACCACGTTGTCCAGTTGCAGCAGCGGCGAATCACTGGGCAACGGCTCCTGGACGAACACATCCAGGCCCGCACCGCGGATGCGTTTCTCCCGCAAGGCCTCGATCAGCGCGGCTTCGTCCACCACACGCCCACGCGCAATGTTCACCAGCATTGCCTCAGGCTTCATCAGGGCAAGCTCACGCGCGCCGATCAAGCCCTCGGTGGCGGCACTCAGCGGCACGGTCAGGCAGACGAAATCGGCCTGTTGCAGAAGGTCGTCAAGGCTGCAATGGCGGGCGTCGTAACGGGCCTCCACCGCAGGCTTGGCGCGTGGGCTGTGGTAAAGCACACGCATGCCAAAACCGGCCGCGCCGCGCCGGGCCAACGCTTCGCCAATGCGCCCCATGCCAATGATGCCCAAGGTCTTGCCGTGCACATCCGTGCCGAAGTGCGCAGGCCCAAGGTTGGCTTGCCACTGGCCGTCACGCACCCAGCCCGCCAGCTCCACGACCCGACGCGCACTGGCCAGGATCAAGGCAAAGCCGGTGTCGGCAGTGGTTTCGGTCAGGACATCGGGCGTGTTGGTGAGCATCACGCCACGCCGGGTCAGGTCGGCGATGTCGTAGTTGTCCACGCCTACCGACACGCTGGCGACCACCTCCAGTTGCGGGGCCAGGTCCAGCAGGCTGCTGTCCAAGCGCAGGCTGGCACCCAGCAGCCCTTGAGCGCCCGGCAACGCATCGCGCAGGCGGGCAAGGCCATCGGGCCCGGCCGTGTCCACCCAGGTCACGTCAACCTGTTGCTGCAGGCGCGCCATCAACGTGTCGGACAGGCGCTTGTAAAGGACGATTCGCTTCTTCATAGCAGGATTTCCTAGTGGCTCGTGGCCAGATGAGAGCCGCCGCGCTTGGCCCGGCCAGTGGTGTGTGAGGTTTTAAGCGCCGCCGTGAGCGCGACTGCCGTCAGCAGTGCACCGCACATGAACAGGTACGAGGCGCCCGGCCCGCCGGTGGCGCCATTGAGGTAACCGACTAGCCACGAGCCGCCGAACGAACCCAGCGCGCCCATGCTGTTGATCAAGGCCATGGCGCCACCGGCGACGTTGCTGGGCAGGATCTCCGGCACGATGGCGAAAAACGGCCCATAGGGCGCATACATGCAGGCGCCGGCAACCACCAGCAATGCGTAGGACAACCAGAAGTGCTCACTGCCCAAGGCATAGGAGCCATAGAACGCCAGCGCCGCAATCAACAGGGGCGGCCAGACGAAGCGCTTGCGCTTCTGCAAGCGGTCCGACGCCCAGGACACCCCGACCATGGCCAGCACCGCCGCCAGATAGGGCACCGACGACAACCAGCCGGCCTGGACGATGTCGACGTTGGCCGCCTGTTTCAGAATCGACGGCAGCCAGAGCACGAAGCCGTACACGCCGATGCTCCAGCAGAAGTACTGCATCGACAGGATGATCACCTGAGGCGAGCGGAACGCTTCGCGGTAGTTCTTCACCGGTTTGATGCCCTGTTGTTCTGCTGCCAGGGCGTTTTCCAGATCGGTCTTTTCCTGCTCGCTAAGCCACTTGACCTGAGCCGGGCGGTCGTCCACCAGGCGCCACCAGAAGAACGCCCAGATCACCGCAGGCAGGCCCTCGATGATGAACATCCAGCGCCAGTCGTAGTGCTTGATGAGGTAGCCCGACACCACCGACATCCACAGGATGGTCACCGGGTTGCCGAGCATCAGGAAGGTGTTGGCCCGGGACCGTTCGGCACGGGTGAACCAATGGCAGAGGTACACCAGCATCGCCGGCATCACCGCGGCTTCGACCACGCCAAGCAGGAAGCGGATGCCGATCAGCATGTACACATTGCTGATCATGCCAGTCAGGGTGGCCAGGCCGCCCCAGAGGATCAGGCTGACGAAGATCAGCTTCTTGACGCTGCGTTTTTCGGCGTAGATGGCCCCAGGTACCTGGAAGAAAAAGTAACCAAGGAAAAACAGCGCCCCCAGTAACGACGACAGCACCGGGGTGATTTTAAGGTCGTCGGCCATGCCGGACGCTGCCGCGAACCCATAGTTGGCACGGTCCAGGTAGGCCAGGCTGTAGGTGATGAACACGATTGGGATGATGTACCACCAACGGCGACGCGCGAGACTTGTCGTTTGCATCATGTGTACTCCTGAGCTTTTTGTTTTTGTCGCAACAGGTAGGGGCCAGGCGTTCAGGCGCTTATGCGCAGGTCATGGGTTTCGAGTTCGTGACGCAGCGGCAAACCTTCCATGTCGCCGCGCGACTGCACGGCGCGGCTGCCACACCAGTTGCCACGCGCCACCGCCTCGTGCAGTTCACGGCCTTCGAGCAGCGCACTGAGCACGCCGACAGCAAAGGCATCACCCGCACCGACGGTGTCCACCACCTTGGCCACCGGCACCGGGGCTACCTGGCCATCGCCTTTGGCGGTGCGAAAATACGCGCCTTCGTCCCCCAGCTTGATCACCACCAACTCCACCCCTTTGTCGAGGTAGAACGCGGCGATGTCCGCCGGTGCGTGCTGGCCGGTCAGCAGGCGGCCTTCTTCAAGCCCCGGCAGTACCCAGTCAGCCTTGACTGCCAGGGCGTTGATCTCGTGGATCATGTGCGTGCGGTCCGGCCACAGCGATGGACGCAGGTTAGGGTCAAAGGAAATGCTGCGCCCGGCAGCGCGCATGCCATCCACCAATGCATGCGACAAGGCCCTGCACTCGGCTGAAAGCGCCAGCGGAATGCCGGTGGCATGCAGGTGGCGGGCCTGCAGCCAATGTGGGCGGATCAATGCCGGGGACAAACGGCGCGCCGCTGAATGGCTGCGAAAGTATTCCACTGCCGGGTCACTGCCATCATCGCAGCGGGCTTTGAGCTGAAAACCGGTGGGGTGTTGCGGGTCGACTTCAACGTCACTGCAGTCCAGGCCTTCCCGGCGCAGGCTGTCGAGGACGAAACGCCCAAGAGAATCGTCGCCCACCCGGCTCAGCCAGCGGACCTTGAAGCCCAGCCGCGACAGGCCGATGGCAACGTTGCTGTCGGCACCGGCGATGCGTTTGCCGAACTGCCCGACATGCGCCAGGTCCCCCACCTGCTCGGCGACGAACATGGCCATGGTTTCGCCGAAGCACAGCACGTCATGCTCATGCATGGCTGACCTCCTCGGCCAGGCCCAGCGCGGACAACGCCACTACCTGGGCACGGGTCAGCGTGAGCAAGTCGTCGGCGGCCAACGGGTATTCCACGGCACGCACCACGCCGGGCGTGAACGCGGCCAGCAAGGCATCCCACGCTTGCAGATCGTCAGCCTGCGGCGGCACGGCGACCAGTCGCCCACCGGGCTGGCGCTCGACCGCCTTGCAGTGCACATAGCGCACCCAATGCCCCAGTTGGCGAGCCGCTTGCTGCACAGGCTCGCCCTGCCATTGCCAGTTACCGATGTCGAACGTCATGCCCAGCGCCAGCCCAAGGTCATCGGCGCGCTGGAAGAACGTGAGCAGCGGCGCGATGCGCCCGCCTTGCTCGGTCTGGTCGTTCTCGACCAACAGCTGGGGGCCATCGTCAGGCAACAGCGAGCGTAAGGCCGCCACATCGCAGGTGTCATCGAAATGCCCCAGCGATACCTTCAGGGCCACCGCGCCCATCGCGCGGGCCAGCGCCAGTTTCTGCGTCAGGCGTGGGTCTGGCAGGCCCTGCGCCGTCCACAGTTCAAGGGGCGTGGAATACAGGCATTCGAGCCTCAACGCGGTGACGGCGGCGGCCAGTGCGTGGGTGTCCGGCGCGCTTTCGAACAGCTCTTCACGAAATTCGACACGGGTTACGCCAGCAGCGGCCAGCATGCCCAGAAAATGCGCCTGTCCGCGCTGCCGTACCAAGCTGGCACCGTAGCTGGAGAGGCTGATGGAAACGGGGTTCGAGCGCATTGTTATTGTCCTTATGAAACCGGTTTCATTTTTATGCACGTCAAGCCGCAACGTGCCTTTCGTTCAGTCGCGTGAGTGGGTTGAACCTCGGATGATCAGGTCGGCCTTGAAGTCGATGCGCCGTGGCGCCCCGCGTTCGCCGCGCAGGCGGCCCAGCAGGCACTCGAATGCCGCCACGCCGATGCGCTCGGTGGGTTGGGCCAATGCCGTGATGCCGCTGCCGACCAAGGGGTACCAGTCCAGTTCGTCGAGGGCGATCAGGCCAACGTCGTCGAACAAGCCGCAGCCGGCGTCGTGCAGGGTTCGGGTGACGGCCAGCGTCGCCACACCGTTGAAGGTGAAGATTGCTTGAGGGCCATGACCGCTGGCCGAAAGAAATGAAGCCAGGCCGGCGTGAAGGTCGGGGCTGACTTCCAGCACCTGTTGACGCATGCCCGGGCGCCGGTTGATGGAAGCGCCGAACGCCTGTACTCGCTCTTGGCGCGAACTGGTGCCATCGAGCGGTTCGGTTACCGCCAGAATGTCGCGGTAGCCTTGCGCCTGCAGGTGATCCAGGGCCTGTTCGACGGCGTCGGCATTGTCCAGGCCGACCAGGTCGACATTGAGTTCAGGCAGTTGGCGGTCCACCAGCACCATGGGCATGTCGCGCTGCAGGTTCAGCAGTTCGCCGGGATGATGGCCGAGGGTGTTCACGATCAGGCCCTCGACGTTGTAGGACTGCAGGGCCACCAGGTGATGGCGCTCTTGATCGTCGTCGCGGTTGGTGTTGCACACCACCAGGCTGTAGCCGTGTTGGCGGCAGGCGGTTTCGACGCCGTGCATCACCGCCACCGAATAGGGGTTGAGGATGTCTGCCACCAGCATGCCAATCAGCCGGGTCTGGCCGCGTTTGAGGCCCCTGGCCATTTGGTTGGGGCGATAGCCGAGGCGCTCGATGACTTCTTCCAGGCGCTTGGCGGTCGCCTCGGCCAGCAACTGGCGATCGCCACCGATATAGCGCGAGACGGTGGCCTTGGACACACCGGCCACACGGGCTACTTCGCTGATGGTCACCCGCTCGCGGGCATTGGCAGGCATATCGGTCATGGGTGTCCCTTGTGATTATTGTCGGTGACAGGCTATGAAACCGGTTTCAATACACCAAAACCGGCGCGTTTCGTCACCTACCGTTCGTCGGCAAGTTTACACGTTCCCGGTAGGAGCAGCCTTGTGCTGCGAAGAGGCCAGTACCAACCACGAATTTCTGTGGTCTGGACCGGCCTCTTCGCAGCACAAGGCTGCTCCTACAGGGGGCGTGCAAGTGCTGAATTTTGCGCAATATTAGTCGCTCGTTACCTGCCCAAGGTCATCCCCAGAGGTGTGTTTCACGACATCGCCCGCTTCACCCCAGCTGGCTGCTCCTACAGGGGGGTGCATGCTCTGAATTTTGCGCAGTATTAGTGGCTCGTTACTTGCCCAAGGACATCCCCAGAGGTGTGTTTCACGACATCGCTCGCCTCACCCCAGCTGGCGCGAAGGTAGGAGCAGCCTTGTGCTGCGAAGAGGCCGGTATAAGCCACGAATTTCTGTGGTCTGGACCGGCCTCTTCGCAGCACAAGGCTGCTCCTACAGGGGGGCGTGCAAGCACTGAATTTTGCGCAGTATTAGTGGCTCGTTACCTGCCCAAGGTCATCCCCAGAGGTGTGTTTCAGGTCATCCGTGCGCAGCTTGGCGACATCACCCGCCTTCACCGCCCCGCCCTGGTTGCCCCAGCTGGTGCGAATGAAGCTCACCACATCAGCGACCTCCTGATCGCTCAGGCGCCAGCCAAACGCCGGCATGGTGAAGTTCGATGGGGCGGTGTGCGTCGCAGGCACCGTGCCACCGGCCAGCACCACATGGATCAGCGAGGTAGCATCGGCGGTCTGCACCACCGGGTTACCAGCCAGTGCCGGGAACACGCGGCTATAGCCATGGCCATCGGTGCGGTGGCACGCGGCACAGTTGTCGATGTATACCGACGCGCCGCGCTTGCTGTCATCGCCGTTCCACAGCGCCTCGGCGACCTGCTTGTCATACGCATGCGGCTGGTCATCGGGGTTGCTGGGCGGCAGCGTTTTCAGGTACCGGGCAATGGCCGTCAGGTCAGCCTCGCTCATGTACTGCATGCTGTGCTCGACCACATCGCTCATGCCACCGAACACCGCACTGCGGTCGCTTCGGCCGGTCTTGAGAAACTGCACCAGCTGCGCTTCGCTCCAGCTGCCCAGGCCATCCTTGTGATCACCGCGCAGGCTCTTGGCAATCCAGCCTTCAAGCGGGGCGCTGCCTGCCAGAAACTGCTCGCCATCCTGCGGGCTCAGTGCCTTTTCCTGCATGGTCAGGGCGCGCGGGGTATGGCATGCGCCACAGTGCCCCAGCCCTTCGACCAGATAAGCACCGCGGTTGACGACCGGGTCGGCGGCAGCCGAGGCCTGCCAGGCCTTCACCTGCGGTGCGAACAACCCCCGCCAGATCGCCAGCGGCCAGCGCATGCTCAACGGCCAGGGGATGTCCGTCGCCTTGTTCGGCTGCGCCACCGGCTCGACGCCCTGCATGAAGTAGGCATACAACGCGCGCATGTCGTCATCGCTGACGCGTGCATACGAGGGATACGGCATGGCCGGGTACAGCGTGCTGCCGTCCTTGCCGACGCCATGGCGCACGGCCTGGTCGAAGTCTTCGAAGCTGTAGTTGCCGATGCCGCTGGCATCAGGGGTGATATTGGTCGAGTACACCGTGCCGATGGGGGTTTCCATGGGCAGCCCGCCGGCGAATGGCTTGCCGCCTTTGGCCGTGTGGCAGGCCACGCAGTCGCCCGCGCGCGCCAGGTACTCGCCTTGCTTGACCAACGCGCTGTCCGCCTGGGCTGAAAGGCTTGCACCGCACAGGATCGTTGCGATCAACATTGTCTTCATGCTCATCGCTCCTCAAGCCTGAACCAGTGGGCCAGGGTTTTTCAGGTACTGCTCACGGATCGCCCGTGCAGACCAGTACGTCAATGCCGCGACCAAACCGGTCGGGTTGTAACCCAACCCCTGCGGGAATGCCGACGCCCCCGGGACGAAAACGTTGTGGACGTCCCAGCTCTGCAGATAGCGGTTAAGCGCACTGGTCTTGGGGTCAGTGCCCATGATTGCGCCACCGTTGAGGTGGGTGGTCTGGTAGCTGGCAGTGTTGAAGTGTTCCTTGACCTTTTTGCCCAACACAGCAATGGACTTCGGGTTCATCGCCTGGGCGATCTTGCTGAGCTTGTCGACCATGAACTGGTTCATCTTGATGTCGTTTTCCTGCCAGTCGAAGGTCATGCGCAGCAACGGCTGGCCAAAGGCGTCCCGGTAGGTCGGGTCCAGGTCCAGGTAGTTGCCACGGTACGACTGGTGCGCGCCATGCGCGTCCATCGAAACCTGGTGGGTGTAGTAGTCGGCTGTGGCCTTCTTCCAGGCGCTGCCCCAGGTGGGCGTGCCGGGCGGGTTGGCGATACCGGCGATCGGGCGGCTGCCCGCCTGGTTGACCCACATGGGTGAACCACCGACAAAACCGTGCGGGCCGTGATCGAAGTTGTCAGCGTTGAAATCATCGATCGCAATGCCGTTACCGCCAGCACCGATGAAGTTGTTGGTGTAGGTGTCCTTGTCGAAGAACGCCTTGACCGTGCCCATGTTCTGGTACGCGAAGTTGCGCCCGACAACGCCTTCGTTCTTGACCGGGTCATAAGGCTTGCCGATGCCGGACAGCAGCATCAGGCGCACGTTGTTGAACTGGAAGGCTGCGAGAATCACCAGGTCCGCCGGTTGCTCCACCTCTCGGCCTTGGGCGTCGATGTAGGTCACGCCCGTGGCTTTGCGCTTGCTGTCATCCAGGTTCACGCGCAGCACATGGGCATTGGCGCGCAGCTCGAAATTCGGCACCTGGCGCAGTGCGGGCAGGATGTTCACGTTGGGCGAGGCTTTGGAGTACATGTAGCACACGTAGCCGCTGCAGAAGCCGCAGAAGTTGCACGGCCCCATTTGCGCGCCGTACGGGTTGGTGTAAGGGCCCGACGTGTTGGCCGAAGGCAGGTTGTACGGCTTGTAGCCGAGGCTGGTGGCGGCCTTCTCGAACAGTTTTGCCGACACCACATTTTTTTGTGCGGGCAGCGGGAACGGGTTGGAGCGATCAGGCGCATAGGGGTTGCCGCCCTTCCCTTCACCCACCACCGTGCCGTTCACGGTCCAGGCCTGGCCCGAGGTGCCGAACACCTTCTCGGCAAAATCGAAGTACGGCTCAAGCTCTTGGTAGGTGACGCCGAAGTCCTGGATGGTCATGCCTTCAGGGATGAACGCCTTGCCGTAGCGTTCTTCGTAATGGCTGCGCATGCGCAGCTCGATCGGGTCTACCCGAAAATGCACGCCGGACCAGTGCAAGCCCGCACCGCCCACGCCCTTGCCTGGCAAGAAGGCGCCCAACTGACGGTTGGGCAGCGCAACGTCGTTGACGCTGTGACGGATAGTGACGGTCTCTTTCGACACATCGACGAACAGCTTCTTGCGCACGCTGTAGGTCAGCTCATCGATCACCTGCGGGTAGCTGCCCTCAGGGTAGGTGTCCTGCATTGGCCCGCGCTCCAGGGCGACCACCTGCAGCCCCGCCTCGGTCAATTCCTTGGCCATGATCGCGCCGGCCCAGCCGAAGCCTACGATCACGGCGTCTACTTTCTTCAACACATTCGCCATGCTTCAGGCCCTCTCGCCACGGATCGACACTGCCGGGAACGGGTAAGGCTCGTTGCGCTCGACCCAGTCCATGAAGTCTGCCCGTGCACCGGGGAAGCCGATCTGGGTCCAGCCCACCATGCCTTTGTTGCCACCGTGAATCGGGTCGCAGAAGAACCCCTCGCGGGTGTTCTGTACCAGCAAGCTGAAAAACAGCTTGGCCGGCAGCGCGTCGAACACCAGCTCACCGGCTTCAACCTTGGCGAGAATGCGGTCTCGGGTAGCGCTATCTTGCGCAGCAAACACTTGGCCCGAGTTGGCTTTGCACCAGCCGTCCACGGCAGCGATGCCTAGCCGGTAGATCTGTTGCGGGCTGAGTTGCAGCTGGTAGCCCAATTCTGGTGGGGCGTCGGCGTTGAACGGCCCCTGCATGTACCACTGGGCGCCAGTGGCATAGGGGGTATTCATCTGGCGGTCGATGAACTCGGCGGCACCCGCTTCGAGCGCACCTGGGCCCAGTTCGTCCGCAGGGATGATGCGGGCAACGGCCGCTTGCACGAAGGCCCATTCTTCGGCGGTGAAAAAGGTTGGCTGATAATCGCCCGCAGGCGCAGCGACAGGCACCTTGGGCTCACGCACAGGTTCGGCCAACAGTTGGCTGGCACCCAGGCCCAGCCCGGTGCTGGCCACGGTGGCGACCGGTATCAAGGTCAAGGTCTTGCGCAGGAATTCCCGGCGCGGATTGTCTGGGGCATGCTCAGGCATTTCAAATCCTCATCAGCGGTAGGGGCGGCCTTGGTTTGCGCCATCTGATTTTTCAATGGGGTACTCGCGCAAGCGGGCGCGTGTAGAAGACAGCCGAATAATCTAGCGCGTTCAGAAATGTTTTGAAACCGGTTTCATTCTTGACTTTTTTAATGCTCCTTAAGCGCTAAGCCGCCGGCATGGGCATACCCAGCAAGACAATTTTCACATCTGCCTCACTTACTGCTGACATCCGCCTGCCTAAAGTGCGCGCACTCTCAAAGGATCCGAGCCTCAGGTTCGCTTCCGTTGCCCGTGCTCACTGGAGTGACAGCATGCTGCATGGCGTCATCGACACCCCGCCGGCCCTTAAACTCGCCCGGCCCTACCGATTGCCCCGCGCCAAAGCGCTGCTGGTGGCGATGTGCGTATCGCTCGCGCTGGTGGCTCTCGCTGCCTGGGCAACCGCACGCCCCGCCCTTGCAGACCTTGGCAACCCGCATACGCTGCACAGCAGCGGCTTGCACAGCGCCTGGTCCAAGGGCTCAGTCATCGTGGTAATTCGTCACGCCGAACGCTGCGACCGCTCACGCGGTGCCTGCCTGGACGACCCCACTGGTATTACCCTGGCGGGCAGCCGGGTAGCCGCCGACGTCGGCCAAGGCCTGCAACGCCTTGGCCTGCTCAGCACCGATGTGTGGGCCAGTCCGGAAGTGCGCACTCGGCAGACCGCGCAGTTCATGTTCGGCAAAGCCATCACCACCCAGGACTGGCTCAACCAGTGTGACCACACCTTCGCCAGCAATGCCTTCGCCCATAAGCAACCCGGCCGCAACCTGGTGCTGGTCAGCCACAGTGGCTGCCTGGAGCAGGTGGAGCGCCAGCTCAACGTCGACACTGACGCGGATTCCAACCGCTACGCCAGCGCGCTGTTCATCACCCAGGGCGAAGATGGCAAGGCCCGCGTGCTGGGCCAGATGGATGCCAGCCAGTGGCGCAAACTCGCTGATGCCCGGGAAATCTGACCATGCCTGTACCTTCACGCGCCGCCTTCTACCGCAACAACCTGCTGCTACCGCTGCTGCTGGCGGGCATCGTCTTCGTCGCCTTTGACCTGACCGAACTCGACCGCTGGATCAGCAACCTGCTGATCGATCCGGCCACCGGTCAATTTCCGCTGTTGCACAATCAATGGTTCGAAAAGGTCACCCACAAGTGGCCACGGGTATTACCGAATTGGACCGGTGAACTGGCCGTGATCGGCTCGCTGCTGTCGTTCGCCTGGCCGCGCCTGGCCAATCACCCGCAATGGGGCCTTACGCGGTGGCTGGAAACCGCCCGAATCGCGCCAGTATTGCGCTTCACGACCCACCACCGTCGCGACTTGTTGTTCGTAGTGGTCGCCTTCGCGCTGTGCACCACGGTCATCCACTACCTGAAAAGCCATACCAGCGTGTACTGCCCGGTGGAAACGACGCTGTACGGCGGCCAGCAGGCGCGGGTCGAGTGGTTCGAGCACTTCACCTGGCTGGACAAGGCCGGCGATGGCCGATGCTGGCCAGGCGGTCATGCGTCCAGTGGTTTCACCTTGCTGGCCCTGTACTTCGTAGCGCTACGCCACCGCTGGATGCATGCGCGCAAGCTGCTGGTGGCGATCCTGTTGCTGGGGTTCGTCTACGGCACCACCCGCGTGCTGCAAGGCTGGCACTACATGTCCCACACCTTCTGGGCAGGGCTGTTCGTCTGGTTCACCACCTGGGCCACTGCCTTGCTGTTCTACGGCCGCCTGGCCTTGCAGGCGCCAAATCACAGCCCTGCAAGCCATTGTTCCCCAGCCCATTCGATCAGCTCACTACCCTTGCAAGCCCAGCTTTGCGCCGAGCAAGAGCCGAATCGAGATGCTTGAACACACCCTTCGCCCTTGTTTACCTGCAACCAATTGTTTCTTAACAGAATAGAAATCGAACTTTCCTACACGTTTTTAGGACGCTCAGTACTCACCCATGAATTGATTCCTCGTTAGTGTTCAGGCTTCAGCTAAATGCTTGCGTCTGGCCACACGGTCGGCCCATGCCCAGTGCATACGCTGCCTGCCCAAACACGAGGACCAGGAATGTTCAGTGAGCCCGATGGCACTGGTAAAACAGTGCCCACCAACCAGCCAATCCTGCTTGAAGACGCGCGTGGGGAGCAGCCGTCGCATAGCCGTCCACCACGTGAAAGCCCCCCACTGCGCAAGCTGTCGGCAATACCCTGGAGCCCGCAGGTACTCTCCGTCATCCCCGCCGAAGTTCTCGAGTCGCTCAACGTCATCTTGCAGCAGTAGCGGGCAAGTGCTCGTCATGACCGTACTCAGGCACTTTTGGGGGAATCCGCATGCCTAGCCAATCCGATTTGCGCTTTACCTTCCAGCCGCTGGTTGGCCAGGTTGAGTTTGAAGTGGTTTCGTTCGAGCTCGACGAAGCGATCAGCACACCCTTCCAGTTAAACCTGGAGCTGGTCAGTTACCAAGACGATGTCGATTTTGGCCAACTGCTCGACAAACCGGTGCTGTTCACCCTCTGGCGGGGAGACCAGCCACTGCGCTACATACACGGCCTGGTCAGCACCTTCAGCCAAGGTGAGACAAGCATTCACCGTACGCGTTACCGCGCCTTGGTCGAACCCACGCTGGCGCGTGCCGGGCTGCGCTCGAACTGGCGCATCTTCCAGAACAAAACCGCCCCGCAGATTCTTGAGCTCATGCTCAAGCGCCAAGGCATCCTTCATTTTGAGCTGCACAGCTGCGGTGACCATGCGGTACGGGAGTTCTGCGTGCAGGCCGGTGAAACCGACCTGGACTTCATCGCCCGCCTGGCGGCCGAAGAAGGCTTTATCTACCGTTTCGAGCACACACCCAAACACCACATGCTGGTCATTACTGATCGGTTGCTTTCGCTGGGGCAGATCAGCCGAGGGGGCAACAAGACCGGTGATGACGATGACATCGACCCCAACTTAGTGCTGTACCACGCCAATAGTGGGGGCGCTCAGGCAAAGCCTTGTCTACGCCGCCTACGCTATAGCGAGCAGGTGCGCACTGCACGACAGGTGCAACGCGACTATACGTTCACCAACCCGGAATACCGCCAAGAACACCGCGCAGAAGCGAGTGGCGTGACGCACCAATCCACCGCGTACGAGCGCTTCGACTACCCCGGCCGCTACAAGCGTGATGCGGTCGGCGTGCCCTTCACCGCCACCCGGATCACCGCGCTGCGCCATGATGCCCGCATTGCCGAAGTGCAAGGCGATGACATGCGCCTGCAACCGGGGCTGAGCTTCACCCTGATCGGGCACCCGCGGCCAGACTTGAACGATCACTGGCGTGTGGTCAACGTGCACCACGAAGGTACCCAGTTCACCAGCCTGCAAGAGGAAGCCGCCAGCGCCAGGCAAGGCACGCGCTACACGCAAGACGCCGTGCTGGTGCCAGGCAAAGCCGAATGGCGCCCGGCGCCGTTGGCCAAGCCACGCATCGACGGCCCGCACATGGCCACCGTCGTCGGTCCAATTGGCGAGGAGATTTATTGCGACCAATGGGGCCGGGTCAAGGTCAGCTTCCCTTGGGACAGGGAGAGCGAAAACAATGAATTCAGCTCCTGCTGGGTGCGGGTGTCGCAAGGCTGGGCCGGTGGCAGCTGGGGCTCGATGGCCATCCCGCGTATTGGCCAGGACGTGATCATCCAGTACGTCAACGCCGACCCGGACCAGCCGATGATCACCGGCCGCACCTACTGCGGCAATCAGCTGCCCCCGTACGACCTGCCCGAGCACAAGACGCGCATGACCATCAAGAGCCAGACCCACAAGGGCGATGGCTTCAACGAACTGCGTTTCGAGGACGAACTGGGTCGCCAGGAGGTGTTCATCCATGCAGAAAGGGACCAGAACAACGTTGTAAAGCATAACGAAACGACGCAGGTCGGCAACGATCGCGCCGAACGGGTCGAACGTGACGAAACGGTTTCGATTGGCCAGGACCGCCGGGAAGACGTCGGCCGGGACGAGTCCGTCAGCATCGGCCAAAATCGGATTCACGACATCGGCAATGACAACAGCTTGAAGATTGGCCGGACGCACACGATCGTCACCGGCCAGGACCGCATCGAGACGGTTGGCAACCAGCGCCAGGACATTACCAAAGCCAACCACACGGTAGACATTGGTGGCCACCTCGAACAGGTGGTGGGCGGTCATCACCTATTGCAGAGCGGCGAAGCCATCCGGCACACCACCAAGGTTTATGACATACAGGTCAGCGAGAGCCTCACGATCCGGAGCCCAGGCGGGCTGCTACGAATCGATGGGGCCGGTGTCACGCTGGACGGTGTGGCAGTGGCCTTCAAAGGGCCGATCCACCAGCAGGCAAAGGGCAGCCAACGCACAACCTCGACTGCTGGCATTCCTGAGCCCGGCGAGCCCGTTTGCCTCAGTTGTTTGCGGAAAGCGATCACAAACGGCCACACCATGATCCGTATGGCGGGAGCACACTGATGCCCAGCCCATTCGTCAGAGCACTGGTCAAGGCCCTGCGAGTATCCGACCGGTATCGCCTGAGCGCGGTTGTGGAAATGGCCGATCTTTCACCGAAGGCTCGGGAAAACCTGCTCGAGTATTACTCGCAGCGCTGCTGGCCACTGTTACAGCAAGCCCAATTCAGCAATTTGCGGGCAGTGGGCCCCTGGCTGTTCGGCTCGCGTCCCGGCTCCGATGTTTCAGCCCAGTACGACTTTAAATGGCAGCTCGAACAAGGTGCAGAGGGCGCGGTATGTGGCTGGATAATCAGCGCATTGCCACCTGCCGAACTCGCGCTGCATTTGAGCCAGGCCAACATCGTCACAGGCGCAGATGGCCATTCGTACCTTCTGCGTTACCACACCGCTGCTGCACTGCAAGCGCTCGATAGCCACCGTCACTTGCCTGGGGTGAGCGAATGGTTGGCGCCCATCTATCACTGGTGGGCACCTGTAGCACATCCACACAAAACGCTGTGGTTGCAAATAGCGGGCGGCGACCAACCTCACGCTGCGCACGTCACGCCGATCACACTGGACGAAGATTGCTGGGCAGCATTGGCCGGCGACCCGCTGAGCTACCAACTTGCCGAGGTACTGAAGGACGTTCAGCACTGCCCAACCTTGGCGGGTGCCTGCCACGGCACGCGCGTCGGCCTGATCCAGCATTACCTCGACCAGGCACGCGAGCAAGGCCTGGCCCGTGAGGAGGATCTGATCACCTATGTACTGATGATGGCTCGCGACGGTGATCAGCTCAACACCTCACCGGCCTGGCAGGAGGCAATCATCGCCACCCGCGAACAGCACACCGCCCTTATCGACAACGTGCAGCGACGCCTGCGCACAAAGGACTAAAACACACGCCCATGGATTCGCTCACCGACACGCT
Source organism: Pseudomonas sp. ITEM 17296 (assembly GCF_028895205.1). NCBI lineage: Bacteria > Pseudomonadati > Pseudomonadota > Gammaproteobacteria > Pseudomonadales > Pseudomonadaceae > Pseudomonas > Pseudomonas sp. ITEM 17296. The sequence goes on along the minus strand of NZ_WJRS01000006.1, from coordinate 48,580 downwards.
CGACCTGTGCAGACGTATCACAACCGGCTACCGCCCCGCGCTACGCAACAGCCCCGTCGCCGACTGCACCCGCCGCTTCGAACTGCTGCCCTTGCGCTATGCCGCCGTTGGCGGCAATCCGGCACAACGCGCCCGCTTGCCCAAGTTGCCGGGCTACCTCAGCCCCTTTCAGGAGGTGGCTTCACTGAACCACTCCAGCTACGCCATCCGCCCGCTGCGCGAAGGCTTTCTTTACCTGCTGATCAAACGCCACAGCGCACCGGCGCACGAATGGCACAGCCAGTACCGCGTGGCGCCGAATGGCTCACTGTTGTACATCAGCGCCGACGCCCCATGGGAGCCTGCCCCTAGCGCAGGCAACCTGGAGGATATCATCCGCGCCTTCGGCTGGACCATCACGCTCTACGACCTGGACGACATCCAGGAGCTGCGCCCGTTGTTCAGCCCCTCCCCGCTCACGCCGCGCATGCTCGACAACTACCGCCTGCTCGAAGACGAGTACCGCAGCAGCCTGCCCGCGATCGATATCGCAGGGTTCATTCAACCCTCTGACGCGCCGCCACAGCCCCACGTGCTCAAGCACGACCAACTGAACTGGGTAGCCGACTTCAAGGCCCAGGACGACGCAGACCTGCAGGCCCTGCTCGACCTGCAGCCGTTCAACAACGCTCAGATCGTGTCCCCGCACGCTTCACGGCAAGCCCTGGCACCGCCCATGAATCAAACCAAGCCGCGCGGCGCCGCTATCGTGATCGAGGATGCCCTCGGCATTACCCAAGAGCTCAATGCCTGGCGCAATGCAGCCGTCGACGAGGTGAAGACCCACTGGCTACAGCGCGTTGTGGAACCCGGCGTGGACAATGAGCGCAAACTGCTTGTTGCGCAGTCGTTTCTGGAAATCGAGAAGCTCTACCCGCAGATGATGGCCGAGCGCATCGTCAAGCGTGAGGTCATGGCCGAGGCCGTGCGCAAGCAGCCGGTGACGCCTGTGGACTTCTATGGGTTTACCGACCACGCTCGCCAACAGGCCGATGCGCATGCCGCCCGTATCAAACCTCATCTGGCGCAGTACGAACGCGAAGTCCGGGCCAAGGTTCAGGCCCGCCAGGATGCTGGCGAATTCAGCAAGAAGTTCGACCAGAAGTACGGCCATCTGGTCGACCGCCAAGCCATGCACGATCAGCTCGCAGGCTTCGAGCAAGCGATGCAACAAGCCCAGCAAGCTGCAGAAGACCGCGCCAAAGACCATACCCGATGGCTCCTCAGCGAACGCCTGCTGCAGGCCCTGGACCGTTACGACAATGCCGACCTGATCAATGGCTTGGCCTTTGCCGAGCAAACCGGCCAGTGCGTAATCGGCATGGAGCTCAGCGAGTGGGGCGCGACGGTACTGGACCACTGGTGGCGCAGCGATGTGGCGCATCGGAGCAATCTGGCAATGCGCGGCATCAGCTACAACCAGGATGACATCCGCGAAGCGCTTGCCGCGCTTCTGGAAGCGGCCAAGGCCGAGCCGGCCTCAGAGACGTCTTTCACGTTGCGTGAGTCGCTCGCCCGGCAGGCGCACATCGCGGCGAATGCCTTCGGGCGCATCAACACGCTATACGAGGAGCTACAAAGCAGAAACAGTACCGCCAGCATCGGCTTGTATGCCTGGTACGTCGCGCTGGGGCGCCAAGTGCTGCGTACCGGGGCGCCCAGCAGTGTGGACCGCGCGCTGCACCATGGCCTGCGGCTGACATTGTTCGCCTCGGTACATGAAACGGCCGTCGACATACGCCTGGGAGAAGCGGCTCGTAGTGGGCAGCCCTTGAACCCACAGCGCAGTGGTGCCCAGGTTGCCCGCTATCTGGACCAGGCCTGGGCTGAAGGCCTGATACAGGCCAACAACAGCGACTTCTACAAGGTGCGTGCTGCAGGCCTGGTGTGTTTGCTCGAAGGCATGCTGATGGCCTTCAAGGCACGCGAACTGCCAGACAGTAATGCACGGGTGAAGACCGAGCTCTTTGCAGCGGCCATGACTACGGCTGCGGCAGGCTTCGAGATTGGAGCCAGTTATGTGGACCAGGTGGTGACGCGGTATGGCGCGAATAGTGTGACCGGGAGAGGGGCGGCGGCGAGCTTGGGGAGGTTAAAGCTCTGGGGGGGGAGTTTGGCCAGTATGGGCGGGGGGGTGCTGGCGTGGTGGGATTTTGTAGACTGGCATAAGCAACTAGAAAGCAATCCGACTACGAAGCAAGAGTGGAAGAAATCGAGAATGCTGGCAGCTGCATACATTCTACGAGGATCAGCAACCATTACATTATCATTGGCAGAGTTCGGAACAGCCGTCGCGATTGCGAGACCACTGTTCGAGCACTTGGCAAATTCAAGCTCTAATAAAATAGTAAAACTGCTTAGCCGATCCATGGCAGGGCTCGCAAACACTCTCGGCACGCAAGCGGCACGTCTGCTACTCGCTCGATTAGTACTGGGAGCCTTTTGGATAGGCCTCGCCCTAACGCTCATAATTTACATTCTTGAAGATGACGCACTGGAGAAATGGTGCAAACGCAGTTGTTTCCGCATCGGAAATAGCTCCAGCACTTATAAGGAAGAAGATGAATTGAACGCTCTATATTCCGCGTTTAGTGAGGTTTTGTAATGTACTTGATCGAATGGGGATTTTGGCAGATGGCAACCGAGTCAAAAGCCACGCGAAAAGCCTCCGAAGCACAGATGACACCTTCAGAGAAGCGATCAGCTAAAGACTTATACGAGGGGGATCTGGAAGAAGATATTCATTTCCGGTCTGTCAGCGAAAAACCTAATACGCGCGGCCCCGTTTTCGCCTTCAACGATGATTACATGGAGATGCGCTGCGGTGGTTCAGAAGAAAAACGTGGACTACTTACGCTTGCGATGCTCGTCGGAGTTATGCCAATCATAGGCGTCACGACAATCACCGCATTAAATTTTCTCTGGGTTGATATAACGGTTCCAGATTCACGCTCATTTATAACTTTGGCACTCACCCTTATCATGATGCTAGTCGCTGGCACCGCACTATATCTATACTCAAAATATGGGATGAAAATCACACGTTTGGAGATGCTGACCAGCCGTCACTTACTCATTCGCTTCAATCGAAAAACCCAACAGGTCCACCTCCATCGACCAAGTTATTGCGGCGGCATCGTAACTTTCCCCTGGAGAACAACCGGAAGTACAGGCCTATATCCAGAGGACGACTCACTCAGCGTGGGCGTGAGACTGGGCCTGATAAGGCACCCCAGCCATACCGGCCTCCCCCACATGGAAATGGCCTTCGTCGGCAAGCAAGGCCAAGGCGGCAGCGAGCTCCGCGACGAATGGGAGTTCATCCGCCGCTACATGGAAGAAGGCCCTCACGCCGTCCCCCGCCCCCGTCTAAGCACCCAACTGCCTTCGCCCATTCAGGCATTCAGCGCCCAATTCGAAGGCCTCGGCCGTTTCTTCCGCAAAAGCAGCTGGCTGTTCAAACTCACCCTGCTCATGGTCTGGCCCGCTTTCGTCATTGTCGGCACCGCGCACTGGTTCAGCCTGCTGCTGTGCTGGCGACCACGCTGGCCGAAGGTGATTCGCGAGGCCGGCTTGCCCGGCAAACCAGTGCCATCACCCACCACCTTGAGTGACTACCCGCCAGACATACAGGAGCGCTTGCTTGCCAATGCCGACCGTTGGCAGCTCAAGCCCGGCAAGCGTCCCGAGAAGAAACCACGCAAACCGCGTACGCCCAAAAAGCCGAAGGAGTTCGATTGATGTCATCCATGATCGACCTGCGCAGGTGTATCACTTCCAGCTACGGCTCCGAGCAACAGCCAACTGCATCTGAGCGACAGGAGGAATTAGGCGCTCCATATTCGGCTTTCAGCGAGGTCTCAAATTGTATTTGATCGAATGGGGATTCTGGAAGACATGCACTGAGTCAAAAGCTGCGCGCACGGCAGCTGATGCTGAGACAGTACCAACCCATAAGTATCTAGCTTGGGATCTGTACGAGAGTGACTTACGGGAGGGTGTTCATTTCAAATCGGTGAGTACTACTCCGCATTCGCGCGGCCCCGTATTTGCGTTCAATGACACCTACATGGATATGCGCTGTGGCGGCTCGGAAGAGAAACGTGGAGTAATCACAATGATGACTCTCGGAGGCCTAGGCCCAATGACCTACGCATGGCTGCATATAACCTTTGGCTCCATTTACATCAACGCCACCCAAGCTGAGTTCCTTTCGGTGTTCTCTATTTTATTCAGCACATACATGCTGTCCATAGGCTGTGGGTTTTACTATGTTTATGCTAAATATGGATTCCGCTTTACACGTCTAGAAATACTCACCAGTCGACACCTCCTTATCCGTTTCAATCGAAAAACTCAACAGATTCATCTTCATCGACCTGCATACTGCGGGGGTATCGTGACGTTTCCATGGAAAACCACCGGAAGCACCGCTGTATCTCCTGAGGATGACTCACTCAGTCTCGGCATGAGACTCGGCTTGGTCTGGCACCCGAGCCATACCGGCCTGCCCCACATGGAAATGGCCTTCGTTGGCAAGCAAGGCCAAGGCGGCAGCGAGCTCCGCGACGAATGGGAATTCATCCGCCGCTACATGGAAGAAGGCCCACACGCCGTCCCCCGCCCCCGGCTGAGTACCCAGTTACCCTCCCCAATCCAGGCGTTCAGCGCCCAATTCGAAGGCCTCGGCCGTTTCTTCCGCAAAAGCAGCTGGCTGTTCAAACTCGCCCTGCTCATGGTCTGGCCCGCTTTCGTCATTGTCGGCACCGCGCACTGGGTCAGCCTGCTGCTGTGCTGGCGACCACGCTGGCCGAAGGTGATCCGCGAGGCCGGCTTGCCCGGCAAACCAGTGCCTCCACCCACCACCTTGAGTGACTACCCGCCCGACATCCAAGAACGCCTACTCGCCAATGCCGACCGTTGGCAACTCAAGCCTGGCAAGCGTCCTGAGAAGAAATCACGCAAACCGCGTACGCCCAAAAAGTCGAAGGAGTTCGATTGATGTCATCCATGATCGACACGCTCGACCTGCGCAGCCGTCACATCCGGCTACCGCCCCGCGCTATTCAGCAGCCCCCATCGTCGACTGTTCCGGAACAACAGAAGGAATTAGACAATCTACATTCGGCTTTTAAAGAGGTCTTAAATTGTATTTGATCGAATGGGGCTTCTGGCAAATGGCAACAGAGCCAGAGGCCGCACGCAAGGCGTACGAGGCAGAGATTACGCCAAGAGCGAAACGCGCTAATAAGGATTTTTATGAGGGAGACGTGGAGAAGGACATACATTTTCGACAGGTCAGCGAAAAGCCCAACGCACGCGGCCCTGTTTTTGCCTTTAATGAAATATTTATGGACATGCGTTGCGGCGGTTCGGAAGAAAAGCGGGGGCTAATTACACTTATCACATTAGGCGGGATTCTCCCAGGCATTGCCTTAGGAATCTATATAGCAGTTGGCTCCATCTGGCTCGACATCACAAGCCGTGCTTCAAGCTCTTTTTTAGCAGTAGTGCTCACGATAACCTTGGCCTGGGCTTCAGGAGCCGCACTATACTTTTACTCGAAATATGGCATAAAACTTAGTCGATTAGAAATACTGACCAGCCGCCATCTGCTTATTCGCTTCAATCGAAAGACTCAACAAGTCCATCTTCATCGGCCAAACTATTGCGGCGGCATCGTAACCTTCCCCTGGAGAACAACCGGAAGCACAGGCCTGTATCCAGAGGACGACTCACTAAGCGTGGGCATGAGACTAGGCCTGGTCTGGCACCCCAGCCGTACCGGCCTGCCCCATATGGAAATGGCCTTACTCGGCAAGCAAGGCCAAGGCGGCAGCGAGCTCCGTGACGAATGGGAGTTCATCCGCCGCTACATGGAAGAAGGCCCTCACGCCGTCCCCCGCCCCCGTCTAAGCACCCGGTTACCCTCGCCCATCCAGGCATTCAGCGCCCAATTCGAAGGCCTCGGCCGTTTCTTCCGCAAAAGCAGCTGGCTGTTCAAACTCGCCCTGCTCATGGTCTGGCCCGCTTTCGTCATCGTCGGCACCGCGCACTGGTTCAGCCTGCTGCTGTGCTGGCGACCACGCTGGCCGAAGGTGATCCGCGAGGCCGGCTTGCCCGGCAAACCAGTACCTCCACCCACCACCTTGAGTGACTACCCGCCCGACATCCAGGAACGCCTACTCGCCAATGCCGACCGTTGGCAGCTAAAACCCGGCAAGCGTCCGGAGAAAAAACCACGGAAACCACGCACTTCCAAATCACCAAAAACACCGACATAGAAGCGGGCCGCACAGGCAAGCGAGTGGGTCGCAACCACCGACCCAATTCCCCAATGCTGGGGGTACCGGGCCCATTGGCAAGCACCGTAAAAGAAACCCACGAAACGGCCGTATCCCCCGTTGTACAACGCCTGCGAGTCATTTATTTCGGTTTGGCACGCCTATTGCCGATCTCCTCCCAGACGCCCCAAGTCCATGGGCCCGTTTGCAGGAGGAATTGACTCATGCTCCGACCGATACCCCACCCGCTGGCAGTGGCGATTTTCGCCGGCATGCTCCAGATCCCGGCACAGGCTGCATTGAACGCTGTCGACCCCGGCCCCTACAACCTTGCCAACGGCAACTTTGCAGGCTGGTACCAGGACAGTCATGGTCGCACCCTCGACCTGTGCTTGACCAAAGCGGTGAGTTCAAGGGTCGCCGGTGCTCCCGGCGCGCCGGCGTACATGTGCACACTGCTACCCACCCCCGGCGTGTTCGACGACACCCAACCCATCGCCTTCCCCACCAACTTCCCTGACGAAGCCTTCTGGTTCACCGCCGACGCCGCCATCGTCGACGCTGCACGGGGCATCGACTTGAGCTACGGCACGGCCATCGAGGCAGCATTTGCCGCCGAAGAGCCCGTCGAAGGCGACCAGGTCAGCTTCGCCCGGGTGCGTATTCGCGTCGATGTGCCGACCGCAGGCACGTACGTGGTCACCCACCCTTACGGGGTCGAAGTCTTTGACGTACCGGCCGGTGGGCGCCGGGCGATCAACATGACCCGCGACATCGGCATCGCTGGCGCTGGCGACTTCAGCGGCGCGCTCAAAGGCGATGTCGGGCCGTTCCTGCGCAGCGTCAATGGCCCCTACACCGAAGGCAGCGAGCGCTTCATCGGCGACCCGAACTTGGATGAGCGTGTGACCGGTAGCCCGTTCAACACCAACTTCGTGCGCATCGAAGGCCCGGGGGGCATCGACCTGCGGACCGAGCTGTTCTCGATCTCGGGCAAGCTTTCCGATGTTGCCCTGCCCACGCCGCTGATGCCGCAGCGCACCACCTACTCGCGGCGCACCGAGAATGGCGACCTGCACGCCCAGCAAGATGTCTTCGTCATGGCCCCGCCGCCACCGGCCGCCGTCACCCTGACCAGTCAGACACCAAACCTGAACCTGACCGAAGCCAACGGCACCGGTGCCTGGTACGCCCAGTCGGTACTCAACCCGAATGTGCCCACCACGCTGGTACTGACCGCCGACAACAGCGTGGCCATCCCGACCAGCAGCCTGACCACGGCCAACCTGCCACTGACCGACCTGGTGACCATCACTCAGGCTGAATACCACCTGTCCACCGGGCAACTGACGCTGGTCGCCAGCACCAGTGACGAAACCAGCCCGCCCGCCCTCACCGCCCACACCGGCAACGGCACGTTGCTGGGCAACCTCAGTGGCAACGGCGCGGTGAAGACATTGAGCACATCCCTTTCGCCCATCCCACCGGCCAAGGTGCAAGTCACCAGCGCCAATGGCGGTAGCGACAGCGAAGACGTGGTGCTGGTGCCATGAACAGACAAAGGCTCAGCCCTCAAGGAGGCAGCATGAACACTTGGCCACGCCGTGCGCTGTTCGCCGCCGGTTTCTCCCTCACTGTCACCAGCGCTGCCTTCGCCGCGCTGTCCGATGTCGACCCCGGGCCCTACACCTTCGCCACCGGCGGTTACCCGATGTGGTACAAGGACGGCAACGATCTGTCGCTTGAGCTGTGCCAGTCACGCGCCACCAGTTCGCGGGTTGTCGGCGCGCCGGGTGCACCGTCCTACATGTGTACCTTGTTGCCGGAGCCGGGCATCTACGACGACGCCTTGCCCCTGGTGTTCCCCGACAACTGGCCACCCGAGATGTTCTGGTTCCTGGCCGAAGCCACCATCCCGGCAGTGGGCAACAGCGGTTATGAGCTGGACGCCTATGTCGCCGGCCTTGAGGCCGCCTTTGCCGCTGAAAACCCGGTGGATGGCGACCAGCAGAGCTTTGCCCGCATCCGCATCCGCGTCTCGGTACCCCGGGCCGGTGTCTACACCATTACCCACCCCTACGGTGTCGAGACGGTCAACGTCACCACCCCTGGCCGTCGCGCGATCAACATCACCCGTGACATCGGCATCGGTGCCCCCGGTAACTTCACCGGTGCGCTCAACGGCGCGCTGGGCCCATGGCTAAGAGGCGCTGGCGGGCCGTACCTGGAGGTCAACCCAGACACCGGCGCCACCGACACCTTCATTGGTGACCCGAACAGGCCCGAGACCGTGGTCGGCAGCCCGTTCAACACCAACTTCATCCGTATCGACGGCCCGCCCGGGCGTATCGAAACGTCGCTGTTCACCGTGTCTGGCAAGGTGCTCGACCAGCGTGCGCAAACGCCAGTGACCCTGGAGCGCGCCACCTACTCGCGCAACGGCTCCGGCACCCGTGTGGAGGTGTTCGCCAAGGCCCCGCATGACGCTAGTCTGTGCATGCGCAATGGCCTGGCACTGATCGGCACGCCGCCTTCGCCTTGCCAGTTCAACCTGCTGACAGACAACAACGGGCTGTTCTTCAGCCAGCAGTTCGGCCAGGCCGTGCCGCCCGCCGTGGTGGTGGTGACTGCCAGCAACAGCACTGCCGGGACCCAGCCGACCGCACTGTCGAGCAAGCTGACTGACGTGGTCAAGGTCAGCACCGCACGCTACGACTGGGCCAACAAGCGCCTGTTCATCGAGGCCCGCTCCAGCGACGAAGTGGCCATCCCCGACATGCTCGCCCAAGGCTATGGCCGGATGTCCAAATCGGGCACGTTGCAGAGCCTGACCGTGAATGACCTGGCACAGCCGCCGGCCACTGTCACGGTCAAGTCGGCCCATGGCGGCAGCGATGTGGAACCGGTGATCGTGGTCGGCAATGCGCCGGTCGAGGCGGCCAACCAACCGCCGCTGGCCCAGGCCGATGTCGGCAGCACCAGTGTCGGCATCCCGCTGACCCTCAACCTGCTGCTGAACGACAGCGACCCGGACGGCAACGTACCGCTGGCCATCAGCGACCTGACCCAACCCGGTACCGGCCTTGGCGGCGTCGTGCTCAACGGCACCACCTCGGTTACCTACACCCCACCCGCCGGTGCCACGCAACCGCTGGTGGCCACCTTCAACTACCGGGCGGTGGATGCCAAAGGCCTGAAGTCGGAACCGGCCACGGTGACCATCAACGTTGCGCCCAACCAGGCGCCAACGGCCAACCCGGAAACGGTCGCCACCCTGGGCGTGCCGCTGACCATCAACGTGCTGGCCAACGACACCGACCCGGAAGGCAACCTGCCGTTGACCGTTGCCGCCGTCACACAACCCGCTGCCGGCCGAGGCACCGTCAGCACCGATGGCACGACGGTGACCTACACCCCACCGGCCACGGTGACGGCGGCCTTTACCACCACCTTCACCTACCAGGTGCGTGACTCGCTGGGGGCGCTGTCCAACGCCGGCACCGTCACGGTCAACGTGTCGCCACGCCCAGCCGCCGAGACCTTTGCGGTCACCGCAGCCACGGTCACGGCACGCTCCAACAACCGGTACAACTGGGACATCAGCGGCACCTCGTCGGTGACCACCGGCAACGTTGTGACCGTACGTGTCACCACCACCACCGGCGTGCAAACCCTGGGCACCACTACCGTACCGGTCACCGGGCGCTGGCGCCTGGCGGTCAGCAACAGCACCACGGTGATCCCGACCGCCGCGCCGACGGCGACCATCACCACCAGCCCAGGGACCACACGCACCGTCAACGTCGTCGTGCAGTAGAAGGCGGGAGAACGCCATGAAATGCCTGTATCCACTGTTGCTCTGCCTGGCCCTGGCGGGCCAGGCCAGCTGGGCCGAGGACCTGATGGACAACGCCGACCTTGCGGCCGGCAATGACCTCGGTGACCCCGTGATCATCCGCCTGTTACCGGTCGGCGCCGGCCAGGCAGCGGTGATCGAGCAGCAAGGCACGGGCAACCGCGCCGCCCTCGACCAGAACGGCCAGGCCCTGCTGGGCCGCATCGTCCAGGCCGGGGGCGCGCAAGAGGCGTACATCCTGCAAGAAGGTAGTGACCTGATGGCCAGCATCAGCCAGCAGGGATATGGCAACAGCGCGTCGATCCGCCAGAGCGGCAGCAGCAACAGCGCTGCCATCGACCAGATCGGCAACAACAACAGCGCCAACATCGTGCAGTCCGGCACGGGCCTCAACAGCTCCGTGACCCAAGCCGGCAATGGCCAGCATGTTCAGATCACCCAATACCGATAGACCTGGAGGCACCACCATGTTCAAGCTCGCCCCCCTCAGTGCCGCTATCGTCCTCGCCCTTGCAGGCCAGGTCATGGCTGCCGACAGCACCTCGACCCAGACCCAAGACGGCAAGGAAAACATTGCCGAAGTGACCCAGACCCTCGCGCCGTTCGCCTCGGCCACCCAGTCGCAGACCGGCAAGGGCCACAATCACCTGGCGGTGCAGGCCAACAGCACCAGCGATATCCAACAAAGCGCCACCGGCTCGTACAACGCAGGCTACGCCGAGCAGTTGTTCGAAAATGGCAGCCAGATCACCCAGCAGGCCGGAGGTAGCTATAACGATGCCTTCGCCAGCCAGTCGCTGGGCGAGAACAACCAGTCGCTGCAGACCCAGCAAGGCACTGAAAACCGCTCGACCGTATGGCAGGACAGCCAGCTGGGCAGCCAGGCCACCACCCAGCAGTCCGGCCAGCGCAACGAAGCCTTCGTCGAGCAGACCTTCGGCGGCAGCAATAACCAGAGCATGATCATCCAGGCAGGCGCCGACAACTACGCCGCCGCCGAGCACTTGACGCATAACGACGGCAACATCCAGATCTACCAGGACGGCAAGGAAAACTGGGCTTACGGCGACCAGCGCGACGGCGAGGGTGGCACCATCGGCCTCAGCCAGACCGGTACCGGCAACTCGGTGGAGGTCTGGCAAGACACGCAAGTCGGCAGCCAGGCCAACGTCACCCAGACCGGCCAGCTCAACGAAGGCTACATCGACCAAAGCTTCGGCGACGCCAACAAGGCCACCCTCACGCAAAAAGGCAAGGCCAACGCCAGCTGGTCGGACCAGTTCGAGAGCAACAACTCGACCACCACCATTTCGCAGACCGGTAACAACAACCTGCACTACACCTACCAGAACGGCGAAAACCTGAACTTGACCGTGACCACCCAAGGCAACGGCAACAAGATCACCGCCAGCAACTGGAAAGGCGACAAAATGGGCGGCCAGTTCGGCGTCAACCAGACGGCCGTGATCAACCAGTACGGCAACGGCAACGGCGTCAACCTGACGCAGAACGGCGACAACCACCTGGCCACGCTGAACCAGACCGGCAACAACAACGCGATGCAGACCAAGCAGGCCGACAGCAACAACGAACTGTTCTTCGAGCAAAACGGCACCGACAACATCCTGGTCGCCGACCAGCGCGGTACCGACAACTATGCCTTCGGCAGCAGCGAGGGCACCGGCAACGTCATCAACCTGGACCAGTCCGGCTATAGCAACCAGAGCTACACCAACCAGCTCTACGGCAGTGGCAACGAGGCCACCATCAAGCAGGCCGACAGCATCAACGTCGCCTACGTGACCCAGGGTGGCCAGGGCAACAAGGCGTTCGTCGACCAGAGCGGCATGGCGCAAACCGCCACCATCAGCCAGCTGGGCAGCGCGAACATGGCCACTGTGACCCAAAAATAACCTGCTCCCCCCTTGAACCGCGGTGCTCACTCTCCCTGGTGCCGCGGTTCCTTTTTTATTGTTTCCCTGCTACCTCACCGCCCTTTGTAGGAGCAGCCTTGTGCTGCGAAGAGGCCGGTGAAAACACAGTAAATTTGCGCTGCTATCACCGGCCTCTTCGCAGCACAAGGCTGCTCCTACACGGGGAGCGCATGAGCCGGGGTAGAATGGAACACCGTAAGCCTGGTGCTGCTTCCATGATCCAGTCCGACCTCGACCTGTTCGGCCCCCAGCCGCAACGCCTGGCGAGCCATACCGTGCTGCTGCCCGGCTTCGCCCTGGCCGAGCTCGAGGCCTTGCTAGACGCTTTGCGCCCGGTGCTGCGCGCCGCGCCGTTCCGGCACATGCAGACGCCCGGTGGCCTGCACATGGCTGTCGCACTGACCAATTGCGGGGCATTGGGCTGGGTCAGTGACGAGCACGGCTACCGCTACACCCTGACCGACCCGCAGAGTGGCCAACCCTGGCCTGCGCTACCGCCGGTGCTGCTCGGCTTGGCAAACCGCGCTGCGGCCGTCGCCGGTTTCGACGACTTCGTGCCCGACGCTTGCCTAGTCAACCACTACTTGCCAGGCACCCGTTTGAGCTTGCACCAGGACCGTAACGAGCAGGACTTCAGCCAGCCGATCGTGTCGATTTCACTGGGCTTGCCCGCAGTGTTCCTGCTGGGCGGGCTGCAGCGTTCGGACAAGACCCAGCGTGTGCCGTTGAGCCATGGCGATGTGCTGGTGTGGGGCGGTGAGGATCGCTTGCGCTTTCATGGCGTGCTGCCCATCAAACCCGGCGTGCATCCGCGCATGGGCGAACGGCGGATCAACCTGACCCTGCGCAAAGCGGGCTGATCAGGTAAAAACTTGAACATCCGGGCCTGAAAGGCTTCTAAAGAGGAGCCGCGTCAGCTTTCACAAGGAGCCCATGCCCATGAAAATGCCCGGCCGCGCACCCAATACCTTTGTGCAGCTGGATTACGTACGCGATACGTTGTTCGGCCCGGTCGCCCAGAGCGTGGAATGCCAATGCCAACTCGCCGCCCTCAACCTGCAGGGCCGCCCTGCCCTGCGCTTGCACATCTGCCCGCCGCTGCCCGACAAGGTCGATCGCGCCCACAGCGTGGCGTTCGTCTGGGATGGCCGCACCTACCGCGGGGTGGTGCGTGACCAGGGCAAATGTGGCGATGGCGGGCTGAACCTCCTGCTGGAGCTGCAATAAGGTGATCAACGGCGATCAAATGCGCTGAACCTGCCCGCAACGGCGCGTCTCCATAGAAAAGAGCCCACGCCTTCTGGAGACCGTCATGAACAGTCCACTGCTCAAGCTCTTCACCCGCCCGTCCGATGCCTGGATGGAGATACGCCGCGCCGAAGAGGACCATCCGCAGCAATACCTGCCTCGGCTGCTAGCCCTGGCGCTGATCCCTGCCATTTGCCTGTTTGTCGGCACCACCACGTTCGGCTGGAGCCTGGCCGCCGAAGAACGCGTGCGCCTGAGCATTGGCAGCGCGGCGCAGTTGGCAGGCCTGCTGTACGCAGCCACAGTGGTCGGGGTCATGATCATGGGCGTGATGATACGCTGGATGTCACGCGGCTTCGATGCGCAACCCAGCCTGCAGCAATGCATCGGCTTTGCCGCTTACTGCGCCACGCCGTGGTTTTTCGCGGGGGTGGTCGGGTTGCTGCCGATTCGCTGGCTGGCGCTGACTGCGCTATTGGCTGCTTCGGCTTATGCCAGCGTGCTGCTGTTTGGCGGGCTGCAGACGTTTCTGCGGTTACGCAAGGAGCAGGCTATGCTGTTCGCCGCCTGTGTGTGGGGGGTTGGACTATTGGTGCTGGTGACCATCCTGGTGTCGATGATCCTGTTCTGGTTCAACGGCCTGATGCCGGAATATGTGCGCCCGGCCAGCCTCGGCTGACCGGGACAAGGTGCAGGCTCAGGCAATCGCCCTTATTGGCGTGGTCGGCTTGTCACGCAGCGCATGCAGCTGCGAAACCAGGTTCACCACGTCGCGGCAACTGTTGAGGTCCTGCAGCGCAACGCCTGTCAGGGTAACGCCCGCTTCGAGGCGCTGCCCCTGGCCCAGGCGGATGGTCAGGTGGGCGCCATCCGCGCAACTGACCTCGCAGCGATCAGGCAGGCAGGCTTGCTCGATCATTTGCCGCATCTCTAGCATTGAAACGCCTATCAACGACATTGTACGACCCTCTCTGTACTGGATGGCCTGTTGTTTAGGTACGCCTTTGCCAGGCATGGTGCCAATTGATATTGCGCATGCTCAGGCGGCCGTCCATGCGCCGGAGCAATGATGGTGCGCGGGATCATCTAGCACCTTAGTGGAAGATCGCAGGCCAGCCAGGGCTGTTCGATCGGCTGCACAGAGTTGACGACGAGCGGTCTCAGCTGCCCTCGGCCTGCATCTGCCCGAACCGGCCGGCATGGAAGTCGTCGAACGACTCAGCGATTTCTGCCTGGCTGTTCATCACGAATGGGCCATAGCCAACGATCGGCTCATCGATCGGCTCACCGCTGAGCAGCAGCACACTGGCGCCTTCCAGCGCCTCGAGCACAATGTCCTCACCACCACGCTCAAGCAGTACCAGGCTGGCTGGCCCGGCTTCCCGTTCACCGTTGACCCGCACAGTCCCGCGCAGCACCACCAGGGCGGCGTTGCGCCCTGCGGCTACGGGCAGTTGCAAAGTCGCTTGAGCATTCAGACGCAAATCCCAGACATCCATCGCGGTGAAGGTCCGCGCAGGGCCTTGGTGGCCTTGGAATTCACCCGCGATCACCCGCAGGCTGCCACGCTGGTCATCCAGCGCCACCACCGGGATATCCGTGGCAAGCAACGTCTGGTAACCCGCCGCGGCGCGCTTGTCACGCGCAGGCAGGTTGACCCACAGCTGAACCATTTCGAGTGTGCCACCCGTGCGGGCGAATGCCGGCGAATGGAATTCTTCATGGATAATGCCATTGGCCGCCGTCATCCATTGCACGTCGCCGGGGCCGATCAAGCCACCGGCCCCCGTGGAATCGCGGTGTTCGAGCTCGCCTTGATAGACGATGGTCACCGTTTCGAAACCACGGTGCGGGTGCTGTCCGACCCCGCGTCGGTCACGTGTAGGGGTGAAGTCGTGCGGGCCGGCGTAGTCCAGCAGCAAGAACGGGCTGATCTGGCGGGCCAGGTCGTCGTAGGTGAACAGGCTGCGCACCGGGAAGCCATCGCCTACCCAGTGGGCGTGGGGGCTGCGGTGAATACCCAGAATCTTTTTCATGAGAAGTCTCCTCTCTTGGCTGGGATCACCTTACCAATGATGCCAATAAGCCGGTAGGCAGCTTAAATGGCATGCATCGTCTCACCTATGGAACGACAACGTCACGGTTGCAGGAAGGCCAACGCCTGATCGGCGGCCATGGCCGGGTCCTCCTGCATGAAGCAGTGCCCACCGGCGACCTGCCGCGCGCTCACGTTGGGGTTCAGCGCCGCCAGGCGTTTGACCGAATGCGGCACGAAGGGATAGGTCTGTTCGCCATACAGCACCCGCGTCGGTGTGTGGATCGCGGCCAGGTTTGCCCACATGCGCTTGGGGAACGAACTGAAAATCTCCACCTCGCGGCTTGGCCGGCACTTGAGCACTACCGCCTCGCCACAATCGCCAATGGCATGCTCCACATAGGCCAACATTGCCGCATCGGTCCAGCCTTTGAAAATGCCGCGCCCCTGCAGCGAGGCCAGTGCCGCCTCACGATCAGGCCAATGGCTGCGGCGGTTGGCCGCCTTGCGCGCCAAGGCATGGCGCTGATGCAGGCCGACCAGCGCAGCCGCGCCCATCACACCGATCATACGGCGGCTAAACAGCACCGGGTCAAGCAATACGGCGCGCTCGAACAGCGTGGGTGCGCTGGCCAGGATCAGCCCCGTGAGCACGCCACCAAAGCTGTGCCCGAGGGCAAAGCGCGGCACCTCGCCATACTCGCCACGCCCGCTTTCGAACGCCTCCACCGCCAATTCAGCAGTGCGGTTCCACCCGCGAAACACGCCGCCATGGTCGCTGTCGCCGTGGCCTTGCACATCGCACAGCCACAGGTCGAAATGCTCGCCCAGGCGCATCAGCAACGGCTGGTACGCCAGGCAGCAGAAGCCGTTGCCGTGCAGAAAATGCAGCAAAGGCTTGCCACTGGCGGGTGTGCGCCACCCGCGCAAGGTGAAGCCTTCGGGGCATAGGTGTGACCAGGGGATCAACTGCATCGGCTTGCTGTACTCATCGGTCTATGAAAACGCCGATTCTACAAACAGCAGCGGGTAGAGTGAAATCACCAGCAGCAAGGCCATCAGGACATTGAACAGCATCAGCCAGCGCGGGTTCTGCAACAGGTTGCGCAAAGCGCTGCCAAACATGACCCAGACCCCGACGCTGGGCAGGTTGACCAGGGCGAACAGCGCGGCGATGACAACCACGTTCATCACGTAGCCCTGGGCCGGTGTATAGGTAGTGATGGCCCCCACCGCCATCACCCAGGCCTTGGGGTTGACCCACTGGAACGCGGCGGCGCCCCAGAACCCCAGCGGCTTGCGGGCCTTGGCCGAATCCGTGCCGATTGGCCCCGAGGTCGCGATTTTCCACGCCAGGTACAGCAAGTAGGCCGCGCCGGTGTAGCGCAGCACGGTGTACAACGGCGGCCAAGCCTTGAACACCTCGCCCAGGCCCAAACCGACGGCCAGCACCATGACCATGAAGCCAAGGCTGATGCCCATGGCGTGCGGGATCGAGCGACGCACGCCGAAGTTCACACCCGAGGCCAGCAGCATGGTGTTGTTCGGCCCCGGGGTGATGGAGGATACGAAGGCAAACAGCACGAACGCTGTAAGCAGGTCGGCAGAGGCAAGCATGGCAGGCATTCCACAATCATTATTGGTGCTGTCACACTAACGGAGTCGCCCTGCCTTGCGACCGGTACAGTTTTGCTAAATTAAATAGATACAAATACTGTACTGATCTCATCTCGTTCTAGGAAGCCCGCCCCATGAGCCTCACTATCCGCCCCGCGGTGCGTACCGACGCAGCGCAGATTCTTGCCTTCATCACCGAGCTTGCCGACTACGAACGTGCGCGCCACGAGGTGATCGCCTCGGTCGCCGATATCGAGCGCAGCCTGTTCGACGAGGGCAGTACAGTGCACAGCCTGATCTGCGAGCGGGATGGCCAGGCGATCGGTTTTGCCGTGTATTTCTACAGTTATTCGACGTGGCTGGGGCGTAACGGGATTTATCTGGAAGACCTGTACGTCACGCCCGAGCAGCGCGGCGATGGTGCCGGGCGCACATTGCTGCGGCACATTGCCCGCGAGGCTGTGGAGAACGGCTGCGGGCGCCTGGAATGGAGTGTGCTGGACTGGAACGAACCTGCTATCGGGTTCTACCAGTCCCTGGGAGCCGAAGCGCAAGCTGAGTGGGTTAAATATCGGCTGGATGGCAAGAAGTTGTTGGCGTTTGCCCAAGGTTGACCCCAAATACCGCCGAAATCCCCCTGTAGGAGCAGCCTTGTGCTGCGAAGAGGCCGGTAAGGCTCATAGAAATAGTGTGGCAACACCGGCCTCTTCGCAGCACAAGGCTGCTCCTACAGGGCAATGAAAGCCGAACGTTGCGTTTGGCTCAGTTCCGTCGCCACACCGCCCCGGCAATATCCACCCGCTTGGGCAGCACCTTGTTCTGGAAAAACAGCTCCGCCGTGCGCTGCTGCGCCGCCACGATCTCATCGCTCACCGGTATCACCGGCGACGCCGGCCGATGGCTGAAGCTGCGCCGCACCACCGCCTCCGGCAAGCCCATGAACTGTGCAAGCAACTGGATGCTCCCGGCTTCGTCACTGCGCGTAAGCGCCTCGGCCTGGCTGATCGCATCCAGTAGCTGACCGACAAACGCCCCGTTGGCCTCGACGTACTCACGCGCCCCCAGCATGAAAGGCCCGATCAAGCCCAGCCCTTGGCCATCGGCCAACAGCCGCGCCTTGCCCTCCAAGTCGATGGCCGAATAGAACGGGTCCCAGATCGCCCAGGCGTCCACGCTGCCGCGCTCGAACGCCGCACGCGCATCGGCAGGCGCCAGGTACACCGGCTGCACATCGCGGATGCTCAACCCGGCCTTGGCCAGGCTGCGCAGCAACAGGTTGTGCGCACTCGAGCCTTTCTGCAGGGCAATCCGTTTGCCCTTGAGGTCGCCAACGCTGGCCACCGGGCTGTCTTTCGGTACCAGAATCACCTCGGCCTGCGGCTTGGGCGGTTCAGCGCCGATGTACAGCAGGTCGGCGCCGGCCGCCTGGGCGAAGATCGGCGGAATATCACCGGTCGAACCGATGTCGAGGCTGCCAATGTTCAAGGCTTCTAGCATTTGCGGGCCGGCCGGAAACTCGATCCACTCAACCTGGGTGTGAGTAAAGCGCTGCTCCAGAAGGCGATGCTGCTTGGCCAGGACCAGGCTGATCGAGCCCTTCTGGTAGCCAATGCGCAACGTCGCAGGGTCTGCCGCCTGGGCAGCACCGGCCAAGCTCAGCAGTAACAGGACGGCAAGGCGTAGCACACGCATGGGTCACTCCTTCCAGTCGGTCGAGGGTTTTTCCCAGAGGTTGATGCCGCCTTCCACGGCGTATTGGTCGATGGCCGCCAACTCCTCGGGGCTGAACGCCAGGTTATCGAGTGCGGCCACGTTCTCGATGATTTGCTCGGGGCGGCTTGCACCAATCAGTGCCGAACTCACGCGCGGGTCGCGCAAGGTCCAGGCCAGGGCCAGTTGCGCCAAGCTCTGGCCTCGCCCCCGGGCGATTTCATTGAGGGCGCGGGCGCGGGCAATGTTGTCTGGCGACAGGTGCTGGGGCAGCAACGAGCCACCGCCGGCGCGGTTGACGCGGGCATCGGCGGGAATGCCGTTCAGGTACTTGTCGCTGAGCAGGCCTTGGGCCAGCGCCGTGAACACGATCACCCCGGCCCCGAGCGCATCAGTGGTGGCCAGCAGGTCACGCTCGATCCAACGGTTGAACAGGTTGTACGAAGGCTGGTGGATCAGCAGCGGCACCTTCAGCTCGGCCAGCAGCGCCGCGATCTCGGCCGTCTTGCCCGCCGAATAGGACGAAATGCCGACATACAGTGCCTTGCCCTGACGAACGATGTCGGCCAGGGCAATGGCGGTTTCTTCCAACGGCGTGTCGGCATCGAAACGGTGCGAATAGAAGATGTCGACGTAGTCCAGGCCCAGGCGCTGCAGGCTCTGGTCGAGGCTGCTGATCAGGTACTTGCGCGAACTGCCGCCCTGCCCGTACGGCCCTGGCCACATGTCCCAGCCCGCCTTGCTCGAGATGATCAGTTCGTCGCGGTAGCTGCGCAGGTCTTCACGCAGCAGCCGGCCGAAGTTGGTTTCGGCGCTGCCGTAGGGCGGGCCGTAGTTGTTGGCCAGGTCGAAGTGGTTGATGCCCGCATCGAATGCGGTGCGCAGCAACGCGCGTTGGGTATCGATAGGCGTCGCATCACCAAAGTTGTGCCACAGGCCCAGGGACAGGGCCGGCAACACCAGGCCACTGCGGCCGACACGGCGATAAGGCATGCGCGCGTAGCGCTCGGGGTGGGCGGCGTAGCTCATGGTTGACCTCGTTCGGTAAAGAAGGGATTGGCAGGGCGCTGCAGCCCCAGGTGTTCACGCAGGGTGCGGCCTTGGTACTGGCGGCGGAACAGCCCGCGGCGCTGCAGCTCGGGCACGACCAGGTTGGCGAAATCCTCCAGCCCCAAGGGCAGGTGCGGCACCAGCACATTGAAGCCATCGGCGGCACGGCCCTCGAACCAGGCCTGCAGTTCATCGGCGATGTGGGCCGGGGTGCCGATCAGGCTGTAGTGCCCTCGCCCGCCGGCGATGCGCCGGCCAAGCTGGGCGAGTGTCAGTTGCTCGTTGCCGGCAAGTTCGGTGAGCAGTTGCTGGCGGCTGCGCTGGCCATCTTCGGTGGGCGGCAGTTCGGGCAGCGGGCCGTCGAGCGGGTAACCGGAAAGGTCGAAATTGCCGAGCATGCGCCCGAGCAAACCAACCCCGACGCGCGGGTCGACCAGCTCCTGAAACTGCTGGTACTTCTCTTCGGCTTCAGCCTGGCTATGCCCAACCACCACAAACACGCCAGGCATGATCTTCAGCGAATCCTCGCCCCGCCCGTAAGCGGCCAGCCGGCCCTTGAGGTCGGCGTAGAACGCCTGGGCGCGGGCCAGGCTCGGTTGAGCGGTAAACACCACCTCGGCACTGAACGCGGCCAGCTCGCGGCCGGTTTCCGAGGAGCCCGCTTGAACCAGCACCGGCCGCCCCTGGGGCGAGCGGGCTACGTTCAGCGGGCCTTTCACGCGAAAGTGCTCGCCTGCGTGATCCAGGGCACGCACCCCATCAGGACGGTGGAACAGCCCACCGGCCTTGTCGTGCACGAAGGCGTCGTCAGCCCAGCTGTCCCACAGGCCCTGTACCACCTGCTGAAACTCCCGGGCTCGAGCGTAACGCTCGGCATGCGGGATATGCGCCTGGCGGCCGAAGTTGCCCGCTTCGGCGGCCGCGTCCGAGGTGACCAGGTTCCAGCCAGCGCGGCCGCCGGACAGGTGATCGAGCGAGGCGAACTTGCGTGCTACGTGGTACGGCTCGTTGTAGCTGGTGGTGGCGGTGGCGATCAGGCCGATGCGCTCGGTAACGGCACTTAACGCCGACAGCAGGGTAAGCGGTTCGAAATAGGTGGAGCGTGCGCTGTGGCTGGCCAGGGCGTCGGTAGGCGCAGCAACGCTGTCGGCAACGAACAACGCGTCGAAACAGGCCGCTTCGGCGATCTGCGCGGCGCGGCGGTAGCTGCTGAAGTCCATGGGGTCGGCCGGTACGTCCGGGTGGCGCCAGGCGGCCACGTGGTGCCCGGTAGCCATGAGGAAGGCGCCCAGGCTCAGTTGACGGCTCATGTCGATCTCCTTGATGGGGTTGTCGCTGCGCTTTTGTAGGAGCAGCCTTGTGCTGCGAAGAGGCCTGTAACGCCACAGCCTCTGTATAAGCCGTACCGGCCTCTTCGCAGCACAAGGCTGCTCCTACACAGGTCATGCGCAGGATTCGAGTGACTCAAAAATCCTTGCGCAACTGCACGCCGAAGTAGCGCCCGTCGTCGCGTGGTACGGAGCGGTAGATGTAATCACCACCGCTGGCCAGCATCTGCGCATACGACTTGTCACCCAGGTTTTTGCCCAGCAGTGCCACACGCCAGCCGTCGTTGTAGTCGGCCAGGGCAATGCTGGCGTTCCAGATGCCGTAGGCGCCCTGCACGGTGTCCGGGTTCTGGTCCAGGCTGAACTGCACCGAATCCTGCCAGCTGTAGTCGCTGGAAAGCTCGACATCCAGGCCGTTGTCCAGCGGGATCACGTAGTCGGCACGCACGTAGGTCTTCCAGTCCGGGGTAAACGGCAGGTGGCCACCGTCGATGTTGCAGTTGGCCGCGGCCCCTGCCGGGCAGTTGAAGTGGTCGACACGGGCCTTGGTGTAGGCCACGGCAGTAGTCAACTTCAGCTGCGACGTCGCCTGGAAACTGGCATCCAGCTCCACACCCTGGGTCTTGACCTTGCCGGCGTTGACCAAGCGCGTTACCACCTGATTGGCCACCGTGTCGAAGAAGTTGGCCTGGTAGTCGTCGTAGTCGGTGTGGAACACCGCCAGGTTGGCGGTCAGCCGGTTGTCCAGCGCCGTGCTCTTCAGGCCGACCTCATAAGCGTCGGAGGTTTCCGGCTTGAGGGCGCCGGTGTCGCGCGGCTGCATGTTGAAGAACACGTTGTAGGCCGGGCCTTTGTAGCCACGCGAATAGGTGACGTAGCCGGTGAGGTTGTCGTTGAAGTCGTATTGCAGGCCGGTGCGCCCGCTCCAACCGTCCTCGTCCACCGAGCCGGAACTGGCGGTCGAAGGCTGGATGCCGGTGACGGCGGTGGCCGAGCTGGAGACCCGGCGGTGGTCGTATTCCAGGTCGTCGTGGGTCCAACGCAGGCCGAAGATGGCGCGCAAGTCGTCGGTGAAGTTGAAGGTGTTCTCACCGAACAGCGCGACGCTGTCGTTGGTCGTTGAGTAATCTGCCCGCCCCGTGTTGGCCACGCCGCCGTTGACCGACAGGCGCTGGTAGATTTCGTTGGACGTGCCGTGCATGTAGAAGGCGCCGAGCACGTACTCGTTGAACTGCCCTTTGGGCGAGGTCAGGCGAAACTCCTGGCTGTATTGATCATAGTCCACCGTGCCCTTGTCATGGGACGCGGTCACGGGGAGCAACGCACGGCGGTCGCCGTCCTGGTACTGGGTGTTGTCCCAGCCGCGCCAGGCGCTGATCGAGGTCAGGGTGTAGTCACCCAGTTGCCAGTCGAGCTGGGCCGACAAACCTTGGTTCTCGTCTTCGACGTGGGTCTTGAAGTCACTGTTGATATCGCGGTTGTGCGCGCTAGGGGTGACCGGGCGCAGTTGATTGGCAAACGCTGTGCTGGCGCTTGTGATCACACCGCTGGGGAGTGTGTCTTCACCTTTCATGTAGTCAGCGATCAAGGTCAGGCGCAGGTCTTCGTTGGGTTCGAATTCCAGCTTGCCGCGGGCACCTTTGCGCTGGTAACCATTGACGTCGTGGCCATTGGCAACGTTTTCGACATTGCCGTCGTAATCGCCCCACAAGGTGCTCAGCGAGCCCTTGAACTGTTCGCTGAGGCGCCCGCCAATGCCGAAGCGCAGGCGGTTTTCATCGCCACCGCCAAAGTGCGAGTAATCCACGTAGCCGCGGGTTTGCTCGGGGATGGCCTTGCTGACCACGTTCAGCACGCCGGCCGACGCGTTCTTGCCGAACAGCGTGCCCTGCGGGCCACGCAGCACTTCGATGCGCTCCAGGTCGAGCAGGTCGAGGGTAGATTGGCCCGGCCGCCCGAACACCACGCCATCGACCACGGTAGCCACGGTGGGCTCGACGCCTGGGGAGGTCGAAATGGTGCCGACGCCCCGGATGAACAGCGAGGTGTCCTTGTTCGAGGCGCCTGCCCGGTAGTTGAGTGTCGGCACCTGCTGGACAATGCTGGCCACGTTGTTGCGGTTGTCACGTTCGAGCTGCTCACCATCGATCACCGAAACCGCCACCGGGACTTCCTGCAGGCTGGCTTCACGGCGTGTGGCCGTGACCGTCACCGCGCCGAGGGCCGTCGCTTGCGGCGCGCTCTCGGCAGGTTCGGCAGCCTGGGCGCCCTGGCCGAACGCGGCCAACAAAATGGCCGCTGCCAGCGGCCGGCGTTGTGTAGTAGGAAACGGAGTTGTCTGCATGCTGCTCACTGCCTTATGGGACCAGACCAGGCCCACGTTCACGGGCCGACACGGAGGGTGCTGTGGGTGTCTGGTCTCGCTCGTGCGAGTGGCAGGCGCTTGCCAACAGCAGCGCTTGTTAGCGCTAACATGAGCAAGTATCAGAGGGCGCTGCTTAGCACGTCAAATACTTAAAAGTCAGATTGATATGCAATAAAGCTATTTGCCAGGCGCCATTGCGTTAGCGCTACCATCGCGCCATTTCCCGATGAGGCGACCCTGTGAGCCAAGCCAAGGATTCCCCCCGAAAGCGCCGTGGTGCAGGCCGCGCCACCCTGGCCGACGTGGCGCGCGCGGCAGACGTATCGGCGATCAGCGTGTCGCGTTTCTTCAACCAGCCTGAGCAGGTTTCACCGCCTCTGCGTGAGCGCATAGAGGCCGCTGTGCAGGCGCTGGGCTACGTTCCCAACCTGGTCGCCGGGGGCCTCGCCTCGGCGCGCGGGCGTATTGTCGGCATGGTGATCCCAAACATCTCGGGGCCGATCTTTGCCCAGACCATCCAGGCCTTCAGCGACACCCTCAGCCGCCATGGCTATCAGTTACTGCTGGCGTCCAGCTACTTCAGCGAAGGACAGGAAGAGAGTGCGGTGCGTGCATTCCTCGGCTGGTCGCCGGCGGCGTTGGTGGTCACCAGCCATTTCCACAGCCCGGCGACTGAAAAGATGCTGGCCGAAGCTGACGTGCCCGTGGTCGAGATCTGGGATTACCGCCCCGAGCGGGCGCCGTTGCAGGTCGGTTTTCTGCATCACCAGGTCGGCGTGCAGGCGTGCCGCTACTTGCTGGAAAAAGGGCATCGACGCATCGCCTTCGTGCAGAACAGCGCAGCCGGGGACCTGAGCGCGTTGGAGCGGCGTGACGGGTACATCGAGGCCTTGGCCGAGGCCGGCCTTGAACCCTGGGTGTTCGTGCCCTCCGCCGATTGCGCGCCGTTCGAGGCAGGCAAACAGGCAATGGAGGCGCTGATCCGCCGCACGCCACGCCCCGAGGCGATCATCTTTGCCAATGACAACCTGGCTGCCGGCGCCGTGTTGGCTGGCCAACGTGCGGGGCTGCGGCTACCGGATGACGTGGCGATCGTCGGCTTTGGCGACTACCCCTTCGCCGACATGCTGCTGCCCAGCCTGACCACGTTGCGGCCGCCCTCGCGAGAGATTGGTGAGGTGGCGGCCTTGCGCGTCCTGGAGCACCTGGGCGCCATCGCGCATGAGGGTGAGGTGCAACGGTTGAACCTGCTCGCCTGCGAACTGGTGGCCCGCGAAAGCGCCTGACGGCAAGGCACTGATGCATCGGGCGCTGTGACAATCCGCACAATGAGGATTATTCTTCCAAGGTATGTCCCACAGCCCCAATATGTGAGCGCCGAATATGAAAATCGATGACATGGACGCCTTCGTGGCGGTCATCCGTTGCCAGTCGACCAACCTCGCCGCCGAGGCCCTGCAACTGACCCAGCCGGCCATCACCCGCCGCGTGCAGAACTTCGAGGAAGACCTCGGCGCCACCCTGCTCGACCGCAACACCAAACCGCTGAAGCCAACGCCAATGGGCCTGCGGGTGTATGAGCAGTGCAAGGCGATCCTGCGGGAGATCGACTCACTGCGTGAATTGGTCGCCAATGACGGCGCCCCGTCAGGCACGTTGCGCCTGGGCGTGCCGCAAACCCTGGGGGACGTCGTGCTGCTCGACGCCCTGGCGCAGATTCGCGACACCTACCCGGTGTTGCGCACCCAAGTCACCAGTGGTTGGGGCAGCAGCCTGATCGCACGCATGGAAAACGGCGAACTCGACGCCGCTGCCGCGCTGTTTCCGCCTGGCAAAATCTTCCCTGAGGGCATCACCAGCCGCTCCATCGCGCGTATGCCACTGCGCGTGGTGGCCGCCAAGGGCAGCGCCAGCAAGCGCAGTTACAAGCTCAAGGATTGTTACACCCGCGGTTGGGTGCTCAACCCCGACGGCTGCGGTTTTCGTGCGGGGCTGCAGCGGGCCTTGAGCGAACAAGGGCTAAGCCTGTCGATCAACCTGGAAACCTTTGGCACCGACCTGCAACTGGGCCTGGTCGCCAACGGGCAAGGGCTGGGTTTGGTGCCCGAGCCGCTGCTGCAGAGCAGCCGCCATCGGGATGCACTGGATGTGGTCAACGTGACGGATTTCAAACCGCAGGTGGACTTGTGGCTGTTCCATCCACGGTATCTGGGCAACCTGCAGGAGCCGGTGGAGCTGTTTGGTGAGATTGCCGGGAACAGGCTGCAGGCCGCGCCCACAGCAGGAGACCACACATAATAAAACATTTGCATAGTAAGTATTTTTTAAATTCTACAAACAAATAATTAGCATAGAACCAAAAAGACTTTTACAGCGCTCATCCAGACGAATACGGTCTTAGAAACCCACCGTGTTCCAGGGATGAATACTCCATGAGTCACCCCCCATCCACCGCTGCTCTTGCCGAGCTGACCCAGGCCCTTGCCGCCAACGCCGAGCGCTATGACCGCAGCGGTCAGTTCCCCGCCGACAACTTCAGCTTGCTTCACCGCCACGGCCTGCTCAGCCTGACCGTGCCCCGCGCCTTGGGTGGCGGCGGGGCCGACCTGGCCACTGCGCGTCAGGTAGTTGCCGCCGTTGGCAAGGGCGACCCCTCCACGGCGCTGATCCTGGTCATGCAGTACCTGCAGCACTTTCGCCTGCAGGACGAAGCCCGCTGGCCCGAGCAGTTGCGCTTGCAGGTTGCCCGTGACGCGGTGGCCAACGGTGCGCTGATCAACGCCTTTCGTGTCGAACCCGAACTGGGCACGCCGGCCCGTGGCGGCCTGCCGGCCACCGTGGCGCGGCGCACCGCTGCAGGCTGGCGGCTGTCTGGGCGCAAAATCTACTCCACCGGCAGCTACGGCCTGACCTGGTACCTGGTGTGGGCGCGCAGCGACGATAAAGACCCGCTGGTCGGTGGTTTTCTGGTGCACAAGGACACGCCCGGCATCAGCATCGTCGAAGACTGGGACCACCTGGGCATGCGCGCCACCTGCAGCCACGAGGTGCGCTTTGACGACGTGCTGATCCCGCTGGACCACGCCGTCAGTGTCAGCCCTGCCAGCGCGCCGCGGCCCGAACTCGATGGCACCGGCCTGCTGTGGATGTCAGTGCTTCTGCCGGCCCTTTATGACGGCGTCGCCCAGGCTGCGCGTGATTGGCTGGTGCAGTTTCTCAACAACCGCGCCCCCTCCAACCTGGGTGCATCGCTGGCGAGCCTGCCGCGCTTCCAGGACGTGGTCGGGCGCATCGATACCCTGCTGTTCGCCAACCGCAGCCTGCTGGACTCGGCGGTCGCCGGGCACATTGATCCGCGCCATGCCGGGCAGATCAAACACCTGGTCAGCCGCAACGCCATCCAGGCGGTCGAGCTGGCCATCGAGGCTGCCGGCAACCCTGGCCTGTCCCGCCGCAACCCGCTGGAGCGGCACTACCGTGACGTGCTGTGCAGCCGCATCCACACGCCCCAGGACGATGTGGTGCTGGCCCAGGTCGGGCGCAGCGCACTGGCGGAGGTGGCAGCATGAGCCACTCGATCATTGCCAGCCAGCTTGACCCCCAGGCCAACCAATACCTGCGCGAGCACCTGCCCGACCACGAAGTCATCGACCTCGCCCCCGGCCAGTTGCACGTGGATGTGCCTGCCGATGTGTTCATCGTGCGCCCGATCAATATTCGCGGTAACCGCGTAGATACCCCGCCGCCAGGCTGGCCCTGGTCGCTGCGCTGGGTGCAGGTGGTGTCGTCGGGCATCGACTTCTACCCCGACTGGGTATTCCAGGGGCCGCCGGTGACCAGCGGCAAGGGCGCCAACGCCGAGCAGGTCGCAGAGTTTGCCCTGGCCCTGGTGTTTGCCGCCGCCAAGCAACTGCCGGGGCTGTGGGTGAAGGACGCCGACTGGCGCCTGACGCCCTTGGCGCCGTTGCGCGGCCGCACGTTGGGCATCTTCGGCTTCGGCAGCATTGGCCAGAGCCTGGCGCGCAAGGCCACCGCGCTCGGCATGCGCGTGCTGGCGCTGAACCGCCCAGGGCAACCAATTGCCGAGGTGCCCGGTGTCGAGCGCGTCGAGCGCCTGCAGCACCTGTTCGCAGGCAGCGATCACCTGGTCATCGCCGCACCGCTGACCCCAGCCACACGGGGCCTGATCGACCGCCAGGTGCTGGCCCAGGCCAAGCCCGGCCTGCACCTGATCAACATCGCCCGCGGCGCCCTACTGGACCAGCAGGCCTTGCTCGAAGCACTGGACAGCGGGCTGATCGGCCGCGCCAGCCTCGATGTCACCGACCCGGAACCGTTGCCGGCGGGCCACCCGCTGTACCACCACCCCCGCGTATTCCTGTCGCCGCACACGTCGGCGATTTCCGAGGACGGCTACCCCGCGCTGCTCGACGCCTTCCTCGACAACTTCGCCCGCTATCGCGAGCAGGCGCCGCTGCGCAACCTGGTCGATATCCAGCGTGGCTACTGACCTTCTCTTCTGGAGCACACCATGAGTTCATTGTCTGTCGTATCCCCACAAACAAACACCGTTCGCCAGCGGGTCAGTGCCGAGGAATGGGAGGTGCGGGTAAAACTGGCGGCCGCCTATCGCCTGGCGGCATTGTTCCGCTGGACCGACCACATCTACACGCACTTTTCGGCGCGGGTGCCCGGGCCAGACGAGCACTTCCTGATCAACGCCTTTGGCTTGCTGTTCGATGAAATCACCGCCTCCAACCTGGTCAAGGTGGATGTCGACGGCACGATCATCGACGACCCACTTGGGCTAGGCATCAACCAGGCCGGTTACGTCATCCACAGCGCCATCCACCGCGCGCGGCACGACCTCAAGGCGGTGCTGCACACCCACACCCGCGATGGCGCCGCCGTGTCGGCCCAGCGGGATGGCCTGCTACCGATCTCCCAGCACGCGCTGGCCTACTACAGCCGGGTGGTTTACCACGACTACGAAGGCGTCGCCCTGGACCTGGACGAGCAACAGCGCCTGGTTGCCAACCTGGGTGACAGCAACATCCTGATCCTGCGCAACCACGGCCTGCTGACCGGCGGGGTCAGTGTCGAGCATGCGTTCCGCGAGCTGCATGGGCTGGAGCGGGCGTGCAACATCCAGGTGGCGGCGCAGGCCGGCGGCAATGACCAGCTGCTGCATGCGGCACCGGCGGCGATTGCCAAGGTGCACGAGCAGTCCAAACGGTTTTCTGACGGGCTTGGCGAAGGGATTCAGCGGCATTGGGATGCGCTGATCCGCCAATTGGACCGTGAGGGGCGTGACTACCAGGACTGACTGGCAGACCGCTGCTGCTTGGGCTGGCCTCTTCGCGGGCAAGCCCGCTCCCACATCCATCAGGTACACCGCGGTACCTGTAGGAGCGGGCTTGCCCGCGAAGAGGCCAGCCCCGGCAACCCAATTACATCAGAAGGAACGCCCCATGCCGCCACTCCCCCGTGCCCGCCATTTGCTTAGCGCCTGCGCCCTGGTGCTGGCCCTCGCCGGCTGCTCCCCCGCCACCGAGGACACCAGCAAAACCCTCAACATCGCTTTCTGGGGCGACAACACCACCCTGGTCAGCGTCGACCCCTTCCAGGTCTACTGGCTCGAACACCGTGTGCTGCTGCGCAATGTCGCCGAGTCCCTCACCGACCAGGACCCGGACAGCGGCCGCATCATCCCGTGGCTGGCGAAAAGCTGGGAAGTCAGCGATGACGCCCTCACCTACACCTTCCACCTGCGCCAGGACGTCAGCTTCAGCAACGGCGAGCGCTTCGACGCCCACGCCGTGAAAACGGCCTTCGACACCAACAAAGCCTTCGCCACGCAGTTGCCCGCCACCTTTGGCGCGACCTATCTCGCGGGCTACGACCACGCCGACGTGGTCGAGGACTTCACCGTGCGCCTGGTGCTCGCCCGCCCCAATGCCGGTTTCCTGCAGGCCACCTCGACCACCAACCTGGCCATCCTGGCGCCCGCGTCCTACGCGCTCAGCGCCCAAGAGCGTTCGCTGGGCAAGATCATCGGCACTGGCCCGTTCGTGCTCGAGCATTACACCCCGGAAGTCGGCGCACGCCTGGTGAAACGCCCTGACTACGCCTGGGCCTCGGCCAACGTGAAAAACCCCGGCGCGGCCCACCTGGATGCCGTGGACATCAGCTACATCCCCGAAGAAAGCGTGCGCAGCGGCCTGTTCCTGCAGGGCAAGGCCGACATCCTCTGGCCGCGCAACCCGTTCTCCGAAGTCGACCTGAAGCTGTTCCAGGCCAAGGGTGCGACCATCCAAAGCCGCTCGCTGCCAGGCCCGGCGCTGAACCTTTACCCCAACACCCGCAACGACCGGCTGCTGGGTGATCGCCAGGTACGCCTGGCCTTGCAGAAAGCCATCGACCGCACCAGCTACGCCCACACCGTCTACAACGCCGAGTTCCCGGTGGTGACCGGGGTTTATGACATCACCACCCCGTATTTCAAGGCCCAGGCCGACAAGCTCGCCTACGACCCACAAGGCGCAGAGCGCTTGCTCGACGCCGCCGGCTGGAGCAAGGGCGATGATGGCTATCGGCACAAGAATGGCAAGCGCCTGACCTTGCGCTACAACCTAACGCCGGCCGAAAGCGCTGGCGACGTGCTGATCCAGGACCAACTGCGCAAGGTGGGCATCGACCTCAAGCTCAATGTACTGACCCGCGCCGAATGGGTCGCAGGCAATGCGTCGGGTAACTACGACCTCACCTCCACCTACATGACCCGCGCCGACCCGATCATCCTCCAGACCATCCTCGACCCGCGCGCCGCCAACAGTGCCACCCTCGCCACCAATACCTACGAGCCCCAGACCCTGACCCAGGCCCAGGCGCTGTTCGACGATGGCATTACCGCCACCCACGACGCTCAGCGTGCCCAGGCCTACGGCCAACTGCAGGACCTGCTCATCGACCAGGCCTCGGCGTTCCCGTTGTACGAGCGTGTCTGGCAGGCCGCCACCGCGCCCAGGGTCAAGGACTTCCGCTGGACCGCCGAGGGCTTTGCGTTCCTCAGCGATATCCAGGTCGCCCAGCCATGAACCGCTACCTGATTGGGCGCATCGGCCAGGCGCTGCTGGTGCTGTGGGGGGCCTACACCATTACCTACTTCATCCTCTACCTGCTGCCAGGGGACACCTTGGCGATTATGCTCAGCGCCTCGGGCATGGAGGCCGACGGCCTGTCACCCGAAGACCTGGCCAAGGCGCGCGCCTACTACGGGCTGGACCAGGGGATTTTCGAGCAGTACTTCGACTTGCTGTGGCGCGCGCTGCAAGGCGACCTGGGCCGTTCGCTGTCGCTGAACAGGCCGGTGACTGAGCTACTTGCCGAGCGCCTGCCGCAGACCTTGTCACTGGCCGGCCTGGCCATCGTGCTGTCGTTGCTGGCGGGTATTGGCCTGGCCTACCTTACCGCGTACCTGCAATGGCGGCCGCTGAAGGTGGCGCTGTCGCGCGTGCCTTCACTGGGGTTCTCGGTGCCGGTGTTCTGGATGGGGCTGCTGCTGATCCAGGTCTTCGCCTTCGGCCTGGGCTGGTTCCCGGCCACCGGCAGCCAAGGCTTCGCCAGCCTGGTGCTGCCGGCCGTGACCCTGGCCATCCCCAGCGCCGCAGTCTATGCCCAGGTGCTGCAACGCGGTTTCCAAGGCGTGTGGCACGAGCCCTACATCGCCACGGCGTTCGCCAAGGGGCTGAGCCGTGCCCAGGTGCAGGCCCGGCACGCGCTGCGCAACGCGGCCCTGCCGATTCTTACCCTGGTGGGCCTGCAAGTGGCCAATACCGTGTCCGGCGCCGTGCTGGTCGAGACCATCTTCTCGCGCAACGGTGTCGGTCGGCTGGCCCAGGAAGCGGTGTTGCGCCAGGACATCCCGGTGGTGCTGGCGATCGTCGCGGTATCGGCAGCGGCCTTCGTGATGGTCAACCTGATCGTCGACTTGCTCTACCCCTACCTTGACCCCCGCATCACGCATGCCACGAAGGTGACCTGACCATGACCACCGATACCCGCCCGTTCCGTGCCGCCGCACCCGCCACGCCCTGGAAGCGCCGCACCCGCGCGCAGCGCTTGGGCCAGGCAGTGGCACCTTTGTTATCGCGCCCTGGTTTCGCCCTGGCGCTGCTGGTGGTGCTGTTTGCGCTGGCCGCCGCCGTGGTGCCGCAGTGGCTGACCCATTTCGACCCCTATGCCACCTCGCCTGCGGCCAAGCTGACCGCGCCCGGTGCCGCGCACTGGTTCGGTACCGACGAACTGGGCCGCGACTTGTATACACGCGTGGTGTACGGCGCCAGCCTGTCGGTGCAAGCGGCACTGCTGGCGGTGGGCATCGCCCTGGCCGGTGGCCTTGGTTTGGGGGTATTGGCGGGGTTTGCCGGAGGGCGAGTCGACGCGGCGCTCATGCGTGTGATCGATGTGCTGCTGGCCCTGCCTGGCCTGCTGCTGGCCCTGGCGATCGTCACTGCCATCGGCTTCGGTACGGTGCCTGTGGCAATCGCCGTCGGCGTGGGCATCATTCCGGGCTTTGCCCGCACCACCCGCGCCGAGGTGCTGCGGGTCAAGACCTTGCCCTATGTCGAAGCCGCGCGCCTGGGGGGCGCCAGTTGGTGCCGCACCTTGCTGCGGCACATCCTGCCCAACGCCTGGGGGCCGGTCGCGGTGCTTGCCACGTTGGACTTCGGCGCCGCGATCCTGGCCACTGCCGGCCTGAGCTTCCTCGGCTTTGGCGCGGCGCCCCCTGCAGCGGAATGGGGCACGCTGATCGCCAACGGCCGCCACTTTATGATCACTGCCCCGTGGCTGTCGCTGCTACCGGGCCTGTTCGTGGTCGCCGTGGTGTTCAGCCTCAACCATCTCGCCCGTACCTTCGAGGAGCACCATCGATGAGCCAACACCCCCTGATCGCCGTGCGCGACCTCAGCGTCAGCTACCACGCTGGCGGCCATACCACCCAGGCAGTCAAACACCTGTCGTTTTCCATGGCCCAGGGCGAAACCGTGGCCATCGTCGGTGAGTCCGGTTCGGGCAAGTCGACCCTGGCCAACGCGCTGCTTGGCTTACTGCCGGGCACTGCCCGAGTGGATGGCGGCCAGTTGTGGGTCGATGGCATCGACGTGGCCCACGCCAGCGAACGGCAGAAGCGCCACCTGCGCGGCCGCACCCTCGGCCTGGTACCCCAGGACCCGATGGTCAGCCTCAACCCGACACTGCGCGTTGGCCAGCAGATCGGCGAAGCACTGGCCCTGGCCCACGGCCGCCGCTACCGCAGCCTCGACGCCGATGTGCTGGCGCTGCTGGGCCAGGTCGGCCTGGACCAGCCGGCCCTGCGCGCCCGCCAATACCCGCACGAACTGTCGGGCGGCATGCGCCAACGGGTACTGATCGCCATTGCCCTGGCCGGCAACCCGCGCCTGATCATCGCCGACGAACCCACCAGCGCGCTGGACGTGACGGTGCAACGCAAGATCCTCGATCACCTGCAACGGCTGGTGGCCGAACGGGGCATCTCGCTGCTGATCATCACCCATGACTTGGGCGTGGCCACCGACCGCGCCGACCGCTTGCTGGTGATGAAACAGGGTGAACTGGTCGAGCAAGGCCCGCCTCGCCTCGTCGTTCAGGCACCACAGCACCCCTATACGCGTGACTTGCTTGCGGCAGCGCCCGCCTTTTGCCATCGCCGGCGACCAGGGCCATTGACGCCAGGTACGCAACCGATCCTGAGCCTGGAGGGTATCGGCAAGACATTCGAGTTGCCGAAGACAAAGGGCCAGGACAACCGCTTCGTCGCCCTGCAGGGCCTCAGCCTGCAGGTGCACCCAGGCCAGACCTTGGCCATCGTCGGCGAGTCCGGCTCTGGCAAGAGCACCGCCCTGCGCATCGCGCTTGGCCTGGAGGCGCCCAGCCAAGGCCGCATTCTGTTCGACCAGGTAGACGTTACCGGCCATGGCTGGCGGGCGTTTCGGCCCTTGCGCCGGCGCATGCAACTGGTCCAGCAAAACCCGTTCGCGGCCCTTGACCCCCGTTTCACGGTGTTCGACAGCATCGTCGAGCCCCTGGTGTCGTTCGGCCTGCTCAAAGGCCCCGCGCTGGAACAAGCGGCCCGTGAGCTGATCGAACGCGTGCACCTGCCAGCCAGCTACCTGGACCGCCTGCCCCGCGAGCTGTCCGGTGGCCAGCGCCAGCGCGTGGCCATTGCCCGGGCATTGGCCCTGCAACCCGAGTTGCTGTTGCTCGACGAGCCGGTCAGTGCACTGGATGTCTCGGTGCAGGCGCAGATCCTGGCGCTGCTGGATGAATTGCAACGCGAACTGGGGATCGCCTATGTGCTGGTGTCCCATGACCTGGCAGTGGTGGCGAGCATGGCGGACCACGTACTGGTGCTGCGCCAAGGGCAGGTGGTGGAGCAAGGTACGGTAGACGCGGTGTTCGATCGGCCAACGAGTGACTATACCCGTGAACTGATCGCGGCCATCCCTGGGCACAGAGCCGCCGCATAAGTCATGACTCAATATTATTTATTTGCATTTATTCAATATCAACAAATAACTAAAAAACATAATTAGCATAGAACCACAAAGCCTTTCACAACCTCACCCCATACCCGCTAAGGTCACTCCAGACCGACCCCATTCCTGGCGGAGGCCGTCCACCACGACCACGCCAGGAGCCTTGCACGCATGACCCTTCCCTATCTCCCACCCTGCTTCACCGGCGCCCCCGCGCGCGGTGACGCATGGCGGTATCGATTCCATTTGCAGCACAACCCACAGGTATTCCCATGAGCAAACGACAGATCCGCCTGGGCGCCATGATCCATGGCGTCGGCCACGGCTGGGGCGAATGGCGCCACCCTCAGGCGCTTGCCGATGCCAGCGTCAATTTTGGTTTCTACAAACAGCAGGCGAAGTTGGCCGAGGCTGCGAAGTTCGACTTCGCCTTCATCGCCGACAGCTTGCACATCCACGCCCGCTCCAGCCCTCACTACCTCAACCGTTTCGAGCCGCTGACCATCCTCTCGGCATTGGCTGCAGTGACCGAGCACATCGGCCTGGTGGCCACGGTCACCGTCAGCTACACCGAGCCGTTCCAGGTGGCGCGCCAGTTCGCCTCGCTGGACCTGATCAGCGGCGGGCGCGCCGGCTGGAACGTGGTCACTTCGTGGCTTTCCGGTACAGCCGACAATTTCGGCAAGGCCGAACACCCGCCCCATGCTGTGCGCTACAGAATCGCTCGCGAGCACGTGGATGTGGTCAAGGGGTTGTGGGACTCGTGGGAAGACGACGCCTTCACCCGTGACAAACAAAGCGGGCAGTTCTTCGACCCGGCCAAGCTGCACACCTTGGGCCACCAGGGCGAGTTCTTCAAGGTCAAGGGCCCGCTGAACATCCAACGTTCACCGCAGGGCCAACCGCTGATCTTCCAGGCTGGCGTGTCAGAAGAAGGTCGCAATTTCGCGGCACAGAACGCCGACGCCCTCTTCGTCAGCCCCGAGTCGTTCGACGACGCCCATGCCTATTACCAAGACCTCAAGCAACGCGCCTCACGCCATGGTCGCAACCCCGACGCGCTGTTCATCCTGCCCGGCATCCGCCCTATCGTTGGCCGTGACGCCGAGGAAGTCGAGCAGCGCTACCAGCAGGCCGTGGACCTGGTGAGCATCGAGGACGCACTGGTTGCCCTTGGCCGCCCGTTCAACGACTACGACTTCAGCCAGCATGACCTGGACGCGCCCTTCCCCGACCTCGGCACTTTAGGCAACGACAGCCACAAGGGCACCTCGGACCAGCTCAAACAACTGGCCCGCGACGAAGGCCTGACCCTTCGCGAATTGGCGCTGCGCTTCTCGCGCCCCCGCCGCGACTTCGTCGGCACCCCGGCACAGGTGGCCGATGCCCTGCAGCACTGGTTCGAACAGGGCGCAGCCGACGGTTTCATCATCAACGCGCTGCTCCCCGACGGCCTGCAGTCCTTCACTGAGCAGGTGGTGCCGCTGCTGCAGGCCCGTGGCCTGGTGCGCAGTGCGTACACCGGCACCACCCTGCGTGACAACTTCGGCCTCAGCGTGCCGGAAAACCGCAACACCCAGCAGCGCACCCAGCCGGCCGTTGCCTGAGCCCACCCCAACAAGGAGTTCTGTTCCATGAGCCTCGAATTCATTGGCCTCATCGGCCCCCAGGAAGGTAGCGAATCACAGGCACCACGCGGCCCGCTGGTCGACCTTGACTTCATCAAGGCATTTTCCCAAGCCCAGGAGTACGGCGGCTTCGACAAGGCGCTGCTGGCGGTCAACACCAGCGCACCCGACTCGCTGATCCTGGCCAGCTACGTCGCCGCACTGACCGAGCGCATCGGCCTGCTGGTCGCACACCGCCCGGGCTTTCAGGCCCCGACCTTCGCCGCTCGCCAGTTCGCCACCCTTGACCAGTTGAGCCGTGGTCGCGCCTCGATCAACGTCATCACCGGCGGCGACAGCGGCGACCTGCAGCGCGACGGCGACTTCCTCGACAAGGACGCCCGCTATGCCCGTACCGACGAGTACCTGCAGGTGCTGCGCGACACCTGGACCCGCACCGAACCGTTCGACCATAACGGCACGCACTACCGGGTCGAAGACAACCTGACCCTGGTCAAGCCCGTGCAGCAGCTGCCCATCTACTTCTCCGGTGCTTCGGATGCAGCCGTCGAAGTGGCCGCCAAGCATGCCGATGTGTACATGATGTGGGGCGAACCGCTGGAGCAGGTGCGCGAGCGTATTGCCAAGGTGCGCAAGGCTGCAGCCCGTTATGGGCGTGAAAAGCACATCCGCTTCAGCCTGTCGCTGCGGCCGATCCTGGGGGCTACCGAGGAGCAAGCCTGGGCCCGTGCCGAGCGCATTCTGGCCGATGCCCAGACGCGCATCGGCATCCGCCAGGGCAACCGCCGCGAAAAGAACTTCGGCAAGAGCAACGCCGGCTCAGAGCGCCTGGTGCAGTTGGCCAGCCAGCGCAAGGTGCATGACACCCGGCTGTGGACCGAGATTGCCGCGTTGGGCGGCGGTGCGGGCAACTCGACGTCGCTGGTAGGGACGGCGGACCAAGTGGCTGAGGCGGCGCTGGCGTACTACGACCTGGGGGTTAGCACCTTCCTGTTCCGCGGGTTCGATCAGTTGCGCGATGCGGTGGAGTATGGGCAGGAACTGATTCCGCGGATTCGCGGGTTGGTGGCGCAGCGGGAGGCTGGGCGTAGCGCGCGGACGGCTTAGTGCATGGCTGGATTTTTTTGGCGCCTATGAGTCCGAGCGCCGCCCGCGCGGCGCTCGACCTCCCAGGCACTGCAAAACCCGAAAATTGCTGGCCTACAACTTCTGAAATACTTTTCACGCGCACACCGCTGTGCAATTGACGGAAAACCTGCCTCGTGGTCTCCTAATGCCTCGCGTTCAGGTGCCCCTCAGGGGGTGAAACGGGAAACCGGTGCGTCGCAAGCCCTCGACCAGGGCCCGACCAAGCCGGTGCTGCCCCCGCAACGGTAAGCGAGCGAAGCGTCTAGACCACTGTGCCGCGTCATCGGGCATGGGAAGGGGCGCTTTTCAGGAGCCCTGCTCCTCCTCGTGAGCCCGGAGACCGGCCTGACGTTCATGAACACCCCGCGGTGGGCGGGCGCTGTCGCATTCCCCTGGGCGGATCACGTTCGGGGCTGCCGCGCTTGCCCGTTGCCCACAAAAAGCAGAGGAACGCGTCATGCCCGTCACCAGCGCCAAACACAGCATTGCCACCCCCGTCACCCTCAGTCAGCGTGTCGTCATCGCCGTCGGCGCCAGCCTGCTGGGCCTGTGCCTGGTGTACTTTGCCGGCTTCTCGCACATCGAAGCCGTGCACAACGCGGCGCACGACACCCGCCACAGCGCCGCCTTCCCCTGCCACTGAGTACGCCCCATGATCATGCGCATTGCCCGTACCGCGGGCTTCAGCGGGCTGCTCGCGGCCTTGCTGCTGACCCTGCTGCAAAGCTTCTGGGTTGCCCCGTTGATCCTTGAAGCGGAAACCTACGAATCCGCAGCCCCTGTTGCCGAGCATCACGAACACGGCGCCGAAGGGGCCGCGGCCCATGAACACAGCGCAGAAGCCTGGTCGCCTGAAGACGGCTGGCAACGCGTGCTGTCCACCACCGGGGGCAACCTGGTGGTGGCGGTAGGCTTCGCGCTGATACTGGTCGCCCTGTACAGCCTGCGTGAACCGAAGCGCGCGGGCACCGGCGCCCTGTGGGGCCTGGCGGGGTTCGCCGTGTTCTGCCTGGCCCCTACCCTGGGCCTGCCGCCAGAGCTGCCGGGCACCGCTGCCGCTGACCTGGGGCAACGCCAGGCCTGGTGGATCGGCACCGCAAGCGCTACCGCACTGGGCCTGGCCCTGTTGGTATTTGCCCGCCACTGGCTGGTTAAAGCGCTAGGCGCCGTGCTGCTGGTACTGCCGCATGTCATCGGTGCACCGCAACCTGAGGTGCATCAAAGCCTCGCGCCTGAAGCCCTGGAAGCCCAGTTCAAGGTCGCCAGCTGGCTGACCAACGCCGCCTTCTGGCTGGCCCTGGGCCTGCTCAGCGCGTGGCTGTACCGCCGCTCTAGCCAGGCCTGATGGCTTTCGACGCCACCCTGCCGGCGCTGTACGCCGGCTTTGGCTGCCGCCGGGGGTGCCCGGCGGACACCCTAGAAAACCTGCTGCGCCAAGCCTTGGCTGACCATGGCTTGGCGCTGTCAGCACTGCGCGGTATCGCCAGCATCGCCCTCAAGGCTGACGAACCTGGCCTGCAGCAGCTTGCCAAACGCCTTGGCCTGCCCTTGCTGCTGTACGATGCCGGGCAACTTCAGCCCTACGAACCCCTGCTCAGTCATCGCTCGGTCATCGCCCATGCCCACAGCGGTTGTTGGGGCGTCGCAGAAAGCGCGGCGCTGGCCATGGCCAGCCAGCACCTCGGCACGGCCCGGCTGCGGGTCGCACGCCAAGTGCTCGGGCCGGCTACCCTCGCCTTGGCCTGCGGGCGATAATTCGCAGCATCCCTTTCATCGCAAGGACTTTCCATGACGGTCTACTTCATCGGCGCCGGCCCCGGCGACCCGGAACTGATCACGGTCAAGGGCCAGCGCCTGATCCGCCAGTGCCCAGTGATCATCTATGCCGGCTCGCTGGTACCCGCGGCTGTGCTCGAAGGCCACCAGGCCGTGACCGTGATCAACAGCGCCGAGCTGCACCTGGAACAGATCATCAGTGCCATGCGCACGGCACACGCACAAGGCCAGGACGTGGCCCGCGTGCACAGCGGTGACCCGAGCCTGTATGGCGCAATTGGCGAGCAGATCCGCCACCTGCGTGAGCTGGGCATCGACTACCAGATCATCCCAGGCGTCACCGCCACTGCCGCCAGTGCGGCCTTACTAGGCTGCGAGCTGACCCTGCCACAGGTGTCGCAAACGGTGATTCTCACGCGCTTTGGCGACACTTCGCCGATGCCGCCCGGCGAGCAACTGGCCGACCTGGCGCGCCATGGCAGCACCTTGGCCATCCACCTGGGCGTAAAAAACTTGCCGCGTATTGTCAGCGAACTGTTGCCGCACTACGGCCCGCAATGCCCAGTTGCCGTGGTCCATCGCGCCACCTGGCCAGACCAGGACTGGGTGCGGGGCACCCTTGACGACATCGTCGAGCGCGTGGCGCTTAAGGATTTTCGCCGCACGGCGCTGATTCTTGTCGGCCATGTGCTGGGTGACACGCCTTTCGCCGAGTCGGCCTTGTACCGTGCCGGGCACGCGCACCTCTATCGCCCTGGCGACTGAGCATTGCCAGCGTTAGCGCAGGCGTAGCAGACTCAAGGTTCCCCCTGCCACCTGGAGCTACGCCAATGCTGGAATTACGACCCAATTGCGAGTGCTGCGACGCTGACCTGCCGGGTGATAGCCCAGACGCCTTGATCTGCTCCTTCGAATGCACCTTCTGCCGTGCCTGCGCCGACACGCGCCTGCACGGCCGCTGCCCCAACTGCTCCGGCCAGTTGCTGGCACGCCCGCCACGGGTCGGCCAAGCACTGGCCAACAACCCCGCCTCGACCCAGCGCGTGCGCAAACCTCACACCGCTTGCGCCTAACGGCCTTGTGCAATTAGGCATCGCCATGCCACGCGGGCGGTGCCTATCCCTGTTTTTGTAGGAATTTTCAACAACACCTACAGGGTTATTCAACAACTCTATACTCGGCATTACCAAACGTAGGGAATGGCCGTATCTTGCAGCGCTTCCGATAAACCCCCTTGCAGACGTATTCCTGAGTGTTCCAGGAAGCGGACCACAGCCCTACAGGAGTTTTCTTCATGACTACCGTCCTGATCGTCGACGACCACCCTATTGTCCGGCTCTCCCTGCGCCTGCTGCTCGAGCGGGAGCGCTTTCACGTCGTGGGTGAAGTTGCCAATGGCAGCGAAGTGGCTCAGGCAGCACGCGAATTGCGGCCGGACGTGGTGCTGCTGGACATCGGTTTGCCCGGCCTGGACGGCATGGAGGTCATCAAACGGCTTCAGTGCCTGGAGCCAGTGCCCAAAATCATGGTGCTGACTGGGCAGGCCACCGACCTGTACGTGAGGCGTTGCCTGGATGCCGGCATCGGTGCCTTCGTCACCAAGGACGAAGACCACGAGGCCCTGCTGTTCGCGCTCAAGGCCTTGGTAAAAGGTTATTCGACCTTCCCGCAGATGTCGGTCAACAGCAATTCGCTGGAGAGTGAGCCGACACGCCTGGCCAGCTTGTCCAACCGCGAAATGGAAGTGTTGCGGCGCCTGGCACGCGGTGAAAACAACAAGAATATAGGCACCTGCATGAACCTCAGTGCCAAAACCATCAGCACCTACCGGGGCCGCATCATGGAAAAGCTCAAGACAGAATCGTTGGTAGAAATGGTCGATCTGGCCAAACGCAACAGCGTTTACTGAGCCCAGCCGCCATGACGCGCCTGCTGGCGAGCATCCTGTTGGCCATTGGCATGGCCAGTTCCCCTGGGTTGTTCGCCGACAGCGAACCACGGCAACTGCTGGCGCGCTCGATCAGCGCCGCGCCGCCCTTGCAACTGAGCGACCAGGACCGCGAATGGCTGCAGCAGCGCGGCCAGCTGGTACTGGGCAGCTCACGGCCTGACTATCCGCCGTTCGAAATCAACATCAGCGAACGTGATTACGAAGGCCTGAGCGCCGACTATGCAGGCATCATCGCCGAGCAGTTGGGGATCCCGGTCGAGGTGCGACGCTTCGACAACCGCCACGCAGCCATCGCCGCGCTGCGCGAGGGGCGCATCGACCTGCTCGGCAGCTCCAACGCCTTCGAGGCGGCGGATGCCAAATTAGGCCTCAGTTCGCCTTACGCCGACGACCTGCCGGTCATCGTCACCCGCGAAGGCCGCACCCTGAAAAACGCCCTCGACCTCGACGGCCTGCGCCTGGCCATGGTCGACCACTACCTGCCCGCCAGCGCCGTGCGCTCGCTGTACCCCAAAGCGCAATTGAGCCTGTACCGCTCGACCCTGGCTGGCCTTGCCGCGGTCGATCTGGGTGAGGCCGACGCCTACCTGGGCGATGCCATCAGCACCGACTTCTTTATTGGCAAGAGTTACCAGGGCACCTTGAAGATCGACCATTTCTGCCAGGTGGCGCCGGGTGCCTTTGCGTTTGCCATGGCTGACGACAACCCCCGTTTGCGCGGGTTGGTCGACAAGGCCTTGGCCAGAATCACCGAGAGCGAGCGCCTGACCATTCTGCGCCGCTGGACCAGCGGTAACACCAGCCTGCTGCTGGAGCGCCACCTGACCGCCTTGACCGCCGAAGAGGCCGCCTGGATCGCCCACAACCCGACCGTCAAGGTACTGGTCAACACCTCACTGGCACCGCTGACATTCAACGATGCACAGCACCGTACCAACGGCATCACCTTGGAGCTGCTCAAGCAAATTTCCCTGCGCACGGGCCTGCACTTCAAACCGATCGAGAGCCAGTCGGCGCAGGCGATGATCGAGCGCCTGGCGCGCGGCGACGCGCAGATGATCGGTGCGCTGGGCTACGGCACCGAGCGTGCCAAACAGCTGCGCTTCACCCGCCCGTACCTGGTCAGCCCCAGGGTATTGGTGACCCGCAACGACGCCACCTCATCAGCGCAGGCCAAAGCCCTCGATGGCCAGCGTGTCGCCCTGGTACGTGGCTCGCCACAGCGCGCAGAACTGCAGCGCCGCTTCCCACGCGCCAAGGTGGTCGAAGTGGACAACCCCCTCGGCCTGATGGAGGCGGTGGCCAGTGGCGCCGCCGACGTGGCCCTGAGCAACTACATCAACGCCACCTACTACATCAACCATGTGTTCAAGGACCAATTGCGCATTGCCAGCGTGCTGGACGACAGCCCAGCCATCGCGGCATTTGCCGTAGCCCCGGACCAACCTCAGCTGCAGGCCATACTCGACAAGGCGCTGCTGAGCATCCCCCCCGAAGAACTGGACCAACTGATCAACCGCTGGCGAACCAGCACGCTGGTCAGTGACAGCCCATGGCGCGACTACCGCACGCTGGCGCTGCAAGTGCTGGTGCTGTCCGCCCTGCTGTTGGCCGGGGTGGTGTTCTGGAACACCTACCTGCGCAAATTGATCCACCAGCGCACCGACGCCCAGCACGCCCTGCAAGCCCAGCTAGCCTTGAGCCGCGGCCTGCTCGAACAGTTGCGCCAGGCCAAGGACGATGCCGAACAGGCCAGCCAGACCAAAAGCACCTTCCTGGCCACCATGAGCCATGAAATCCGCACACCGATGAATGCCGTGATCGGCCTGCTCGAGCTGGCCCTGGAAGACAGCCGCGCCGGCCGCTGTGATACCCAGACCCTGCAGACAGCCCACGACTCGGCCATTGGCCTGCTGGAGTTGATCGGCGACATCCTCGACATCTCGCGCATCGAGTCCGGGCACATGACCCTGCAACCGGTGCCGACCAACCTGGTCGAACTGGTGCGCAACACGCTGCGGGTATTCGAAGGCAATGCGCGGATCAAAGGCCTGCACCTGCACAGCGCGCTGCCTAACTCACCTGGCTGGGTCATGGCAGACCCTTTGCGGCTCAAGCAGGTACTGTCCAACCTGATCAGCAACGCCATCAAGTTCACCGAGCGCGGCGAAGTGCACGTCAGCCTTACCCTGTCGCCTGCCGACGCAAAGAGCGACCTGCAGGTCGAACTCTGTGTACGCGACACCGGCATTGGGATCAGCCCGAAAGACCAGGCCCGGTTGTTCAATGCCTTCGCCCAGGCCGATGGCCCGCGGGCACGCCAGGGCGCCGGGCTGGGTCTGGTGATCAGCCGCACCCTGGCCGAATTGATGGGCGGCACGCTGAGCCTGCACAGCGTCGAAGGCGTGGGCAGCAAGGTGCAAGTCTGCCTGCAGTTGCCCGCCAGCCAAGCCCCCGCGCCTGCCGAACAGCGCGCCCCAGTGCTGGAAGCCAGCAGCGGGCCGCTGAACATTCTGGTGGTCGACGACTACCCCGCCAACCTGCTGTTACTGGAGCGGCAACTGCACACATTGGGGCATCGCGTCACCCTCGCTGAAAACGGCGAAGCCGCGCTGGCCCGGTGGCAGGCTGCGCGCTTCGACCTGGTGATTACCGACTGCAGCATGCCAATCATGGACGGCCACGAACTGACCCGCCGCATACGCAAGCTGGAACACGAGGGCGAGTTGATAGCCTGTAAGATCCTCGGCGTCACCGCCAACGCGCAGGCCGAGGAACGTGCGCGCTGCCTGGCCAGTGGCATGGACGAATGCCTGTTCAAGCCGATTGGCCTGCAAACCCTGAAAAACCACCTGCCCCAGGCCAGCACGCACACACCGCTTGTGCAGGCCCAAGGCAGCGGTTTCAACCTGAGCGAGTTGCGCCACCTGACTCAGGACGACGAACAGCTCACCCGGCACCTGCTCGAGCAGCTGTCACAAAGCGCCAGTGAAGACTTGGCCGCTCTGTGTGCACTCGGGCCAGAGGCGGATAGCGACGCCGTGCGCGCCTTGGCCCACCGCATCAAGGGTGGGGCAAAAATGCTCAAGATGCGCACGCTGGTCAAGCACTGCGAAGCCATCGAACAGGCGCAGGCCCAAGGGCTGCCAACGGCTGAACTGCGCCAGCAACTGCAAGCCAGCATGCAGGCCCTGTTGCACGAACTCAGTGCCGCCCTCAGTGCAATTGCAACGTCGAGTTGATCTGGCTGATCGCATCGACCACGTGGCGTGACCCTTGCTGGATTTCCATGATCACCGTGCCGGCCTCGTTGGCCAGGGCCACGCCATGGCCGGTACGCGTCAGGCTCGACTGCATGCTCGCCACCGCCAACAGCGACAGGTCATGGTTTTGCCGCACCACA
This sequence comes from Pseudomonas sp. ITEM 17296, assembly GCF_028895205.1. Lineage (NCBI taxonomy): Bacteria > Pseudomonadati > Pseudomonadota > Gammaproteobacteria > Pseudomonadales > Pseudomonadaceae > Pseudomonas > Pseudomonas sp. ITEM 17296. The sequence continues at coordinate 4,669 of NZ_WJRS01000006.1, read as the reverse complement.
TCGACGATCTCCAAGGTGGCTTTGCTGGTACGCGCCGCCAGGTTGCGCACTTCATCGGCGACCACGGCAAAACCGCGCCCATGTTCGCCAGCGCGCGCCGCCTCGATGGCCGCGTTCAATGCCAGCAGGTTGGTCTGGTCGGCGATGCCGCGAATGGTCAACACGATCTGCCCGATCACGTCCGACTGCTTGCTGACTGCATCGATACTGCGTGCGGCGTCATTGAGCTCCTGGGAAATCTGTTCGATCACCTGCACCGCCTGCTGTACCACCTCGGTGCCCTTGCGGGCGCAGGCATCGGTTTGCATGGAGCTGGCGTGGGCGGCATCGGCGGCACTTTGCTGGGTGCAGACCTGGCTGGTGATGTCGCTGGCGAACTTCACCACCTTGTACAGCCGGCCCTTGCTGTCGAAGATCGGGTTGTAGGAGGCTTCGAGAAAGACCGTCTGGCCTTGCTTGTTGATGCGCTCGAAGCGGTGCGAATGGTATTCCCCGCGGTTGAGCGAGGCCCAGAATTCACGGTACGCCGACGACTCCCGCTCCTGGGGCAGGCAGAACAGCCCGTGGTGGCGCCCGACCACCTCTTCCAGGCGGTAGCCCATGGTGGTGAGAAAGTTCTGGTTGGCCTTGATCACCCGCCCGGCAGGGGTGAACTCGATCACCGCCATGGAGCGGCCGATGGCCTTGAGCAGGCTCTCGCTCTCGTGCTCCTGCATAACGCGCTGGCTGATGTCCGACGCCACCTTGATCACGCTGGTGACCTGGCGCTGCTCATCCAGCACCGGCATGTAGCTGGCTTCGAGCCAAACCTCCCGCCCTGCCTTGTCGACGCGCTCGAAGGTCCCGCTGATGGCCTTGCCCTGCCCCAATTCACGCCAAAGCTGCTGATACTCGGCCGTCTTGACGTAGGCCGGGTCGCAAAACAACCGATGGTGCTTGCCGCGTAGCTCTTCGACGCTGTAACCCATGGCCTGGCAGAAACGCTCGTTGGCGTCGAGAATGGTGCCGTCGGGCGCGAACTCGATCATCGCCATCGAACGGCTGATTGCCGCCAGTTTCGCTTGCGCGCTGGCCAGTGCCTGGTGACTACGCTGAATCTCGACCAAGTCGGACTTGCGATGGAAATCGAACATGACGCCGGGCTCCTTTATGCGCGGGGTGTCCTGAGCATAGATGGGCAACTGCGCCGTGCAAGCACATTGATATCACTTTGTAATTAACACCCCAAGCGCTACTCAGGCACCGCGTGTCACGAGCTTTCGCGCACCATCAACTCGAAACCAAGGTCTTGCTGCTCAGTGGCCACCCGCTTGCCGTCAAGCAACGCCAGCAGAGCCTGCGCGGCGCCCCGACCAACGGCAGCCCGCGGCGTGCGAATAGAGGTCAGCCGCGGGACCATGTGCGCAGAAGCGGGCAAGTCGTTGAAGCCGACCATCGCCACCTCGCGGGGTACTTCCACGCCCTGGCGCAGTGCCTGCAGGACCGCACCCTGGGCCAGGTCGTCGTTGCAGAAGAAGATACCGTCGACATCCGGCGCCTGTTGCATCAGCTGGCTGAACAACGCACTGCCCAGCGCGATCGAGGAAGGCTCCGGTGCAAGGATTTCCAGCTCCGTCGACTGCAGCCCTGCCTCGGCGAGGGCTTGGCGGAAGCCTTCGGCACGCTGCATCACCCGTGGGTCGAGCTGCGCGGCAATGAACGCCAGCCGGCGCCGCCCACGCTCGATCAAGTGCCTGGCCGCAGCGCGCCCTGCCTGTTGCTGCGAGAAGCCCACCGACAACGCACCCGCCTCGCCGCCCAGCTCCATCATGTGCACGCAGGGCACGCCACTGGCCGCCAGCATCTGCCGCGCGGCGTCACTGCGCTCGAAACCGGTCAGCAGCATGCCGCAAGGCTGGTAGGCCAAGTAGTTGCGGATCAGGTTTTCTTCTTCGGCAATGTCGTAGTGATAGTTACCGATCAACACCTCAAGCCCTCGCGGGCGCATCACCTCGTGAATGGCTTCGAGGGTGTCGATGAACAACTGGTTGGACAACGACGGGATCAGCACCACCACCGACTGGCTGCGCGCCGAAGCCAGTGCGCGGGCTGCCGGGTTGGCGACATAGCCCAGGCTGGCCGCAGCAGCGGCAACCTTTTCAACCAGCGCCGGGGCAACCGTGCTGACGCCGCGCAAGGCGCGGGATGCGGTGATCGGGGAAACCCCGGAAAGCCTGGCGACTTCTGCCAGGGTAGGACGACCGGTGGTGCGAGAGCCTGTGCGGGACATGGATGTTGTAATTTTACTACTTGCCAAGGGAGGGGAACGGCCACTAAGGTAGCGCTGTCTCAGGACGCAGGCAATGTAATCTTTGGTAGCGGTTCCACGTGCACTGTGCCAAGCGTCCATACTGCGTAAGGACAAGACCAATAACACCGGGGAGGTGGCTGTTCGTCAGCGACGAGACAGCGCTATCTCACCCCGCAGGAGGTACTGATGAATTCTCCCCTGTCCGCCATTGTGGTGATGGGCGTAGCTGGCTGCGGCAAAAGCTGCGTCGGCGCTGCCATTGCCGCCAGAAGCGGCGGCCGCCTGATCGAAGGCGACGCTTTCCACCCTGCCGAAAACATCCGCAAGATGAGCGCTGGCATCCCCCTGGACGATAACGACCGAGCCGGCTGGCTGGTGCGCCTGGGCCAGGAATTGCAAGCCACGGTGCAGTCGGGCGAACGCCCGATCCTGACCTGCTCGGCACTCAAGCGCCGTTACCGCGAAACGTTGCGCGCGTCCATGCCAGGCCTGGCGTTCGTGTTCCTTGAACTGACCCCTGCCGAAGCCGAAAAGCGGGTCTTGGCGCGCCCTGGGCACTTCATGCCGGCGAGCCTCATCGACAGCCAGTTTGCGGCCCTCGAATCGCCGAATGGCGAGCCACGGACCTTGTCACTGGACGCCACCCAGGCCATCGATGCCTTGGCTAATACGGTAGACACCTGGCTAAAGCCTTGCGGTGAGCGGGACCTGGCGCAAACCGCCTGAACCTGGCGGTTTATCCGGCTCACCCAAGACAGCGCTGTCTCGACCAATGAAAGCGCCTGAAAGTTCCATAACGTTACGCCCAAAACAACGATAAGACCGAGGCATTAAAACCATGTTCGGACTGGCTACTGATACCTTCCTGCTGCTCGACGCACTGGTCACCATCGTCGGGCTGATCCTGCTGATCACCCATTTCAAAGTGCACCCCTTCGTCGCCCTCACCCTCGCGGCCGGCTTCCTCGGCCTCACCTCCGGCATGCCGGTGGCCAAGGTAATGAAATCGTTCCAGGACGGTTTTGGCGGCGTGCTGGGCTTCGTCGGTATCGTCCTCGCGCTGGGCACCATGCTCGGCAAGCTGATGGCCGACTCCGGCGGCGCCGACCAGATCGCCCAGACCCTGATCCGCGCCTTCGGCAAGAAGAACGTGCACTGGGCCATGATGTTCGCCGCCTTCCTGGTTGGTATTCCGCTGTTCTTCGAGATCGGCTTCGTGTTGCTGATCCCGTTGGTGTTCATCGTCGCTCGGCGCTCCGGCGTTTCGCTGGTAAAAATCGGCATACCGCTGCTGGCCGGCCTGTCCGTGGTTCACGGCCTGGTGCCGCCGCACCCGGGGCCGTTGCTGGCGATCGGCATCTTCCATGCCGACATCGGCAAGACCATCTTCTACGGCCTGATCGTCGCGCTGCCCACCGCGATCATTGCCGGCCCGCTGTTCGGTAACTTCATTTCACGCTATATCCCGGGCAACCCGTCCCAAGAGCTGATGGACCAGATCGCCAAGGAGTCCGACCAGGGCAACCTGCCGAGCTTCACCATCACGTTGGTCACGGTACTGCTGCCAGTGGCGTTGATGCTGCTCAAGACCTTCGCCGACGTGGTCCTGCCGGCGGAGCACATCGTGCGCCAATGGATGGACCTGATCGGCCACCCCATCACCGCCCTGCTCGCTGCACTGCTGCTGGCCTTCTACACCTTCGGCGCGGCGCGTGGCTTCAACCGCCAGCAGATCATGAAGATGCTCGACCAGAGCCTGGCGCCCACCGCCGCCATCGTGCTGATCGTCGGTGCCGGCGGCGGCTTCAAGCAGATGCTGGTGGATACCGGTGTCGGCAACGTGATCGGGCAGATGGCCGTGCAGGCCGAAATCTCGCCGATCATGCTGGCCTGGCTGGTGGCGGCAGTGATCCGCATCGCTACGGGTTCGGCGACGGTCGCGACCATCACGGGCGCGGGCATCGTGGCACCGGTGATCGACCTCGTGCCTGGGGTCAACCGTGAGCTGCTGGTGCTGGCCACTGGCGCCGGCTCGCTGATCCTGTCACACGTCAACGATGCCGGGTTCTGGCTGGTGAAACAGTACTTCAACATGACCGTGGCCGAGACCTTCAAGACCTGGAGCATGATGGAGACCATCCTTTCGGTGGTCGGCATCATCTTCATCATGTTGCTGTCGATGGTGGTGTGACCGTTGATCGGGGTGGGGGCACCAGGTGCGGGCTTGATGGCCCAATCGAAATAGAAGCCTTGCCCCCATCCCGATGCAAAGGAGCCTGCCCCATGATCCGCCCCTTCCTGCTTGCAGCCGTACTGGTTTCACCGCTGGCCCTGGCGGTCGGCACTGGGCCCACCTACCCCGACGACCCGCACAACCCA